>CAZJQT010000001.1:0-95423 GCA_964548655.1 uncultured Candidatus Saccharibacteria bacterium
AATCCATGTTGTCTGTTTGAACAAAACCGGTTACGTCATTAAAAATCGTCTGTAAGACTGGTTGTATGTTGTCTTGAGTCAATTTATCGGCCTCGGCAAACTCGGGTGTGGGGTGAGTAACCCAGACTTTGTTCATGCGTGCTACGTCCAAATCACTAAGGGTGGTAGGTGTTTCTGGGGTTTGTGTGGTGGGAGCCGAAGAAGTTTCAGAACCAGAGTCTGCAGCTGGGCCAGCGCTTGCGGCAGGCGTGCCAGCGGACACTTTTGACTCCCCGCTATCTTTGGTGACCACAAGTGTACCAACCACACCTATAGCAAGGGCTGTGGCTGTGCCCAAAGCCACAAAAAGCTTGTTGTGGCTTTTCCGGGGTTTTTTTGTGTCGTCGTCGTATGGTGAAGGTTCTGCACCGACAACGGTGTTAGCATCAAGGCTTGGCATATTTTCTGGAAGAGTTGATATGTCATAAGGGGCAGTTAAGACACCTTCTTCTACTGAACTAAGAGGGGTTTTATCAAATTCATTAACAGGTCTCTCGTGACCCGCCTTGCCTGAATGAGGCGTAGAATGGATTGTCTCTACTTGGCTTTCTTCAGTACGTCTATCTTTATCGTTCATAAATCCTCTTAATTAGTAAATGTGGAACAACTAATTATAACACATTATGCTAGGGGTGGATACTCTGGTGCTAAAGAGTTGTAATTTGTAAGGAGTGATATTATAGTTGAGCTAAATGTTAGTGCTAAAAAATAAAAGATTTCACCTATTGTTGTTGGCGGCTGCAACTCTGTTAGGCATTTCAACCATAGCTCTGATTAGATCGCAAAAAGTGCTGGCGGCGGCAATTACTGAATATCGAAGTTGTAGCACCGGCCAACTACAAGTAATAAAAATTGACGACAGACAAACCGGTGGTGCAACATGTGATAGTGGTATCAAAAATCTGGTCCAAGAACCAGCTGGCCAAGGTACTTCTATAGAATTTTCATGTTCTGACGGAAGCACACCTAACCAAGTTGGCGGTACCCTACTGTGCCCACAAGGCACAACGATGGCCATAAATACTACCGCACCAATTATCTCCGGGACAGCAGGGTCTGCTGCTAGCGGCTGTGCCACAAAGCCCACCACCGACATCTGCCACAATGTAATAATTCAGAACTATATTCAGCCACTTATTAATTTTCTGGGTATCGGTTTTGGTTTAATAACAACCATCATGATAGTCATCGGCGGTGTCCAATATTCTGCGGCCGGCGACAACCCTCAAGCCGTCCAGGCCGCCAAAAAACGGATATTCAATGCTATATTCGCACTGGTAGTATTCATGCTTATGTACGCGTTCTTACAATTCCTAGTACCAGGAGGCTTGTTTTAGATGAGAAACCTAGCTAAACCCAAACTTATACTAGCCACATTATTGGCCGTATTTGGGTTAGTGGTGTCGGCTAATTTGCATGCTAAACCGGTCTACGCCCAAGTTTTAGGTGATCAATGCTCTGATGGCACATTTGCACCCAAGGGAGTTGCGGCTAACTGCGGCGTTTGTGACAATAACGACTTTTTTGGCTTGGTTTCCTGGGATAAATATTTGGAGAAAAAGGGTGATTGCACGCCCAAAATAGATTTAGTCGGCAACACTTCACAACCTGATCCAAACCGTTTTAATGTGATTTGGCTGATTGGCTTAGCCATATTTGAAGATATCCTTAGGGTTGCTTCTGTAGTGGCGGTCGCCTTCATTATCTACGGAGGGTTCCGCTATATAACAAGTCAAGGCCAGCCCGATAATACCAAAGCAGCCCTATCTTCTATTATTAATGCCGTCATTGGACTGGCTATAGCTATTATTGGTGCATCGATAGTTTCATTTATAGGAGCAAAGTTAGGATGATATGCATTTACTAATACTTTTTTCAATTGACAGTCCCTTTCCGCAAGTAAGCAGTGGTAGCGGCACTATAACTAACGTCTTAAACATCGCACTCGGGATTGCCGGGGGACTGTCACTAGTTTTTGTAACCTTTGGCGGCTTTAAGTACGTGCTGTCGCGTGGTGAACCACAAGAAACCGCCAAAGCCAAAGACACAATTTTGTACGCTGTAATTGGTTTGGCTGTTACTGTACTGGCCGGTGTGATCGTAAATTTTGTGATAGGCAAACTATGATCAGAAAATTTTTTGCCAGTCTAGGGATACTATCGTTGAGCCTAAATGCGTTTGGAGCCGTTGCGCTGGCCATAGATGTCAACAATCAGATTTGCCAACAGCCCGGCGCCGACCAGTCGTCTTTTTGTATGCAGAATACACAAAACCAAGGCAAAAACACCGTATTTGGCACCGATGGTATCATCACCAAAATTGTCAGTATCATATCCCTACTAACGGGCGTTGCATCGGTGATTATGATAATTGTTGGTGGCCTGCAATACGTTTTATCAACCGGCGATCCAAACCGAACCAACACAGCCAAAAACACCATTTTGTACGCCTTAATCGGCCTAGTAGTGGCTATATCAGCCCAAGTTATAGTAAGATTGGTGCTAAGTAGACTATAAGGAAAACTAAATGCTAAAAAGAATTTTAATGCTAGCAATCACATTTGTAACACTAAGCGGCGCATTTGTATTAGCGGATGCAGCAGTCGTAAACGCCCAAGCTGCTCCATCCACGACTGACGCCAATAAAACCGCTGCCTGTGAAGGTTTAGCTCTAACCGGCACCACCTGTGACTCCACAACAAGCTCTAGCGGAGTCAGCGATACTATTAAACTTGTCATAAATGTCTTAAGTCTGGTCGTCGGCGTAGCCGCGGTCATCATGATCATCATCGGCGGGCTTAAATACATCCTGTCTCAGGGCGAAGGCTCCAACACCGCTAGTGCCAAAAACACCATTCTTTATGCCATAGTTGGTTTGGTGATTGTTGCTCTAGCCCAAGTCATTGTGCGCTTTGTAATTAACAAAACGCCAAATGCACCTTGTCCTACCGGGCAAACTAGGCAGACCGATGGTACTTGCGCTTGATAGTCCTAAAGCGTTTGTGGTATAAATTAATCTGAAGTATTTAAGAAAGGTCCTCTAAATAAAATGAAGAAGATTATCAAAAGATTTCTAACCACCCTATCCATTACTACATTGTTTGCTGTGCCAATCTTGGCGCCAGCGGTGGTTAATGCTCAAGATGCCATCAACACCAACCTATGTAACGGTGCTAATCTATCATTTGACCCTAGCCAGACTAGTTGTGTGAATGATCCAGCTACCGCTCAGTCCAAGGTGGATGACATCATCAAACTGGTCATCAATATTTTCTCCCTGATTGTCGGTATCGTATCTGTCATTATGATCATCATCGGTGGCCTTAAGTACATAACCTCAGGTGGCGACAGCGGTAATATTACCGGTGCCAAGAACACCATCCTCTATGCCATCATCGGTTTAGTAGTGGTAGCACTCGCCCAAGTCATTGTGCGCTTTGTCCTAGCAAAAGCTGCGCCTGGGCCATAAGGTATTTGAAACGAACAAACAAAAATCCCGCACGGACTTGTGCGGGATTTTCAATTAGAGCCTTGTCTTTACTGGATCTGAATTTTCTTAACTGAATCTTGTTTTAGTTTTGAGAAACTAATTGTTAAGACACCATCTTTCAAAACAGCTTCAATCTCTTCTTCTTTTACCGGTACTGGTAAGGCAATACTGCGGCTAAATTCACCCCAGTAGCATTCCTGTACAAAGTAATTCTCTACATTGTCTTCGTTGCCGGCACTCAGGGTGCCACGAATGCTCAGGGTATTGTCAGCGATACTGACATCCAAATCAGCTTTGTTAACACCAGCCACGCGGCCTTTTACCACTAGCTTTTCTTTGGTTTCATAAACATCGACGGCTAATTGGCCAGGTACGGCCTCGTCTTCATCCCAGTCATCGTTAGTGGCTGCCGCGGTTGCATCATCACCAGCAACTGGTGCGTCCGCTGGCGCTCCAAAGTCTTCCTCGCCCAAAAAGGCGGCTGTTAGCTCATCTTCCATTAATAGTTCATCGTCACGGTTTTTCCGTGCCATAGTTGTTACCCTCCAGATTATTCCAATTGTGTTTGCAATTTTTGTTACTACTCAGTATAGCTAGGTGGTTATAGGTGTGCAACCTCGGGAACCTATATTTACAACATATTATCAACAACAACTATCCGGCTTACGCCGCATCCAAGCACATAACCCAGGGCAACGGGCTTGTGTTTAGTTTAAAAGCTTAGTCTAAACTAGTAATTATGCCGCTTTTGGACAATTTACTGTCTGTGATTGCTCCACATAGCTGTCTTGTCTGTGGCTGTGAGGGCAAATTGGTTTGCAAGCTCTGCGCTTTTGATGCCTTCCCTCAACTACCAAGCCGTTGCTATCGCTGCAAGGCACTGACTAACGATTACGCGGTTTGTGACAAATGTCGGACTAGTACCAGTCTCAAACATGTTTGGATCAATACGGCTTATGAAAACACAGCCAAAGATCTACTGCATTTCTATAAATTTGAACGGGCTCGCTCGGCGTCTTCGGTCATAGCTGAAAGCTTAGATGAATTTTTACCCTACTTCGCTGAACAAATTTTGGTGGTGCCGGTGCCAACCGCCACTGAGCGTATCCGCCAGCGTGGTTATGATCAAGCAGCACTTTTAGCAAAAGGACTGGCCAATAGGCGAAACCTAGAATATTTACCTGCTCTGGCTCGCTTAACCCACACTCGGCAGGTTGGGGCTAGCCGCAAACAGCGTTTTGAACAGCTTGAATCGGCCTTTAGCATTACCAAGCCGCAAGCAATCAAAAATCAGGAGATCTTATTGGTGGACGATGTTATAACCACCGGCGCGACACTTGAAACCTTGGCCAGACTGCTCAAAAAAGATGGTGCCAAAAAGGTCATGGCCGCTACCTTTGCCCAAAAACTGTAAGCAATTAAGCCTTAATGATATAATCACCTCTGTTGCGGAAGGGTCGCATAGTGGTCGAGTGCACTGGTCTTGAAAACCGGAGACCTGAGAGGGTCCGTGGGTTCGAATCCCACCCCTTCCGCCACGTCAAAGCGCTGCTTTGACTTTCGTTTTGAAATTAAATTTTCAAAACTCCAGTTCTCACAGGCTTTTCCTTTAAAATCTCTAAACAGCCTATAGCTTGGTTTAGAGATTTTGATTAGAATGGGCTTGGTCTGGATTTTCAATCCATGGAGTCGGCTTTGCCGCTCTGACTGTTTGAAAATCCAAAAGGAAGGTCAGCCCGTAAAATTAACTTTCCAACATATTGGAAAGTTAACCAAAGGGCTAAACCTGACACGGAGAGGTACCCAAGTGGCTCAAGGGGATGGTTTGCTAAATCATTAGGGGGACGCAAGTTCCCGCGAGAGTTCGAATCTCTCCCTCTCCGCCAAATAGATAATTACCGGTAAGTGGTACAATACGCTTATGCAACCAGGGGACACTATCACACCACATCAGCCTGATTCAGACGAGCAGGCCAAACCTGAAGTTGAGCAACCTGAGCCCAAACCCGAGCATACTGAGCACAAAGCCAAGGCTCACACGCCTGATGCCAAAGAGACCCCAGAACCAAGCCAAACCTGGAAGTACCATGCCGAAGCCGCCGTTCCAGCAACTACGTCCACTAGCACCCAGTCGGTAAATTGGAGCGCATCTGAATACATTGATCACCAAAAAGCAACCAGCTGGTACCTGGGACTGATAGTAGTTACGGTACTTGCCTGTGGTCTGATATTTTGGCTGACTCACGACCTTATTACTCTAGTGGTTATTGCTATAGCGGCGGCTCTGTTTGGTGTGGCTGGTGCTCGTAAACCGCGGACTTTGGAATACGAACTCAATAATCGTGGCGTCCAAATTGGTGCCAAGTTTTATGATTACGCTGGTTTCAAATCCTTCACAGTTTTGGAAGAAGGTGCCATTAATTCTATTCAGCTGTTGCCCCTGAAACGTTTTATGCCACCGATTAGCCTGTACTGTCCGCCCGAACAAGAAGATGCTGTAGTTGGCCTAATAGGCAGTTATTTACCACACGAAGAACGTTCCAGTGATCCAATTGATAGCTTAATGCGCAAGGTTAGATTTTAGCTTCAGCTAAAGCCCGATGTTTTTTGTACTCAAGCCAAGTTAGCCAAATAACAAACACGTCAAAGACGGTCAAAATAATTAAACCAACTGAAAATTGATAACTCAAGCGGTAAAGTTGGTAGCCAATAAAGGCTAACAATATTGCTATCATCCAGGGGTAGGCCCAAATCTTTTGTTTGAACAAAGCAATAATAATCACGATTTTAACCAACCCGTGCGACAGCAGATAAAAAGCTCCAAACAGAGTAGATGAAGATGTTAAATGGGCCGAACTGTGACGTAAATAATTGGCCAAAAAATCATGTGGATCAGTAGCTAACTCGTGTTCGGTCAACCACATCACCGCATGGTTAATCGTGCCCGGTGAAATGAATAATAAAGATACTCCACCAATAACTTCCAATGCTGAATCTAGAGCTTTTAAGACCAGACTTGTATAAAAAGCTTTGTCTAACGCTGAATATTTGTGGTGCTCGGCCATGACAGTAATCATAGCATTACATGGATAGCTGCGATCTGGGATTAAACTGGCTGTTAGTAGCTAAAACCGCTGGAACCAGTGCCGCTTTTGTGAATGAAAAAGTAGTAAACCAGGCCGTAAACAACAGCGCCGATAATTACATACAGTACAACCCATTGCCACATCGGCCGTTTGCCGTAGCCTTTGGTTGGTTTTGATGCTGGTTGATTTTCGTCTGCCATATTTCCCTCCTAACCAATAATACTCCAAGTTCGACCTTGGTACACCCGGCGTGATTCGAACACACGACCTCCAGTACCGCAAACTGGCGCTCTATCCAGCTGAGCTACGGGTGCACGTCGACGAGTGATAGTTAGGTAGCTTATTTGCTGACAAAACAAGTTTGCTCAGCAAAAGCACCTACCTAACTAAGCCGTCTCCTCTCAATTTTGCAAACAGCAAACAGGTTGCTTGGTTTGTAAAATTGGTAGCAACATGGAATTGCAACAGGGGTAATGCTAACACGTTTGAGGGGTTATTACCAGACCGTGAGGGTTCTGTAAGTTTTTTTACTGAAACCCCTAAAATTTACTAGTACGCTAAGAGTACTTTAAAAAGTAATTGTGGGGGAAGAGCATGAACAAATACTATTTCATTAAGGAAAATGATTTGTGGAGCAGCTACAAACTCAATCAATTAGCCAAGTCACCAACCGAGTACGATGATTTGGAAACTCCGCTTAATAACGAATGGCGCAAACGCGCCCGCCGTCTGCAAGTACGCCGCTGGCGCAAGATCAAACAACAATTAGTCTAGTCCACTTCTATGTGGCGGAGAGGGTGGGATTCGAACCCACGGTGCCTTGCGGCACAACGCTTTTCGAGAGCGTCCAGTTCAACCACTCCTGCACCTCTCCTTCGTCAATACAAGTTAATGAAATTATGTGCTGCGAGCTAAAACAAGTTTCCGCTCTTGGCACATAATCTCATAACTGTATCTCCTCTCAAAATTACGAACAGTACTTTGGTTCGTAATTTTGTTTTACTTATTTCTTAACGGGTTCTTTTTCTTTTGTTTCTATTGATTGAGGAGTTTCTTTAGTCTCTTTGATTGGTTCACTTGGTTTTTCTGCCTCTGTTTTTACTTTTTCAGGTGCTACCTTGGAGCGCGTCATTTTCTCTGCTAACAGTATGGCTATGCCAATAGCGATTAAAACACCGCTGGCTATTAATGAGCTGTTAGTAGTTTTATCAATAATAGCTTTGATGAAATTATTTAACGATGGTCCAATAGCATTGGCTTGGAAATTGGGCTGCAAGGCGTTAATAAACCTTGGCAATATTTTGCCAAAGAGCAAGCTGGTTACAAAAACAATGACGCCGTCATACAAACTTATTCTGCCAACCGCTCGCCAGCCAGTACGCCGTTTTTCATACAGATAAATAATCGCCGCTGATAACAAAGCCGAAAGCACACCCAAGATCCAAGGTGCCAGCTTGAGCCAATGGAAAACTTTTGGTAAAGCTTTAAATTGTTCGCTAAATGTTCGACCTTTTTCGTTCTTAGGAATAGTGTCAGCTGTTATGACTGGGTTCGGCAAGAAATCCTGGTTATTCAGCACCTGGCTTGTCAGTTGCTGTTGCTCAGCACTCAGATCAATCCCAGGCGGACGGCAGTCTATCTTGAACGGATCTATGTCACCGCTGGGGATTGACTGGCATGGCGGTAGTGACTTGAGGCGCTCAGCCGCATGCACCCCTACCCCGTTGGCTATGGCTTGTTTGTTAGAACTCAGGTCGATCCTGAAATCAGGCTGAGTCGATTTACCATCAAGCCAGTGGTAAGTTCCGTCTAAAAACTGTTCACTAACGCTTCTTAGCTCAGTTGGCGTAAAAGTTTGTTTGATAATAGACCTGATAGCTGGATCGTTTAGGGGGATATTGTCTGAGGTATTCTGTTTGGATTGGTCGGCTTTATCCAGCACAAAATTAACAAAATTGTCATAAATATGGCTTTTTACTAGGCTGTCTTTCAGCGGTTTTGACGATCCGATCAGAGATAATACAACAACTAACAGCAAAATCATTAGCAGGCTAAAACGTAGCAGGCTCCGGCACAGCCAGGTCAATAATTTGCGGCCTAGTGACATGTTAGTTCTAGGGTACAATATTCTTATGGCTGAGGACAGTATATTCACCAAAATCATCAAAGGCGAGATTCCTTGCCACAAGATTTACGAAGACGATAAAACGTTAGCGTTTCTCGATAGAAGCCCCATTCAACCTGGCCATACGCTTGTAGTATCTAAACGCCAAGTTGATCCACTCTGGGATCTCCCAGAGGAAGATTACGAAGCTGTGATGGCTGTGGCTCAAAAAATCGCCAAGCGTCTGTGCCAAGTTCTGGGAGTGCCGCGAATTGGCATGCAAGTTATTGGCATTGATGTGCATCATGCTCACGTACACCTAATACCTTTTTCTACAGTTGAAGAATTTCGCTCTATTCCAGACCCCAATGCCGAACCAGACCACCCTGCCCTAGCTGAAATGGCAAAGCGTCTGGCTTTCTGAGGTACAATAAAACCATGTTGTCTAACTTAATGATCGGATTCCTTGTCGGCGCCGGATTTGGCGCCTGGATTTACAGCAAAGTCATCCGTAGTACCGGTGGCAATACCAAAAATGCCATAGTTGTGGCTGGGATTGCCGGCTTTCTTGCTTTAGCAGTAGTTACCATATTAATGGGTATAATTTTTAAGCACTGACATAGCCGGATAGTGCCAAAATACTTTTATTATTGGGCCTAAACTAGTACGATAATACTCATATGAACGAGGTGGGTCTAGGCAAGGCGTTACAAAACGCCCGTAAAAAAGCTGGTCTGACACAGCAGCAACTGTGTCATAAGACTGGACTTAGCTACTCTACCCTAGCCAAGATTGAACGCGGTGCTATCAAGGCTCCATCAATCTTTACAATTCAATCGATTGCAGCTGCGGTTGGCAGTGGCTTGGATGATCTAGTGGGTGCTTTTGCCCCTGCCCTGCCCGATCACAAACCCAAACTAGTTTCCAAGTCCGGCATTCGTTTTATTTACTTTGATATTAATGGTTGTTTGGTGCGCTTTTTCCACCGCGCCTTCACCAAACTAGCCGAGGATACTGGCGCTTCACCTGACGTTATCGAGACTACCTTTTGGCACTACAATGATGCGGTTTGCAAGGGTGAAATGAGCCTTGTAGATTTCAATTCTGCACTTAGCAAACGTCTGGGCGGCAACAAAATTGATTGGGCACAGTATTATCTAGAAGCGGTTGATGCTATTGAGGAAATGGACAAGCTAGTAACTTGGGCGAGCCAAAATTATCACGTCGGCCTGTTATCCAATATTATGCCTGGGCTGATTGATTCAATGCTGACCAAGGGGTTATTACCCAAACTTAACTACGACGCTATTATCGACTCTTCGGTAGTCGGTGCCATCAAGCCGGAAGCCAAAATTTATAAGATAGCTACCGAACGAAGTGGGGTGAAAGCAAAAGAAATATTGCTGGTAGACGATTCACGAGCCAATTTAATGGCTGCCGAGAAGTTTGACTGGCATGTACTTTGGTTTGATGATTTTCGCCCGTCTGAAAGCGCCAAAAACGTCCGCAAAGCTCTTGAACCCGCCTAGAGTTATAATTAACTTATGGAAAACGAAACAATCCAAGAAGCACCGACAGAACATCCAGGCAAAGAGCTTCTAAGTGAGATCGGCAGAGTTATCTGTTATGCGACTGTCGGTATAGCTTCTATAAGTTTTGGAGCCGAACATTTGTCGAATTTCAATGGACCGGAGGATGGCCTGGCAGCCGCCTTTTATATTCTGGCAGGCATAAGAGTTGCCGGCGAAGGCTTTCTGACTTCTTTTAAGCAAAGGTCAGCTAAAGACTGGAAAACTGATTAAACTCAGACTGCTGCTTGGCTAATAGTTCTTTAGCATCAACCAGTTGTTGCTTGGTTTCTTTTACGAGTTCTGCCGGCGCTTTTTGGATGTAAGCTTTGTTTTTCAGCCGGCCTTCCATTTGTTTGATTTGCTGCTCGGTTTCGGCTATTTTGGCGTTCAAACCATCTGTAAATTGCTTGATTTGCTGCTCACTTAGATCTAACCACATTTCGTATTTAGTAGAAATCAAACGCAGCCCAGCGTAGTCTTGAGCCTGCTTAATTTCACCTAGTCCCGCCAAACTCTTGATCAACCCGGCATTTTCGCTCATGAAAGGCTGGTCGCTGTAGTAAAGATTTGGTTTGCCGACCTTAAGGCTGGCTGTAATATAGCGGATTTCGCTGACAATTGACTTAACTTCTTCAAATTCTTTAGCTTTACCAGCACTGATCTCTATTGCTTTGGGCCATGGGGTAGTAATGAGCAAGCCCTTTTCCCATTTCAACGTCTGCCAAATGGTCTCGGTCACGAACGGGGCAAAGGGGTGAGTCAGCTTCAAAATAGTTTCTAGAGCATAGGCCAGGACGCCTAGATTTGGCTCGACTTTGCTGGCTTCAATGTACCAATCAGCCAAGTCATCCCACAGCAAATGGTAGATGTGGTCAGATGCTTCTGCAAAGCGGTAATCGTCCAAAAACTCACCAACTTCTCTTATAGAATGTTGTAATTTACTCAATATCCAAGCATCAGCAGCAGTTTTTGGGACCGGGTTAGACTTGAGATGAAACTCATCACCAACCTTGTCTTCAATAAATCTGGCCACGTTCCAAAGCTTGTTGGCAAAATTACGAGCTTCCTCAACCCGACGTGGATCATAGCCTCGGTTCACGGCCGGTACACGGCCGGCTATCAAACCCATCCTGAGAGCGTCGGAGCCATACTCATCGACTTCAGCCATCGGGTCAATAACATTACCGACCGATTTGCTCATTTTTGAACCATCTTCAGCCAACACGTAGCCGTGGATGTAAACGGTTTCAAACGGTACTTTGCCAGTAACATAAAGTCCCATCATAATCATGCGCGAAACCCAAGGGTAGAGGATCTCGCCGCCGGTTTCCATTAGGGAATTCGGGTAGTAATCTTTGTAGTCATCACTATCAGGAAAATCCAGGGTAGCGTAAGGCCAGCTGGAGCTAGAAAACCAAGTATCAAACACATCAGGGTCGCGCTGGTAGATCTTGCCGCCAACAGTTATCTCCTCTTTTTCTACGTGTTCGTCATAGATCCAGTCCTGCGGATCTTCCCTGTTAACAAACGCTGGAATCGGTATACCCCAGGCAATTTGCCGCGAAATATTCCAATCCCTAAGGCCTTCTAGATATTTAATAAGCTGGTCTTTTTTGGACTCCGGATAGAACTTGATCTTCCCTGCCCTGAGCGTTTTTATAGCTGGACCTGCCAGCGGTTTCATGTCTACAAACCATTGTTCACGGAGCAGCGGCTGGATAACGGTCCCACACTTGTAACAGTGCCCAACCGAATGGTGATGGTCTTCTATTTTCTCCACAAAACCTTGATTTTCCAGGTCAGCTAAAACGGTCTTGCGGGCATCTTCTACAGTTAGTCCACGGTATGTTGCAGGTGCTTCATGGCTCATCTTGCCCTCATGGTCAATGACGCTGATCATTGGTAGATCGTGACGCTGGGCTACCTCAAAGTCGTTGGGGTCGTGAGCAGGTGTAATCTTAACGGCGCCAGTGCCAAAGGCTGTGTCCACAAATTCGTCAGTAACAATCGGCACTTCCCTGTTGCTCAGTGGCAATTTGATAGTTTTACCAATGAATTTTTTGTAGCGCTTATCGTTTGGATGCACGGCTACAGCGACATCACCTAGCATGGTTTCTGGCCGTGTAGTCGCAACAATCACTTCCCCACTACCGTCAGTTAGTGGATATTTTAGGTAGTACAAATGACCACGGACGTCGCGGTACTCAACCTCAATATCGGCAAAGCCAGTGCCATGGAAAGTACAAAAATTAACGAGCCTTTCACCTCTGTAAATTAGACCCTCATCCCACATTTTTTTGAAGGTTTTATATGAGCGATCAATGATTTTATCATCAAGCGTGTAGACGTAGTGATCCCAGTCCACGCTGGCGCCCAAACGACGGAACTGTGAGTCGTAGTTGTCCTTGTTCTGCGCCACAAAATCCCAAATCTGTTTGTATAACTCTTCTCGGCTGAAATCAAAACGGCTTTTACCCTGTTTAGCCAGCACTTTTTCATAAACAACCTGAGTCTCAAAGCCAGCATGGTCAGCGCCTGGCAACCAGAGGGTTGAGTCCCCTTTCATGCGGTGATAACGGATGACAACATCCTGCAAAGCAAACATAAAGCTATGGCCAACGTGCAAATCACCATTGGCATTCGGGGGTGGCAAAACTATAGAGTATTTCTCTTTTGACCCTCGAGCCTTTGGTTTAAAAGCCTCGCTTTTCTCCCAGAGGTCGTAGATGTCAGATTCGTAAGCCTTAGGCTCGTATGTTTTAGGTAGTTTCATTCAGGTTGATAGTATATCACCCCTGTTTAATAATCTAAAACATAACAAGTTTTCACGTAAAATTCAGACAAAACCACACAAGGCTTTCACACGAAAACCCTCTGCATTTCAGTCTGTTCCACCGTTTATGTTGTGTGCGATCCGCATGGACTTGCGGATAATACCAACTTTTTGTTTTCATATGCATTATACCACTCAAAATAACAGAGATAAAGCATTGACAAAATGCTCGGTTATTGTTCTAATTATTTTAATGGACCAAAGCTTAGAGAATCACCGTTTTTATATTCCTTACACCTATCCCAACCTCGACAAAGAGGCGGTTTTAGCTGATAACGACAGTGATTACCGAGACTTAGTTATTGGGAATGTTAGACCTGAATTTAAAGGACCCCTCAGTTTAAAGCTCGAGGAATATATCTGGCGGGCTCAATCAAGCGTTAAACCAGATACAGTACTAGATGCGATCTGTAAAATAGCCGTTGTCGATATCTTGCTAAGAGAGGGAACAGTTGAATACAATGAAGCCTTTGGGCTAGCAGCCGAAGGCTGTCAACTGTACGGCACATCCTTGTTCTCTGAAATACTGAATGCCGAGGACGAAGAGGCAACCAACTATATCTTTGATAATTTTTGTAGGCGGGCTTTCCAGACGATTCAGCTCTATGCCGTCAGTGGTAATGAGCATATTGCTGGTGGAACGCAGCTCCAAAGAAGCTAGTCGCTACATGCTAAGGTTTGGGGCGATTTCTAGAGAATAAGGGTCGGCGGTGGGTTGTTTGAGCATAGCTTTGTAACAGCCTAAAGTGGCTATCATAGCGCCGTTGTCGGTGCATAGTTTACGGTCAGTGTAGCTAATAGGGTAGGGTAATCTGTCTGACAACTCCTTACGCAGGGCAGAGCTGGCAGCCACGCCACCACCTATAACTACGCTCCTTGGCTGGAACTCCTCGTAGGCCAACAAAGTCTTATCAACAATTGTCTCCATAGCTACTTTTTGGAAGCTGGCCGCTAAATCTGCCTTTTGTTTGTCGCTGAGAAGCTCTGAGAGGCCGCTGGAAGGGAAGTCATGGCTTTTGCCGGCCAATTCCTGGGCAACTCTAAGGACGGCTGTCTTAAGGCCGGAGAAGCTGAAGTCGTATTTACCCTGAAGTTTGGCTTTGGGCAGATTAAAAGCACTGGGGTTGCCATTTTTGGCGGCGATTTCAATACTTGGGCCGCCAGGGTAGGGTAGACCAAGGATTTTGGCGACTTTATCAAAGGCTTCACCGATAGCGTCATCATGTGTTTGGCCTAGAAGCTTGTACTTAAAGTGGTCTTGCCAGAGTACTAACTGCGAATGGCCACCAGAAACAATCAGCCCAAGCATCGGAAACTTTGGCTGTTTGGTTGGCAATTCATAACTGGGCAGAGAAGTATCAGTCAAAAAATTTACGTAAATATGACCCTCAACGTGGTTAATAGCGTAAAGCGGTTTTTGCTTGGTAATGGCCAAAGTTCTGGCCGTCATAACACCAACTAACAGGGAGCCACCAAGGCCGGCACCATATGTTACGGCAATCCCATCAATTTGCGACCAATCTGTCTTAGCCTGATCCATTGCCTGATTAATAACTGTCATAATGGCTTCAATATGGCTACGCGCAGCGATTTCCGGTACCACACCCCCGTAAACGGCGTGCAAATCCATGCTGGAAAACACGGCATTGCTCAGCAGTTTTTTGCCATCTTCTACTACTGCGGCGGCCGTCTCATCACAACTGGTTTCGATCCCCAAAATACGCATGGAACTAGTATACTTTAGGACATGAGTTTTAAGTCCGCAGTAAAAAAAGTCATGCCCAGCAGAGTATTTAAGACAATCGAGCCGGCCGGACACAAAGCTGAAGCCATCACCTTGAACACCCTGCATGGTTTTCCGGCCAAAGACCTAAAAGTTGTCGGTGTAACTGGGACAAACGGCAAAACTTCGACCTGCTTCTTGATCCACCGCATGCTACGTGAAGCCGGCTACAACGTTGGCCTAATGACCACTGTGGCTTATGGGGTCAACGACGATATTCGGCCGCAAATCCATCATATGACCAATGTTAGTGTGCCAGAATTCTTAGTGAGGATTAAGGAAATGAAAGCTCAAGGCGTTGAATGGCTGGTGCTGGAAACAACCTCCCATGCCTTAGCTCAGCACCGTGTTTGGGGTGTGCCGTATTCAGTTGCTGTCATGACCAATGTGACGCATGAACATTTAGCTTACCACGGTACTTTCGCGCGCTATTTAAACGCCAAGAAAAAGATGTTTACCATTGCCGACCATAACAAAAAAGGCTTGCGCACCGGTGTTATTAACGCCGATGATCCCAACGCGCTGATTTTTACCAAAGCCATCGAAAAACCGTTAACTTACGGCATCAAAAGAGGTGATTTGCGGGCCACAAATGTAAAGCTAACGCCCAATGGCGTAAGTTACAAAGCCACTTTTGGCGACGTCATTTATAACATTTCCTGCCAATTACCCGGCAGTTTCAATGTCTACAATTCCTTGGCGGCCGTAGCTGTCGGTGAGGTGTTAGGACTCACGCCAGAACAGATAGAAAACGGCATTGCCGTGTTGCAAGGCGTCGAAGGCCGGATGACCAATATTGACGAGGGCCAAGACTTCGATGTTATCGTCGATTATGCCCACACTCCAGACAGTTTTGAGAAGCTTTTTGCCGACATTCGGCCAATGGTCAAAGGCAAAATCTTTGCCGTTTTTGGTTCGCTGGGGGGTGGCGATAAAGGCAAACGGTCGCTGCAAGGTGAAATAGCCGGTAAATATGCCGATGAAGTTGTGCTAACGCAGGAAGATGATCGGCAGGAAGACCCAGATCAAATCCTAAATAACATCGCGGTCGGCGTTGAAAAGGCTGGCAAAATTAGAGACAAAGATCTGTTTTTAATTCATGATCGCACCGAAGCCATCAAATTTGCACTCAGTCGGGCTAAAAAGGACGACATGGTCCTACTCCTTGGTAAAGGCCACGAAAAAACCCAAGAAGATGCTAGCGGTGAACACCCTTGGGATGAAATAGCCACAGCAAAACAGGCTGCAAGAACTTGCGTTGAAGAGAGTAAAGTTATACAATAAGTCATCAGAATGGCAAAGGAAAACGGTGGTGAGACTAATTGCAAAGACTTAAAACCCGTGATTGATTTTCACGAACAGATTAGTCATGAGGTTGATGAAGAATTAGCAGAGCTAGAAACCAACCGACCAGGCTTAATAGATCCTATTGAAAAGCAAGAAGATTTTGCTCGTGAAGCGGCCGCAGTAAGAGCAAAAAGTGAATTTACGCAGCGTCTAGGTGAAGTTATTACTGAACTAGCTCAAAAATAGAACAAGTATTTACAAAACTACATTAGTATGCTATTATATTTATTAGGAATTCAAAATAAAAAATGACGGAAACCCCAGAAAATCCAGATCAAATTTTTCTCAACCAGCTTTTATCTGAGGTCGTTGATTTAACCGGACACGAATTAACTGAACATGAAGAATTAATTGCTATGATTGCTGGCGAATTAGCATTGAGCGAAGTATTACAACGCCAAGCCGAGCAAGATATAGCTGCCGCCAAGGAAATGGCTGCAAAAAATCGCCAAAAGGTTGGAGAAAAAACTAAACTTACGCTAAGCGTAGATATGGCTAGAATCGGCTGGATTAACGGAGAAGAAAAGGTTGATTTGCCAGCTCAAAAGATAACTACTGAAAATATGGAATATGATTTTGTTGATCTAACCGAATTGAGTCGTCCAACAAAGGATCTAAAAGAACGACTAGAAAGACAGAAGGACAAAGACGGCATTTCTATTGCAAGTAAATTGACCGAGTCTGTTAAAACAAACGGCATTCCTAATTTGAGCGCCAATATAAAACAAGGACATGGCAAGCAACTTAGACCGGTATCAATTGGCAATCGACGCAAAAAAGACGTGACCGCCGAACAGAGCCTAAATACAAGCTACACTGCGTATAAAATAAACGTTCAAGGGACTAACAACCGGGCTATCGTCATTAGTTTTGGTGAAAATAAAACAGGCCGTCCGGCCTTTGGCCTAGCTATTCTTTATGACCATGTTGATGAAACCCGAGTTCATAATACCGGCGTACTATTTCTCAAGCACAAATGATTGTAATATATATGATTTATGCTATAATAAACATCTATGAGCGCCGCTGAAGCTATGCATCCTGAATCTTCTTCTCATCCTCTAACACCAGAGGAGCTTCTTGCCCCAGAGGTTGAAGATCATTCTGAGCACCCGGAATACGAATTACTTGTTGGTCATCATCGGACAGATGGTTCTTTTAAGACAAGCGAACAACTCCGCATGGAATATATTCATTTGACCGATGAGTTAATTCGTCAAATGACTGAAGGAGTTCCGGTCAAAGATTATGAATCCAATGAAACCCACTTCAAGCGTCCAGATTTTGTTGTTTGGCTAGACAAGTCAGCTAGGCCAGTTTCTTGGTTGACCAAAGAACTGTGGCCCCAATTGGCAGCTGACGCCGAGGGAAATGTGCCTGAGATGCCGGCCTTTAGGTTCGTTAATATCGATAGAGAACAATGGGTTAACCAGATTGACCCCGAAGGTAGAGGCAACATGAACATTGATCTGATATCCCAAAGTATCATCAGAAGTCTCAGATCATTATTTGTTTCTCCGCGCTATAAAAAAGACGGAATTAACGAAGAAATAGATCGAGTACCAACCAAATTTGACGACAAAGTAGTGTTAATAGTTGACGAAGTATTTGCGTCAGGACGGACCTTGGATATTGCCTCAAAGTTCTTTGAGCGGGCTTTTCCAAAGGCTCACATTGCCAGTAGTCACTGGATGAAGGGAATTGCTACAGTAGATCAAGGACGTGCCACTGGTAATGCTGATCTCCCCGTATGGTACAAAGAGGGGGATAATCGCGGTCGCGGAGTTGATAATAGAAACGATAAGACTTCACAACTATCACCTAGCAAAACTCAGCGTTTGGGCGCGTGGTTTTTAAGCACACGCCTCAATGTACCTGATCCTGATAGTCAACAATTGCGTCGTGAGCTACATTGGCTTGCTCAAGACGCTAAAGACCATAAGATATTGGTAATTCCATCTACCTGGCGAGATGATGAATACGAAAGAGGCGGATGGCTAAATGGTGTGGACAGCCAGGGCTATATACAACTGCGCCGAGAGAATAGCTTACGACCTGATCTCTAGGGTCAGGCATTTAACACCGCCGCCGGATTTTTGGAATTCAGTAATTGGTGTTGGCAAAACGGTCATATCGCGTTGTTCATATTGCTTAATCAAGCCGCGCGCAGCCTGTGGAATGACAATGTTTTTGCCATCACTCATAGCGTTCAGCCCATAAACCAACGCATCCTCATCTGTTGCTTCAATCACGTTCGGCACTAGCTCGTGAATTTTAGCCAGTGATTCGTCGCTAAAAGCCTTGGGCCAAAGCGCCACAGTGTCATTACTAACAATAGTTAGACAAGTGTCTAAGTGGTAAAAACGCGGATCTTTTAGTTCTATAGCTATAACTTTTTTATCAAAAAAATCAGCCAATTCATGATGGCTGGCTTTATCGCTTCTGAAGCCATGTCCAGCAAAGATTAAGTCGTTCCAGACAAGAGCATCGCCTTCACCTTCAAAATCATTGTGGGGCAAGAAGACATCACGGTAGCCGGCGGCTACAAACCATTGGCGGAAATACTCGGTTTCAGGTTGACGTTCGGCGTAACGGAAACGGGGGAGGGCGACTTTGCCATTTATGACCAGGGCGCCATTGGCAGTAAAAACCATATCCGGAAGCTTTTTGACTGGCTCAATCAATTGGACATCCCACCCCAGAGCTTCAGCATAAGTTTTATAAAGTTTTTGCCACTGCGTGCCAGCAAGTTTGGTATCTACCTGGTTACCCTTATCCATCCAAGGATTGATCTCGTACTCAATATCAAAATACGTCGGTGCGCACATCAAAATGGTTTTGGACATTAGCATTATTATAGCAATCAAACTCACTTGACAGAGTAATTAGCACTCGGATATTATGAGTGCCAGCGGATTGGTGATGTTTGCGAGGACTACCAATCCTTTTCTAACCTGTAGGAGGATTACTAATGAGCGTACCAATTGCTCCGATGGCCGATTATGTGGTCGCCAAAAGTGAAGAAGCCGAAACTAAGACTGCCAGTGGTTTATATTTACCTGACAATGCTCAGGAAAAACCTAAAGTTGCCAAGGTTTTAGCAGTCGGCAAGGATGTTAAACAGGTCAAAGCTGGTGATAAGATTATTTATAAAAGTTATTCAACAACAGATGTCAAACTAGGTTCTGACGAGTTTATTCTGGTCAAAGAAGAAGACATTCTGGCAACGGTTAAATAAATGATAGTTATGTTTGCCACGGCTGGTATACAAGATGTTATTACGGATAATCCAGTTGGCAATGCTATTGTCTGGATAATTGATATAGCGGTCGGACTGGGCTTGATCCTGGGGATTGGTTCGTTGATTCATTACTACATCTCTGGCAAACATAGGATAAAGAAAGGAAGAATCTAATGGCCAAAAAAGTATTTTATGATGATGATGCTAGACGGCGCGTACTAGGCGGAGCCAAGATTTTATACGACGCAGTCAAGACTACCATGGGTCCAAAAGGTCGCAATGTAGTTATCAGCAAAACTTACGGCAACCCAACGGTTACTCACGACGGTGTGACCGTAGCTAAAGGCGTTGAGCTGGAAGATGTAGATGACGAGACGCTGGGCTACAAAGTTGGCGCTGAGCTTATTAAACAAGCTGCCAGCAAAATGAACGATGTGGCAGGTGATGGCACAACCACTGTCACCGTCCTGACTTACCACATCTTAAATGAAGCCAACAAACTGATCGCGGCCGGACACAATCCAATGCAGTTGCGCAAAGGTCTAGAAGCCGCCGCGCACGAAGCTATCTCTAAGCTTAGTAGTTATTCTCAAGACATTAAAAGCGATAAAAAGCGCGTCGCCGAAGTTGCCACCATCAGCGCCGGTGATCCAGAAATTGGTAATTTGATTGCTGAAGTTATTGATAAAGTCGGCAAAGACGGCGTTGTCACGGTCGAAGAAGGCCAGGGACTGGCTCTAGAGTCAGAAGTTGTCGAGGGCTTCACCTTTGACCGTGGTTTTGTTAGCGCCTACATGGTGACCGACACCGCTCGCATGGAGGCAGTGGCTGAGAAACCGGCCATCGTCATCACTGATAAAAAAATTAGTTCGGTTCAAGAATTCTTACCGCTACTGGAAAAACTGGCCAACGCCAACAAGAAAGATTTGATCCTGATTGCTGAAGACGTTGAGGGCGAAGCCCTTGGTACCTTGGTACTCAACAAACTCAAGGGTGTTTTCAATACGATTGCTATCAAGGCACCTGCCTTTGGTGACCGCCGCACCGAGATCCTGGAAGACATCGCTATCCTAACTGGTGCTCAGGTCATAACTGAAGATCGCGGCATGACGTTTGAAAATGTTGAGCTAGACGTAGTTGGTGGTGCTCGCAAAGTGATCGCCGACAAAGACAACACTACAATCATTGAAGGCGATGGTTCTGCCCGCGATGTTAAAACTCGAATTGGTCAAATTAATGCTCAGATTACCTCGGCTACCAGCGAATACGACAAAGAAAACCTGGAAAAACGCCGCGCTGCCTTGCAGGGCAAAGTAGCCGTCATCAAGGTCGGTGGTGCCACCGAAACAGAGATAGAAGAGAAGAAATTCCGTGTCGACGACGCCGTTGCAGCCGTCAAAGCTGCCTTGGATGAAGGTATCGTAGCTGGCGGTGGTGTCACTTATGTCGATCTTTCAAAACTAATCAAAATTGATGGCGCTTCTGTCGAATCAGCTGGCGCTAGTTTACTAAAAAACGCTCTCCTCGAACCGTTCAAACAACTGATGGCTAATGCTGGTCAGAACGCCGAAGCAAAATTGGCAAAAGTCACCGAACAAAGCAAACATGGCGTTGGCATCAATGTTAACGAGCCAACCAAACTGGTTAATCTAAAAGAAGCTGGTATCGTTGATCCAACCAGAGTCGTTAAAGAAGCTATTCAGAACTCAGTCTCAATTGCTGGCACATCCATGACCATGGGTGCACTAGTAGTTGATGTTCCTGAACCCAAATCTGCTGCTGCGCCGGACATGTCCGGCATGGGCGGGGGCATGGGGATGATGTAGGACCATGAGGGAACCGAGATAGGTTCCCTCACCAAAGCCGGCAAAAAGGGAACACATTTTGTCGGGCTACTCCTTCCTGAGGACTAATATCACACCTGCCTAAGTTCCAATGCTGTGTTTTCCTGAACTGGCTCTACTTGTAGTTTGATTGGCTCACCTTCGGTGAGTTCTTGCGAAGCAAAGAAAGCCAGACCAAGGCCGTTATCACATAGTGCAATGGCTGCCCAAGCCCGCCGGTCGGGCTTATCCACCACTTGAATCTTGGTGGCGGGGAAACACTGAGCAAAGTCTTCAAAATGTGAAAAATATACATCTGCATCATGTGTTTCAGGTACAGACACAAAACCTACGGGCTCGAAAGAAGGAGGAGATAAAATGCGTATGACCTCCTGGGAAATAAATTCTGCCGGGCGACTAGGCGCAGGTATATCTCGCTGGCCCTTAGTGAGCTCATGAAATTTCTGTACTACCCCGTCCCATTGATCTCCAAAAGTGCTGAATCCGCGGTGTGGTTTGGGATCTCCGCTTACTTCTGCCAAACGATCGTTCCACGGGTCAAACCATTTGCTAATATGATCAGCGCTTCTCAGTATTTTTAGAGCCTCATCATTCTGTAGTAAATCTGAAACGGCAGCGAGTAAGTGGGCTTCGGCAGCTTTGGCACGAATATCACTGGCATCCATGATTGTCCATAATGCAGTCTGCATCATGGGATCCCCAAGCTTATCACCCCACTTCTCCAGTAGGTGAGGGTGGTCAGCTGCCAGTCGATCTGTCACCATTTCCCTAAAAGTCCGGTTATCAACCACTTCGTTGAATGCAAACATCGGTTGATTTTCCATAAAAGCTCCTTAATTTAACTAACTACACCATAGTAGATAATCTTCCAAAATGCGGGAAATTATTATGTAATATTGACAAACATCTAACATTTTGTTAAATTATTAACATGATTACATTACGTTCTCTTGTTGAAACTGAACTTAGCAAACAACCGGACATACTTTATTGGCTACAAGAAGATCTGATTAATGTAACGAGTCTGGCGCGTTATCTAAAACCTACGATTCAAGAACAGCACGGCGAGATTGTGGATCTAGGAACAATTAGTATGGCTATACGCCGGTTACTAACCAATAAAAAACAATCCCTAAACAAAGGTATTCGCGCTCCCAATGCCAAAAATATTCAGATACAACTTGATGTGACTATTTTGACGTTTGAGAAAGGAAAGCCATTACAGCTGGCAAAAGGAGAGAAATATCGTTTTTTTAGTTTTGCTCAGGGGCGTAGCGAGTCGATGCTTGCTATAAGTCAAGAAGACGCGTCACGCTTCAAGAAGGATGCCACACGGATTCAAAATAGTATGGCCGCCCTAACAGTTACGCTAAATAACGAATCGAGTAAAACCATCGGGGCATATGGCTACATCGTACTGCTACTAGCGGTCGCGGGTATTCCGCTGGCTGAGGTGGTGACGCTTCACGATGATATAACTGTATTGATTGCTGATCAGCATGTCGATACAGCATTTCAAATTTTACGAAAAGCTCTAAAAAGCTCATGAATCGTTAAGCTACTTCTTCTGAGAATTCGTTTTTGCCAAGCAATCTAGCTCTAATCTTGGCTGAACCGGTCTCATGAGACTTCGGTATTCTATATCCTGACAAGCCTGCTGGTGGATGCATAAAGTTTACAACTGCATCGCGCTCGGCTTCTGGATTATCATTGAGAACACCATGCATTAGCTGAGGTAATTGACCATTTCGCTCAAAAATATCATTGGGCAGGCGGTTATAGCCGGCGCCTAAAAAGAATTTTAACTCTCCGCTTCTGTGCGCGATCGGAGAATTTAGTGTTTTTTCTAGACTGGTGTCAAAATCTGTCACTTCAATGGGCGTTTTTATGCCGTTATTGCTAGGTGCTCCCACTAGACCAGAGCTACTCTCCCAATTAGCAGCCGTGAAAGCGCTTCGGTCAATATGTAAATCTGCCTTATATACAGTAGCGGCCCCAAGGTAGCGCAGTAATCTAGTAACTATTTGATTATCTAGGCTATCGGGCGCCAACATAATCTCCTCCAAATCGAGTGCGTCATAAACTGGCCTTAAAGCTTTGATGGTGGCTTGTTGCAACTCAACGCAACTGCTTAAAAAATCATGCATTACTCTGGGTAAATTCCCGAGCTGATTTTTGGCACGCTCTAAACTGCGTGGACCAATGTGGGCAACATCTTTATCTTCTGTAGATGGTTCATCATGATTGATGGAGTGTGGATTTATCTTGCCGATACGCCGCCGGTCAACATAGTAATCACCGCCGGCCGTAGGATCCGTTGGTGTGAAGGCAATAGCATCCGCAAATTGTTTGCCACCTGGTTCATAACATAGATCTAAGAAGTCCCTGAACTGGGCAAACAAAGGGTCAAGATCGGCTCCTGTTACACCGTAATCAACACTCATAAAGCCTTTAGCCGGTATTTGTTCGTGCAAATATTCTCTCAAAGCATCTTTGCCTGGCATGGTTACCCTCCATGTTTTTGCGTTGTAGGTCAAGTATAGCAATTAGGTTGTAATGCGCTAGTCTTGCTAAAATAGCTATAATGTACTAGAATAAGTATTATTCAAGGGAGTTTAGTAAATGTGGCCATTTAAGCGCAACAAATCAAGTGATAATGAAGCTTCTGTACCGCCAGAAGTAACTCAGTACTATGAATCAGAACGCCGGGAAAGAGTTGGTGTAGCCTGGTTGCTTGGTTTAGTTACGTTGTTAGCTACCATTGCTGTCGTATTTGTGATCTTTTTTGGCGGCCGCTGGACTTACCGCAAACTAACGCATAAGAATAATCCAAAACCAATCCCAACAGTGGTCAATAAAACTCCAGCCTCAACGCCAACTACCCCTAAGGCCTCCTCTAGCCAGTCCTCAAACACCAGCCCGACACCTCCAGCAACTTCTCCAGCACCTGCAACTACAACTGGACCTCAAACTAGCTCAGCTACAACTCAAACGCCTTCACCAAGTACAACGACCACAACGCCTACGGTTGCTGTTAATGGCAAGCTTGCCAACACTGGTCCTGGCGACGTTGTCGCTATCTTTGGTTTTACGACTATCGCCGGTACTTTGTTTTACAACCGACGCTACCGACATCAATAATCCGGCTTAATTAGCCGGATACTAGCTAATAATCACAATTGGTTTGTGATGCTTATCACAGACTGGCTTGGTCTGTTTGGCTCATAGTAATAACTGCAGAAGAGGGAGAGGTAGTTATGGCAGAACCAGCGACTCGTCAAGATGTCCAAAACAGTGTTGATCGTGCCAAATCCGCTATCCTGAGTAGTGTTTTAACTCGTAACGACTTACAATCATTGGCCGGGCAAATACGTGGCGCTATTTTGCAGGATCTGCACGGTATGCACGCCGAAAACCAAGCAATTATGCGACAGTCGATGAACTACCGCGAACAGCTACTCCAACGTATAGCCAGCTTGGAGCGAAGCGTCATAACTCTTCAACAACAGGTTGGCAAAGTACAGAATCAACACACACAAACAGCCACTTCAATAAGTAAGATGCGTCCTGACAACGTTCTAAGTTTCCAGCGTTTTTAAGAGTTATTTTGGTTTTGAGTGAAGTAGTTGATTTCGTTGATAACATCTAATAGAGCTTGAGCGCGAGCTTTATCATCGGTAATCTGCTTGGCAGCTTCAAAAGCGTCAGGGATCATGTCTTTATTGTCACTGGCTTGAATCATCATCATGGTCGTACGGAATTTTTCTTCTGGTGACTGATCTAATTGACCTACTAGTGGGCTCAATTGCTGCAAGGCTTGCTGCTTAATATCCATCAGGTCACTAGGAGTTCCAGTTGATTGATCATTAGCCGGTTGGTCACTAACGGGAGTTTCTATGTAGTCGGGTGTGTTATCGGATGTAGCATTGTCAGGTGTAATGTTGTCCGGTGTGCCATTGCTAGGTAATTCGGGTGTAGTTAAATCAGCCGCCGGCATAGAAGGTGCTCCGGCTGCGGCAGCATTCAGCATGACATCATTGTTAGACGGTGTATTATCGGTTGGCGCAACTGTACCCAAGTCATTGGGGGGCGTCATAGACATTACATCATCATCGGCTTTTTTCTGATCGTCGTTAATTCCAAACATTAAACTTCCCACTCTTTATTAATATGCTTTTTCCACTATAGCATAAGTGCTTTGATGTATGTAAGCTAGGAATAAGATGTTGGATGATTTGAAATACATACATCATAAAGATGCTCAGGACGCTCTGGGTATTGCTGAAAAGCAATGGCAACAGCTGGAACATAGCTTTGAGACCAAAGATTGGGAAATTTCAGGTGATTGCCAGAACGTCGTGCTGGCCGGTATGGGTGGTTCTGCCTTGGCTGGACTTATCAGCAATAGTTGGCCCGGCTATAAACTGCCATTTGAAGTTATCAGAAGCTACGATATACCGGCCTACGTCGGTCCAGCCACGTTGTTTATCGCCTCGTCATACTCTGGTAACACCGAGGAAACTATTACGGCGCTTTCCCAGGCTACGGCGCGTAAAGCCCAAATAGTCATCTTAAGTTCCGGCGGTAAATTGGCTGAAATAGCCAAGTCTAAGCACTATCCAATAGCTTTGCTGCCTGAAGTCACTGAACCGCGTTACGGAGTGTTATACAGCCTAAAAGCCTTAGTAACGGTGCTGGAAAAATTTGGTTTAGCCAATAAAGAAAGTGCTGAAAAAACCATGCATGAAGCGGCTGATTTTATAAAAAAAAGTGTAGCCAACTGGACTCCGGACAAGCCAACCTCCCAAAATCCGGCAAAAAAATTAGCTCAGGAGCTAATGGGCAGGGCACCAGTTATATATGCCGGACCAAAACTCTTCCCAGCTGCTTACAAATGGAAAATTAGTTTTAATGAAAACGCCAAAAATGTTGCCTGGTGCAACCAATATTCTGAGTTTAATCACAACGAAATGCTGGGCTGGACTAGCCACCCAGTTGATAAACCATATAGTGTCATTGAACTTCGTAGCAATCTGGAACATCCCAGAATTCAGCGCCGTTTTGAGGTTACCGAACAACTACTTTCGGGCCTGCGCCCGGCACCGCACGTTATCCAAGTTGAAGGTGATACGCTATTGGAACAGCTCTTATGGTCAATTGCTTTTGGAGATTTTGTGAGTTTATATTTGGCGCTGTTAAATGGGATTAATCCAACACCAGTAGATTTAATTGAGAAATTTAAAAAAACTTTAGACGCTTGAACTATTTTCATGTCCAGTGCATTCTAGGTAGTGATGTTTGACATTGGTAGCCTAGGCACTATTATGGCAATTTTTGCCCACCCCGATGACGAAACCTTCACCTGCGGAGGGCTACTTAGTATGGCAGTTGCTAATGGCCAGACAGTAATATGTGTGACGGCCACCAGAGGCGAGGCCGGGGTTCGTGATGAAAAACGCTGGCCAGCCGATAAATTAGGCCAAATCCGTGAGCACGAGCTAGAAGAGGCTTTAAAAATTCTCGGTATTAGTCATCATCATTGGTTGGATTATGAGGACGGTCGATGCCATCAAATACCAGACACTGAAGCTGTCGCCAAGCTCATCAAGCTAGTTGATAAGTACCAACCAGATACCATTTTGACGTTTGGACCAGATGGCTTAACCGGACACCAAGACCACCAAGCGGCGTCGCGCTGGAGCAATCTAGCAATCAAACACAGCCACAAACCTGTAGAAATCTACTACGTCATAGACTCCGAGGAGCAATATAATAACTTCACCAAAGCAGCCGATGAAAAGTTTGATATTTATTTTAATATCGACAAGCCAACTCTAGTATCACGCGCCAAGTGCGATATTTGCCTAAAACTACCAACAGATGTGGTCAAAAAGAAAATATCCAGCCTCAAGGCTCAAATTTCTCAAACTGACGCCATGTTTAAACAAAACGGCGGTGATTGGTTTAGTAAGGTCTATGCCTATGAGACGTTTGTGAATGCCAACCGCCATGACATCAAGTGGCAAACGGCCTTGTCCTAGATCGGTTTTTCTTTTAGCCCCAATAAAAAAGCGATATAAGCTACCACTAGATGCAATCCAAAATAAACACCAACAATGATCGCTATTTGTTGCAAATCCAGATCAAAAACAAAACCGCTCAACACTAAACCACCGACTATGTAATCCAGCTGATCAAACGGAAACCAACGCTCGCCTGGCTTTTTGCCCACTAAGCGTTTGAAATAACTCTCAATCGCATCACCCAGTAGAGCCCCAAAGCCGACCAAAGCACTGTGAATTAACCATAGCTTCAAATTGTTGCTATGAAAGTAAAAATGATTGGTTATAAGACCAGTAAATACCGCCATAAGCGTGCCTAGAACGACGCCACGCCAGCGTTTGTTGTCACCTAGTAGTCTCTTGCCGTGATAACTAAGCCCAAAATCCATCGGCGTTTGCCAATTTTTTATGATCGGTAAACGATTGGCCAATACTGGGCTCATGTTGGCAACGCCTGCGGGTAAGAAAAAAAGCAACGTTCCGAAAAAGCTCATCTACGACCTTGTAGTTTTTTGCGTAAGCGATGATATTTGGGGTAGAGCAACGCCCTAGTTGTTGGCCGCTCTGTCATAGGTGTACCGTGAGCAATTTCATCCAACAAACTACCACGATTTGGCAAAGATTTAGTCTGCGTAAACGTCCGGCCAAGTCCTTTAAAGCCGTGGGCATCGCTACTAGCGGCCGAGCGTGAATGGTTTAGCCTGACCCAGATAGCTGTCTGGGCGCTCCGGTTTTGCCAGAAAGCGCGACCATTAACCACCTCAACAATGTCAATAAAATCATGCAACTCTTCCATAACAGCCGGGTGCAAACCGTGCCTAATTGATTCAAATGGATGCGGTATATAAACTAGGCCATCCTGGTCTTTGATCTTTTTGACGGTTTCAAGTGGCGACAAACCCGGTCTGATAGCTTCAGTTAGGTACAAGCCAATAATCTCACCTGACGTCGTCATTATTTCCTCACCAACAATGATATGTTCACCCAAATGATCCTTTAGCTGGGTCGCAAAATCTATGGAATTGTGGTCAGTCACCGCCACCAGGTCCAACATGCCGGATGACAAAGCCCGGGCATACTGTTCAGCCGTGATGCCACCGTCTGGCGAGGCAACCGAATGAGTGTGTAGGTCGATTTTATACACGCGATAATCTCCTGGTTATTCTAATCAGCCGGCCAATGGCAGTTAGGCTGGATAATAAAGCTATAACGATCACGGCTAGGGCCACGCGGTTTGATAGCAAGCCGATCAACAATATAAACATTCTGACCTCAAAGCGCATCAGTCCATCAGCAAACAGGCGGTTAATCTCGTTGGGCGATAAGTGAGCGTCTTTTATAGCCGTTTCGCCCTTGGCTTTAACGTAGGAAACACTTAGCGACGCTCCACAAGCAACCACAGCCCATACTGCCAAATATGGCCGACCAGTCTGAGCAATTATCTGGTAGGCGGCTCCGGTGTAGAGTAAAACTTCCTTGATGCGGTCGGTGCTGGCATCCAGCACCATACCAGCGTTGCTGGCACGCTTTTGCAATCTGGCTAGCTCGCCGTCTAGTGCATCAAACAAACCAAACACTACCAATAAGCCAGCGGCTAATAAATTGTGTTGAAAGGCTATCTCCCAGGCTATCAATACGTGTGCTATCAGTCCAACAATAGTCACAGAATTAGGGCTTAACCTACCTCCACTGAGTTTATTGAGTACTATGGCAACTCTACGCATCAACGATCTTACCAACGAGCGCATCCAATCCATAAGGCCATTATACGGTGTTGGTTGCTATACTGGTAGTTATCATGGCTAAAACTTCAGAGCCAACTGGCGTGGTAAATGCTCTGCTGTTAGCTAATCTAATCAGCCTAGTTTTATTTGGTCTTAGAGTTATTGCTGCTCAAAACATTCGCTACTGGTTTTTGGTCTGGAATCTAGCTCTGGCGTGGCTACCGGTTTTATTTGTCTGGCTACTTATCAAACAACTTAAAACCAAACGCTGGCAAGAACCTTTGCCAATGCTATTAACCCTGCTTTGGTTGGGTTTTTTACCCAATAGTTTTTACCTAATCAGCGACCTTATACATCTACAGTCAACTGGCGATATCGGTGTTTTGTTTGATACCGTCATGTTCATGTCATTCATATTAAACGGTCTTGTGGCTGGCTACCTGAGCCTCTACCATGTCCACAAACAACTGATAAAACGCAAGGGTAGGGAAAAAGCGCATATTTTGATAGGTGTAATTCTACTGCTGGTCAGTTTTGCCATTTATTTAGGGCGGACGCTTAGGTGGAACAGTTGGGATGTACTGCTAAATCCGGCCGGCGTCTTGTTTGATGTTTCAGAAAGAGTAATTAGTCCCTTAGAACACCCACAGGCAATTGTTACCACCACGACTTTTTTCTTACTACTTGGCAGCGTCTATATAGTTATCTGGCAGCTGGCTCATCACCATGTTGATAACAAGGACCAAGACTAGCGCTTAGTTTTTTAAGGGAAAAGAGTAGCCCGAGTCTTGGATTCATTCCAAGCCCGGCGCGATGAGGGAAACCGTAGGTGTCCCTCATAGAGCTCTGCTATTATTAGGTGAATGAAGCGGGAAATTGAGCAAGTAATTGCCACTGTTTGCAAAGATTTATTCAAAGTCGATGTTGAGGTTAGTTTGACTCGAACAACTGAACAATTTGGTGATTATGCTACCAACATAGCCCTGCAATTAGCAGCTAAGAAAAAAGTGAAACCCGGCGAAATCGCTAACCAATTAGTGATAGTGCTAGAGAAAAAACTGGCGGGTATTGTAGAGAAGATATCAATCGCTGGGCCGGGTTTTATTAACCTTACGCTGGCTGGCAAAACCTTGGTTAGTGAAGTGTCACGCGTCAATGAAAAATATGGCCACAACGATCTATATAAAGACAAAGTCATCGTAGCTGAGTATTCAGACCCAAACCCATTCAAGGTTTTACACGCTGGGCATTTGTATACCAGTGTTGTTGGTGATGCCATAGCCAAACTATTTGAGGCGGCTGGGGGCAAGGTTCACAGAGTTAATTTTGGCGGCGATGTTGGTCGGCATGTGGCTATTGCTATGTGGGCGATAATAAAAGAACTTGGTGGAGAGTTTCCGGATAAACTATCGTCCATTACGGAGAAACAACGTCCAGAATGGATGACCAAGGCTTACGTTAAGGGCAATAATGCTTTTTTGGATAACGCAACTGCAAAAAAGGAAATAACAGAGCTCAATAAGCGCATCTATCAACTACACACTGAGAATGATCATAAATCACCACTGGCACAAATCTATTGGACAACTCGGCAGTGGAGCTACGACTACTTTGAACAATTTTATAGTCAGATTGGTAGCAAATTTGAGAAATACTATCCGGAAAGTGAAGTTGCCGAGCTAGGTTTAAAAACTGTCCAGGAACAGTTAAAAAAAGGCGTTTTCAAGAAGTCAGACGGGGCAATTGTGTTTGACGGCCACAAGCACGGTTTACACACCAGGGTGTTTATTAACTCTGAAGGCCTGCCAACTTATGAGGCCAAAGACACTGGTCTGATACTACAAAAATGGCAGGATTATCATTTTGACCTGTCGGTCGTCATCACTGCTAATGAAATTGCCCAATATATGCAGGTAGTTTTGAAAGCTATTGAACAATTCAAACCGGACTTGGTCAAAAAAACTGTTCATCTGACTCACGGCATGATTAAACTTCAGGGTGGTGTCAAAATGAGCTCGAGGAAAGGCAACATCCTAAGAGCCGTAGATGTGCTAGACGCGGCCGCTAAAGCTAATCATAAGCTCAGCGGTAAAGAGCAACCCATCGTGGTGTTAGGCGCGGTTAAATACGCCTTTCTAAAACAGGGCTTAGGGGGTGATATCATTTACGATCCAGAAGAGTCAGTCGCCATTGCCGGCAACAGTGGGCCATATTTGCAATACGCCCATGCCCGAGCGCGCAGCATTTTGACCAAAGCCAAAGCGGACAATGCTAAGATTGACTATTTTGATGAAGCCGAACGCAGCCTAGCACGCAAAATTAGCGAATTCCCAGAGGTGGTTGAAGTGGCTGTGACTGAATTTACCCCGCACCACATTGCCACTTATCTGTATGAACTTGCCCAAGATTTTAATAGTTTTTATGAAAATAGTCGGGTGATAGGTGACCCACGTGAGCAGACACGACTCAAGCTAGTAGAGGCTTACGCCCAAGTTCTAAAAAATGGCCTAGAACTACTGAATATTACTGCCCCGGAGAAGATGTGAACGTTCTAATTGTCCCGGGTTATGGGGACAGATACGACTATATAGAAAAAGCAACAGAACACTGGTCAGAAAAATATGGTATCGAACCGGAAATATACGTGTTTGGTACCAAGCCTGAGGATGAATATGCTCCCAATTGGCTAGCTTTTGAAGCTAAGCTTCAACAAATGGGTAATACTGCCATTATTGGTGCCAGTTTTGGGGTAACCATCGCGCTAAGAGCCCTGCAAGACCATCCGGATATTGTCAGCTGCGCAGTTGGGATTTCTGGTCCGCATGACTTGAAAGACATGGATCAAAAAACTGTCGATAAAAAATATCAACTACTCAATGAATCATTACCAGCTTTTTCGGTTGATAAATTGCCGCTTGATAAGGTAATGACACTAAGGCCAATCTATGATGGCGTCATTGAACCTAAAAAAGTTTTTATAAAAGATGCAACCAATAAGCGCATGCTCACAATCGGTCATCCGCTGGGCATCTTCTGGGCATTCAAATTTAATGGCAGAGCAATCACTGACTTTATAAAGGCTCATCATGACAATAGTATTTGATTTTGATGGTACGTTGGCTGATAGCCAATCAGTTGTCTTAGAACTTTATAATGACACCGCTAAAGAGCGAGGCTTCAAGCACATCAGCCGAGAAGACTGGCCCAAAGTGCGGCGCATGGGTATAGCCGAAGGTCTAAGGTTCGCCGGTATCAAAGCCTATCAGATACCGGGACTTTTGGCACTTGGCAAACGCGAAATGGTCAAACGGGCAAGAGATATCAAATTGTTTCCGGGTGTGGCAGATGTAGTCAAACAGCTTAATGCCTATGGCCACGAAGTTTATTTACTCAGCACCAACTCTAACCAGGTTGTTAATACGGTTTTAAAAAACAATGGCCTGATTGGCTACCTGACCGTTCTAAAAAGCTCTCAGATATTTGGCAAAGCCCGTGCTATCCGTGGTCTAATGCGTAAACACAAACTTAAGTCTGGGGATGTTTGGATGGTCGGTGATGAGGTGCGCGATATTCAGGCCGCCCAAAAGGCCGGCGTCAATATCATATCTGTTACCTGGGGCTTCCAACCGACTGATGTGCTTGGTCCAGCTGAACCCACAGCCCTAGCTCAAAATCCAGCCGACATTCTAAAAATTATTCAATCCAGTCATGACTGAACAAAATAATGCTCTAGTCCAGCTTGAAAAAGCTCTGCAAAAAAGCGCCGATCCAACCAGAGCATTAGCGTCCTCCAAGTTTTTTAGAACTGGACCCGGACAATATGGTGAGGGTGACAAATTTTTGGGTGTCAGAGTACCTCAACAACGGCTGATTGCTAAACAGTTCTATAAGGTTATTTCGCTTGATGACACACTTAAATTGTTGAAGAGTAAGTGGCACGAATACCGGCTGACCGCCATAATAATTTTGGTAACTCAATATCAAAAAGCTGATGCTAGCGGCAAAAAAATTATAGCCAATGCTTACCATAAGAACCGTCGTTACGTTAATAACTGGGATTTAGTAGACAGTTCGGCGCCCTATATTCTGGGTGATTATTTGCTGGATCATGCCCGCGGCGTCTTGTACCGTCTGGCAAAATCTTCATCTGTCTGGGATAGACGTATAGCCATTATTACGACCCTAAACTTTATCAGAAATGGGGAATTTGTAGACACTCTAAAATTGTCTGAATTGTTGCTGGACGACAAACATGATCTTATGCACAAGGCCGTAGGTTGGTGTTTACGTGAGGTTGGCAAAAAAGATAGAAAAACTCTTTTAAAGTTCCTTGATCAACACGCCAAGACAATGCCCAGAACCGCTCTGCGCTACGCCATTGAACATTTACCACCAGAGCAACGGCAGCACTACATGGGAGTAAAATAAAGGGATGCTTGACACTACTAGGCGGATGATTGAGCAAGTCGGTCGTAAGATCGGACTAAGTAAAGATGAAGTAGATTATTTGCTCAAAATCGACCGTGAGCACCTATTTGATATAACTTTGAGTAATGGCAATACTCATCAGGCTTACCGAGTACAGCATAAAAATGTTTTAGGCCCGTACAAAGGTGGAATTCGCTTCCATCCAGAGGTAGATCTGAACGAAGTTAGGGCATTGGCAACGCTTATGAGTCTGAAAACTGCGGCGGTTGGCCTGCCTTTAGGTGGTGCCAAAGGTGGTGTGGCAGTCGACCCAAGGCAACTAAATGAAGCCGAACTAGAAGAGTTATCCAGAGCCTACGCTCGTCATTTACATGCCCATATTGGTCCGGATAAAGACATACCGGCACCGGATATGAATACCAACGCTACCATTATTGATTGGATGGTTGACGAATACGAGCAAGTTACTGGCGATAAAACTAGAGCTAGCTTTACTGGTAAATCAATTGAAAAAGGCGGTAGCCTAGGCCGCGAAGCCGCTACTGGCCGCGGTGGAGTACTGACTCTAGAGGCGGTCTTAAGGCACATGCACCAGGACAAAGAAGAGTTAACCTATGCTATTCAAGGTTTTGGTAATGTCGGCTTGTTTTTTGGTGTAATTGCCGAGCAGTTACTACCCAACCTACAAATCGTGGCAGCCACAGACAGCAGTGGTGGTGTTAGCACGCCGTTTGGCATGAGCGCTAAAGAACTGGCTGCCTACAAAAAAACCGGTGCTAAGCTTATAAATTACAGCGATAGTGCTAGCATCAAGCTGGATAATGATCAGCTGTTAAGCGAAGAAGTTGATGTGTTGGTTCTAGCTGCTTTGGGCGATGTTATTACCACACAGAACGCCCCTAAAGTTCAAGCCAAGATCATTCTGGAATTAGCCAACGGACCAGTTTCTGACAAAGCCTACGATTACCTAACTAACAAAGGTGTAATTATAATTCCAGACGTCCTAGCCAATGCTGGTGGTGTGATAGTCAGCTATCTTGAGTGGCTGCAGAACCGTGCTGATGAAAAGTGGGATGAAAAGCGCGTTGATATGGAAATGGAACACTTCCTGATGCCAGCTGTTAGCCAAACACTAAGATACGCTGAAGACAATAAATTGTCGCTAAAAGAAGCTGCTCTGGCTCGCGCCATGAGGCGTATTATTGACGCCCGGGTATAATATTATGGAAATAAGGAGGTGCAATGACTGAGGAACCTAAAGCTAATCAAGTGGTGGAGGGCAGACAAGTCATAATCAACGTGCCACCGCTAAAATCACCTAAGTGGATGCAAGGGTTTTTAGACTTTATTCGTCACCAAGGGGTAGTCGGTCTATCAGTTGGTTTAGTAATTGGTATAGCTTCAAAAAGCTTAGTAGATAGTTTAGTAAATGATATTTTTAACCCCATTATTGGTTTGGTTGGTGGCAGTGGTGGTTTGGATAGTCGATATGTTTGTCTCAAAAATGTCGCTGGACAGTGTACCAACAAGCTAGCTTACGGAGCGCTCATTAACAGTTTACTAAGTTTCATAATCATTGTTGCGGCGGTTTACTTTGTGATCAAAGGTTTGAAACTAGACAAATTAGACAAGCCAAAGGCCGAGTAGTCGCTCGTATTTTTCCTCAAGAGACCACTTCCGCGCAGAGTAATCCAGTTGGTCACTCCGGTTCGCGTTTCGCCTTAGTCTCTTTCGTGAAAAATACTCGCTTAAGTCTATAATTAGAGTATGGATTTATCAGAAGATGAGTGGAAGCAAAAGCTAACACCCCAGCAATATAAAGTACTTCGTCAGAAGGGTACTGAAGCGCCATTTTCAGGAGAACATTTAAAACAAACTGGTAGCGGTATGTACACTTGCACCGCGTGCGGCGCTGAGCTATTTAAGAGTGATGCTAAGTACGAGTCAAATCAACCCGGTCTGGCTGGTTGGCCCAGCTTTGCTGACGTGGCTAAAACCGGATCAGTAAAGCTGCTAGATGACAACAGTTATGGCATGCACAGGACTGAAGTTGTCTGCGCAAATTGTGGTAGTCATTTGGGGCATATTTTTGATGATAGTAGTTCACCAACCGGCCAGCATTACTGTATCAACTCTGTTTGCTTAAATTTCAAACCCAAAAACTAGTAAGCAAGTCGCCTTAGAAAATCTAAACTAGTCGGCTAAATAACTTCTTGAGTGTTCTAGATTTGCGGTTTTCCTGTCACAATAGATTTAATGAAACTGAAAATTTTTGTCATAGTCTTGGCTATTACTTCGATTGGCAGTTTGGCATATTGGCGTACACGTAAATCACCAAACGGTCCATTGACTCAATCGTCTGTTATTAAACAGCAAGTAGCTAAAGTCGCCACCCATAGCAGTCGAATTCGTTTAATAGCAACCGGTGATTTTATTGCTCATGATTCAGTCAATACCGCTGCCCGCAAATCTGATGGCAGTTATGATTATTTACCACTGATGAGCGAATTTCAGACAATTTTAGCAGGCGCTGATATACGGTTTTGTAATGATCCAATCCTTAACGGCGGTAAAACACTTGGCATTACTGGCTACCCAAGATTTAATTCACCAACTGAATTTGTAAATGACATGGGCAGACTTGGCTGCAACCTTGTAAACACTGCTTCAAACCATAGTTTTGACTTTAGTCAGGCCAACATAACAGCTTCGATTGATGCCTGGAGCAAAGTACCCAACATGCTTGCAGTAGCCGGCGAAAATCGGTCACAAGCTGAACACGACACCGTCCATTATTTCAGTGTCAAAGGTGTTAAATTTGCTTTCTTAGCTTATACATCCTACACAAACAACGGTTTGCAGAATAACTACGGCGTAAATTTTTTCAGCCAGGATTTGGCTACGCAACAAATAGCCGAAGCCAAGAAAAACAGTGCTCAAATCATAATCGCTAGTATGCGTTGGGGTACTGAATACTCATCTAAGGTTAGCACTGCTCAAATTCAAAATGCTCAATTTTTAGCTGACCAAGGGGTTGGCTTGATCCTTGGTCATGGTCCACATGTTTTGCAGCCCGTACAACAACTAACGGGTAAGGCCGGCAACAAAACAACGGTTTGGTACAGTTTAGGAAACTTTCTAAATACCCAAGAACCGCCGGAGACTTTATTTAATGGCCTGGCTATTATGGATTTTGATACAAATTCCAAACAGATCACTAATATGCAATATCTGCCAATATATATGCACTACGAATGGACGCCAGCACAGGCAGCAGCTGACAACATAGCCGCTCGACATAATTTACATCTATATCTACTAGAAACCGCCAATCAGTCAATGATCGATTCCCAACAACTGCACACTACAATAGCCGACCAAAAAGCTAGAATCAGCGGTTTGCTGTCTGCCGATGGGTTAAATATCCCACTGATAACGTCTGGTCAATTGTAGCTAGGGCCTCCAGGAACATTAAAAAACTCTTCTAGAGTCTTAATGTTTTTATTATGCATTTCTGTAGCTAATTCAACGCCAACGTAGCGGACGTGCCAGGGCTCATATTCATAACCAGTAACCGCGACCTTGTCGGCTGAGTACCGGATAATAAAGCCAAATTTAAAAGCATTGGCAGCCAACCACTGACCTTCTTTTGTATTTGCAAAACATTGTTCAACTTCACAATTCCGGCTTGTTGGTTCAATGTCGGCTGCCAGACCAGTTTGGTGTTCGCTATGGCCAGGTCTAGCGCTTTGTTGATCAGCAGCCGCTTTGCCCAGACTCTGGACATATCCGTTATATAGGCTTACTTGGTAGCTATATGAACGGTAGCCACTGGAAAGCATCAAATTAATTCTTTCTGTCTTGGCAGCCGCAAACATTGTTTCTAACGCCGTAGCAGTATCTTTCCGTACTTGCATACTCTCATTTCCAGGTACGCGCAGTGGTATTTGTGGCACTCTTAGGTCGGATGGGGCATAACTAATTGGATTGAGTGCTCGCGGTTTATTAACTACTACCCAAAGACTGGTTGGGTCGTTGATTGAATATTTAGATTTATCGAAACTTGGCGCTGGGCTTGGCTGGTTACTTTTAACAGTTGGGCTGCCATTTTGATTAGTTGGGGTTGGTTTTTTGATCTTGGTCAGCATCAATACCACACCAATAATTGCCAAAACCACTACAACTGCGAAGATTATTTTTTTACGCATGCAACGCCTAGTATATCTTTACGATATAATAACCTGCAATGACAACTGATGAAAAAAAGCAGGTTCCTACTAAATTATTGTGGTTGGATCTGGAAATGACTGGCTTGGATCCTAGCAAAGATTTGATTTTGGAAGTGGCCGCCGAAGTTACGGATTTTGATTTTAAGACCTTGGCAAGCTATGAAGCCAGGGTGAAACAAGATAAAAAGACAGTGCTCGCCCGCATGCAAAACAATATTTGGTGGCGTGATTTCCCAGCTAACCGTGATGAATTTGTTCAAAAGCTGGATGATGGTCAAGACCTCAAGCAGGTTGAACAAGATTTGGTCGCGTTGGTAGAAAAACACTTTGGCGACGAACTGGCTGTGCTGGCAGGCAACTCTATCTACAATGACCGTGGTTTTATCAAGCAATGGTTACCAGCCCTGGACCTTAGGCTACATTACCGCATGTTAGACGTCAGTGCCTGGAAGATCCTAATGCAAGGCAAATACGGCGTAAATTATGAGAAAAAAGAAGTCCATCGTGCTTTTGACGATATTCAGGCCTCGATTGCTGAGCTCCAACACTACTTGGACTGGTTCAAAAACAATTCAGCCAATAACTAGTTGACAATTACAAATTTGGGTATAAATTGAGAAGTTAGAAATAACATTAAGTGTGAAAAGGAAAAACAATGTCAAACACAAACCGTTCAGAGAAAATGGTTATTGATGACGATTTAATAAATGCTCGGGGTTTATTTTCAAGGCAGCAGATAGTTGAAGTAATTGATGAAATTGACCTTCGCGACCCAAGTGAATTAGCAATAGAAGTTGAAACAGCTCGCCTAAATAAACTAAATGAAATGGCCCTTAGAACTGACACCACTGCTCTAAATGGTTTGGTACACACACTGTATTATTCCCAAGTTGGCGCAGCTCACATTGTCTAGACAATAGATCAATCTGATGCCAAACTTGTGAAATGGATCACAAAACAGTTGAAGAATATATCCTGAGCCTGCCCAGGGCTAAATTAGATTACCCGTTTGGTGAAGGTGTGGCGGTCTATAAAGCCAAAGACAAAATGTTTGCTCTGATTGCCGAAAAAACCAATCCGCTTAGGGTCAGCCTAAAGTGCGACCCGCTATTGTCGCAAATATTGCGCAAAAAATATGAAACCGTGCTGGAAGGCTACCACCTTAATAAAAAACACTGGAACACGATTATCCTAACTGGGCAATTGCCGTGGGAAGAAATCCAAGCTCTAATTCATCATAGTTACCAGTTAATTACTGGCGAACACGGTGTAACACCAGATATTAAATAAGTTACTGGCTGGTGGCTAGCAGGGGTCTTACAGCGTTGAAGTAGGCGGCCAGGGTTGTTTTGGCTTTAGTGTCATTGCTGGAATCATGCAGTTTTTTGATATTTTGAGCATAAGTTAACAGTTCTGATTGCAAGATTTTGGTAAAAGTCCCGTCAAAACTGTTGGCTTGTTTGGCGGTGGTTAGTTGGGCATCGGTTTGAACATTTTTACCCAGGGCTAAACTGGCGGCTTTGGTGTTAGCTCCAGACGACTTAGCATACTTCAGAATGGTTGCTTGCTGTGATTCAAGGGTTGTTTTGGCCGTGATGGCCAAATTTTTGGCGTTACTATCTGTAGCTGACTCAGAACCCAAACCGCTGATACGAATGGCTTCAGTCTGTTCCTGGGCGAGTTTTAACCATTCTTGTGACCGACTGCTACCGCCACCACTAATAAGACTGAAGACAATTATGACAACTATAAGTAGTATTACCCCAGCAATACTGATAAAAATTACCCGTTGCTTTTTAGAACCACCCCCAAATAGACTTTTTTTGGGTTGGTGTGGTTTATTAACTATAAAATCGTAGGGATCCTGCTGAACCGGTGCTGGCGTTAAAGGTGGTGGTGCTGGAGCAGGGGCGTTCGGTTGCATAAGCATTATGATAGTAGAAAGTTATTGAAACTGCTAACCCTTTCTACTTTGTACTTTTAACACTAGACTATAGATATGGACTCTGTGGATGAGATCAAACAAAGGTTGAATATTGAGGATGTAATTGCTGAATACGTCCAACTAAAACGCTCTGGCCGTAACTTCAAGGGCTTAAGTCCATTCAACAATGAAAAAACACCGAGCTTTATGGTCAGCCCCGAGAAGCAAATTTGGCATGATTTTTCTTCAAACAAGGGTGGCAATATGTTCAGCTTTGTTATGGAGATGGAGGGTCTGGATTTCCGTGGCGCCCTAGAACTCTTAGCCCGCAAAGCCGGCGTTGATCTGGATCAATACAGGGGTCAAAGTGGCAGTAATGCCAAACTCAAAGAGCGTTTGCGCGAAGCCTTGCAACTGGCTACTAAGTTCTACCAAGTTCAGTTTAGTCATAGCTCGGAGGCTATCGATTACGTTTTTAAAAAACGTGGTTTCACTAAGCAAACAGCTTTGGATTTTAAACTTGGTTATTCGCCCAATAATGGCTCGGCATTGTTAGATTTTATGAAGAAAAAGGGCTTTAGCGAAGACGAGCTAAAAAAGGCTGGCCTGACCGCCCAAAGACGCAATGGCACAGGCGATATGTTCCGTGGCCGCTTAATGGTGCCACTCATGGACACACAGGGCTCAGTCATCGGCTTTACAGCCCGGCAGTTGGACGAGGATCCTAACGCTCCCAAGTACATCAACACGCCACAAACCTTGCTGTACGACAAAAGCCGCCACGTCTATGGTCTGAATCTGGCCAAGGAATCAATCCGGCGTCAGAAATATGCCATTTTGGTAGAAGGGAACCTAGACGTGATCGCCAGTCATCAAGCTGGCGTTAAAAATACTGTGGCTACCGCCGGTACTGCGTTGACTGAACAGCATCTCAAGGCGCTGGGGCGTTTTGCCAATGATATTCGGCTGTGTTTTGATGCAGATAGTGCTGGCCTAGCGGCCACTGAACGCTCGATTCCGATTGCTTCCAGAACTGGGGTAAAACTAAGTATTATCAACCTGCCTGGTGGCAAAGACCCCGATGAATTAATCAAACAGGACGTGGCCAAATGGCAACAAACAGTTGAAAAACCAATTTATGCGCTGGATTGGCTAATTACCCATTACCAAAAGCAGCTGGATTTGGATTCTGGTAGTGGCAAACGGGAGTTTAGCGACCTGCTTTTGCCAACTTTGAAAGGTCTGGGTGATCCGGTAGAGCAGGACCACTACATCCGTAAACTTGCCAAACTCATAGACGTCAACGCCTCGGCGCTGCGTGAAAAGGTAGAAGCCAAAAGTACTAGTGCTGTTCAGCTCAAAAGATCCAAAGCAGTCCCGGTTGTCGATGACCAGCAGCAACTAGAATGGGCCAAGGCCCAAGACCACTTACTGGCCTTAACTTTAATGAGGCCAGATCTGCGCGACCTACTAGATCTGATTGATTCGGAAATGTTCCCGCAAGACTCAGGCAGACAACTGCTGGAATACTTGCAGACGCACCCAGACTTTGATGGCAACCTGACTCATGCTCCTCTGTTGCAATCTATCGCTGACTATGTCAAAATTATCTCATTACAATATGAGGCGCTATTTATTGATCTAGATGAGACCGAAGCCCGTTATGAGGCTAACCGTCTCCGGATCCGCCTGATTGACATATTTGTCAGAACTAAAAAAGCTCAAATCTCAACAGCCTTAAAAGAAGCCGATGACGAAACCGCTCAAAAGCTTCTGACCCGTGTGAAAAGCCTAGATAATTTATTAAAGACCAGTCAGGAGACTATCTAATGCCAGCCAAAAAACCTGCCAAGAAGGACGAGCCGGAAATTGATCCGGATATGATCACCAAGAAGGACGATCTGTTTAAGAAAGCCAAAAAAGATGGCAAAATTGACCAACGCGAAATTTTTGAAGCCATTGCCGATGTACCAGAAAACGCCGAAGTTTTGGACATGCTCTACACCCAACTAGCCGACAGCAATATTCTGGTAGTAGAATCAGCCGCACCCGTGGCCGGCTTTGGTGACCAGTGGGAAGCTGAGGAAGAGGAAGAAGTCGTCCTAGACGATAACGCTTATTTAGACGATATCGCCGATGACTCAGTACGTTTGTACCTGCGTGAAATCGGTAAAATCCCGCTGCTAACCGCAGAGGAAGAACTAGCTCTAGCCAAAAAAGTCGTAGCCGGTAGCAAAGGTGCCAAAGATAAAATGGCCGAAGCCAATATGCGTTTAGTTGTCTCAATTGCCAAGCGCTACGTCGGTCGTGGCTTGGACCTACTAGACCTGATTCAAGAAGGTAACACAGGACTACTGCGCGCTGTTGAGAAGTTTGACCCGGACAAGGGTTTCAAATTCAGTACCTACGCTACTTGGTGGATTCGCCAGGCTATCACCCGTGCTATCGCTGACCAAGCTCGGACCATCCGTATTCCGGTGCACATGGTTGAAACCATCAACAAATTGCTGCGTACTCAGCGCCGACTAACTCAGGAACTCAACCGTGAGCCAACCAACGAGGAAATCGCCGCCGAGATGGAGATTGACGTCGATAAAGTCGAACACATCATGAAGATCAAACAGGATATTTCATCTCTGGATGCTTCAGTTCGTGATGATGAGGAAGACTCTGTCTTGGCCGATTTTATTGAGGATGAAGACACCGTCAGCCCAGAAGAATCAGCCACCACTCAGTTACTAAAAGAGCATGTCAAAGACATGCTGGGCGCTCTAACAGAGCGTGAACAAAAGATTTTAAAACTGCGTTTTGGCCTCGAGGATGGTAAAAGCCACACCCTTGAGGAAGTCGGGCAGGAGTTCATGGTTACCCGTGAACGCATTCGCCAGATTGAAGCCAAAGCCCTGGCCAAACTACGTAAGCACAAAGACGCCAAAAAGCTCCACGACTATATCAAATAACCGTTCACCTTTTGGCTTGGGGCACTGTTACACGCAGGGTTTGCAGGGCAAACTCTGGTTGCACTACGCCTGAGTACCCCAAATCCAAAATGTTCACTATGAATTGGGCTACTCCTTCCTGAAAAACAAAATTTCGTCTAAGTATTTTTAACCAGGGCGTAACCCAGTTTTTTATGATTCTCGATGTTGTAGGGTTGGGTCACAAAAGCAGGGTGTTTACGCAAACGATAAACCAGGGCATTGAGTGCCCATTCTGATCCCAGTTCCTCACCACGCCAAACCGCGTCATAAATTTCTATTTTGGGCACTACTCGTCCTTGATAACGTTTGAGTATGGCAAGAAGCCGGCGTTCTTTTACGGGTAGTTTTGAACTTACCGATCCAACCACTCCATCTCTAAATAACGGTGAGAAAAGCTCAAATTTTTTGCCTTTAGGTATAACCAAGCCAACATTTGTCAGATAGATGTCTGGTTTGGCATACTCGCCAGTAGTGGCGACTTTTCTGAGAATAGTTTTTTGTGATGCGGACAGATGAGACCAGATGTTCTCAAAAGACAATTTGATAAAAGGATCTTGGATTGGGGTAGGGCGGTACTCGGACTGGAGAAGCAACTGTAAGAATTGGAAATGACCACCACTCAAACGCACAATGTTTTTAAATGTCTGGTCATCAATCTCTAATTTGGGACCATAAACGTCCAAGAGGTAACGTAAGTCATCTTGACTATAACGTTTCAGGTAATATTTATTGGCCAGCAGACGCAGGTCCAAATTGGTTAGTTCCGTCGGTAAAATTGTCTCCAGGCGCTTGCAGATACCAAAAACAAACACAATTTTGGACTGATCTATGCTCAGTAAACTCCGCAGATAGCGAAAGAAATCATTATTAAAATCTTTGAACAACTTATCAAAACCGCTAATAACAATAACCACTTTTTCATCAGTTTTTAGAATATGGCTAAGTCTTTCTTGGCAGGAACGAATCATTTCCTCAATGTTTTTACCGTTGCTTTTGCCGCCAAGTTGTTCCAGTAGGTTACTGAAAAATTCTTTTGAACTTAATGAGGGCAGGCTGAAGACGTCAATATGTATCATCTTGCCGTAAGGCTGACGGGCCAGCTGTTTTAGAAAAACTGAGATTCCACAACCAGGTATGCCAATGACTGAGGTTGATTGGCCGCTATCCAGCATCTTCTTTATAGCGCCAAATTGTGTACTAGCAAATTGATGATCTTGACTCATTATTAGAATCCTATCTATAAAACGTCATAATTTTATCATATTTGCATCAAGCAAACAAGTCCTTTCTTTTCTACAATTAGAGCGTCATTAACTTATGAAAGGACTGACCATGGAATTAAAACCAACCATGACAAGAAAAGAAGCCGTTCAGTTTTCGAATGTTCTTAGCCAAACTGTGTTTGCGGTAGAAAAAGACCAACCAAGCAAACTGACTGATCGTCAAAAAATGATCGCTAACCTAGCAATTAGCCAACTGCGAGAGGACAACCATGATGACAACGTCAGACTAGAACTTGAACACGAAGATCTAAATGACCTTGTTCGTGTGACCCAGGTGGCGCTGGATGACCCACGTCGGATTGTTTACGGGCTGATTACCTACGACATCGACATCGAAGATTCACCCACACACTGGGACGAACGCGGCGATGCTTTCAGATCACTGGCTGTAGCGGCCGATTTTGTGGAATTAGCCAAGCCATTCAAGGGAGTTTGAGTGGAATTTAAACAACATCATCTAGAACTTACGAAACAAGAAGCTCGAGATCTAGCAGAAGTATTTAGTATCACGGCAAGCCTGAACGATTGGGGACCACTTAGTGGAGTTGTTCGTGAACCAACCACAGAAGAACGAACAAAGGCCAGAGGCTTGGTATGGCAAACTGCACCGACTTTAGGTCCTGACTTTGCAAACCCAAATATGGTTGAGGAAGATAGGCTCGTACTTGGTGCTGAACATTTTCTGACAGTTAAGAATATTGCGGAACTTGCCTTGGATAATTCGCAAAAGATTGTCTCGGGTCTATGTACACCGAATGTGTGCGACGGTTACCGTAGCGAATGGCGCCCAGCTGCTTACCATATTCTCGCCATGACTGCCGAAATCAGCGAAAAAATTCAGATACTCGAGCAAAATCCCAATATTTCTCCTGAAAGCCTCAATGCAAAAAAAGTTCCTTCTTATCAAGCCGAAGTGAAACACGAGAAAACAATAGAAGCCCGAACGGCTGAAGTTGGTCAAACTTTACGAGAACGCAGACAAGCTCTGGGTTACAACCAAGCAGAAATTGCGCGGATGGCTGGGATGACCAGAACGTATTTAAATATGATCGAAAATGCAGAACGACCGAAGGTTTCTGATAAAAATAAGCACAAACTGTGGCCGTCTAGGAAGATGCTTACAGGCCTCTCGGTGGCATTAGATTTAGATACAGACACGTTACTAGCCTTAGCCGGATACGACGTAGACGCTTAGGTAGGTTACAATAAACGCATGAAAATTGTTGGGATTGGCGGTTTGCCAAGGAGCGGCAAGGATACACTGGCTGAACTTCTTATTAAGGATGGCTATTTTGGCTTTTCTTTTGGCGACTATAATCGCAAGTTTACATTTGAACGTCACAAGGACAAACCCGATCCGATTTCGCGCGAAAATACGACCGAGACATCCAATTGGTTACGCGAAAAATATGGTGCTGATTTCTTCCTCAAAGCTGCTCTGAAAGAATATGAGATAGCCAAAGCCGAAGACGGCAATTATAAAGGCGTTGTATTGTTCAGCGTGCGTGCCCCTGTGGAAGTTGATTGGATTTTGAAACATGGCGGTGAACTTATCTGGGTCGAAGCCAGTGATAAAGTACGCCATCAACGCATGCTAGATCATCTGCGAGAAGGTGAGCTGCCAATAAACTTAGAAGAGTTCAAGCGACAAGAAGCTGAACAGTGGCAGCCTCAGCCAGGTATTCCTGAAGAGTCCCAGATGAACATTAGCTATGTCAAAAAACACGCCACCAAAATCGTCGTAAATAACGACAACGACGTCAATAAATTCTTGCAAGCCGCTCAAAATGCTCTCGGTTTGAACTAATTAACAGAGTATACTTTTAGTTATGGCGGAGAGGAAAAAACTAGCGATAATTGACGGTAAGTCAGTGTTTTATCGTGGTTATTACGCCATGCCCAGTTTGAGTACTAACGATGGCACACCAACTGGCGGGGTTTATGGCTTTGCCACTATGGCACTGGAAGTTCTGAAACTTCTAAAACCCGATTACGTGGCCGTGGCGTGGGACAAGCCCAAAACCAATATCCGCAAGCGTCTAGCCATGTACCCGCAATACAAAGCCAACCGTAAACCAGCACCGGCCGATTTTAAGATCCAAATCCCTCTGTTACATGAACTGCTTCGAGCTTTTGGCTGGCCACTTTACGAGCTGGATGATTACGAAGCCGATGACATCATGGGTACCCTAGCTGTCCAGGCAACAAAAAAAGACATCGAGACTATGCTCATAACGTCGGACTTAGATATGTTGCAATTGATCAACGGCCACACGCACGTTTATGCACTCAAAAAAGGCCTCAGCAACATAGAATTATTCCACCCGGAAAGCTTTGAACAAAAATACGGGATTAGCGCCGAACAATTTTTGGATCTAAAGGCTCTAAAAGGCGACAGTTCAGACAATATTCCAGGGGTACCGGGCATTGGCGAGAAAGGCGCTATAGAATTACTCAAGCAGTTTGAAACACTAGACGGAGTCTACGAAAACCTAGACTTAATTAAGAATTCAACTAAAGACAAATTGGTTGCCGGTAAAGATCTAGCCTACCTGAGTAAAAAATTAGCTGCTATTTGGACTGACGCGCCGATCAAACTGGATCTCAAAGAAGTTGATGGTACTAAAGCTGAACCGGAAAAGATCAGGGAAGTCTTGCAGAAGCTGGAGTTCAAATCTCTGGTGCGCCAGCTACCGGAAATTATGCAGATAAAGCCGGAGGATGAACTCAAGGGTCAATACACTCATAAATCAACAGAGGTAAAAGTTATCAGCAGTGATGCTGAACTAGCCAAACTCAATCTCAGCAAAACTGACAAATTATTTATCCATAGTCGTAGTGCAGGCAAGCACGGCAAAGACCCACTAGCATTAATCGTTAGCCCAAACGGTAAGCAAACTTATGCTATTGATCTAAAGAAAGTATCAGCCAAAGCCCTTAGCGCTCAGCTTGCGGGTGTTGCGGTGATTGGCTTTGACGTCAAATCAACTCTTAAAGTTCTGCTAGAACTAGGCCTAGAACTGCCGGAGGTTGCTCACGATGTCTTGATCGGCGCCTTTCTGCTCAATTCACTGCGTCGTGACCAGAGTCTGACTGATCTAGCCAAAGCCGACTTAGATTTTGAAGGGTCGCTGGAAGATCTGACTAATGAGGAGTTAGTGGAACGGGGCAGTGAAATCATCAGTGTTATCAACGCACTTTATAAAATCCAAGTAGATGGCTTTGCCAAATTCCCCAAAATATCCAGTCTGGCCGAGGTTATCGAATGGCCGGTTATAACTGTGTTGGCTCGCATGGAACACACAGGCATCAAGCTTGATGGTAAGTACCTGGGGCTAATGTCAGAGAAGCTAAATGATGCCATTTCTGACCTTGAGCAACAAATTTACGGCTACGCTGACCAGGAATTTAACATCGCTAGTCCCACCCAGCTGGCTGATATTTTGTTCAACAAGCTCAAGCTACCAACGGCTACTATCAAAAAGGGCAAAACTGGTTACTCAACCGCCGCGAGCGAGCTAGTTAAACTACGTGAAGCCTCACCCATCATTGACTTTATTAGCCAATTCCGAGAGGTTACCAAGCTCAAAAACACCTACGTTGATACTTTACCGACTCAGGTTGATGAAAATTCACGTCTGCACACTACTTTTGCCATGACCGTGGCCCAAACTGGACGCTTGAGCTCCAATGACCCGAATTTGCAGAACATCCCTGTTAAAACTGAGCTTGGCAAGCAAATTCGCACTGCTTTTGTGGCCGGTCCGGGCAAAATGTTTGTCAGCGCTGACTATTCACAGTTTGAACTACGCATTGCCGCTTATTTATCCAAAGACCAGCGGTTGATAGATATGTTCAACAAGGACGTAGATGTCCATTTAGCCACTGCCGCCGAAGTTTACGGTCGGGCTGAAGAGGACGTTACCAAAAATATGCGCCGCGAGGCCAAGGTCCTGAATTTTGGCGTTATGTACGGCCTGGGCGCGCACGGTATGACCCAACAGACTAGTCTGAACTACGAACAAGCCAATAGTTTTATCAAAAAATACTTTGAGCTCAGGCCCAAACTAAAGGAATATATCGACTCCGTTAAAGAGCAGGCCCAAAAACGGGGTTATGTTGAGACTATTTTTGGCCGCCGCCGGCCGACACCAGATGTGCATTCATCCAATTTTGTCGTCCGCGAGGCCGCCATGCGGGCGGCTGTGAACATGCCATTTCAGGGTAGTGCGGCCGACATTATGAAACTAGCTATGGTCAAACTTCAGAAAGAACTAGACGGCACCGACTGCAAGTTACTCCTTCAGATCCATGACTCCGTCATTGCTGAATGCGACGAGAAAGATGCTGAGAAAATGGCCAAACTGTTCAAGGATGTAATGGAAGCGGCTCACAAACTACCCGTAAAACTAACTGTCGATACCTCAACCGGCAAAAACTGGGGTGAACTGTGAATGAAACTACTACTGAGAACTTTCGGGAAAAGTATTATCCTAGAGAAGGTTTTGACCCAATCAAGGTTAGGATTGAAGGCGATGCACCAGACGAATGCTTAGAAGCATTGGACCAAGCAATGCGATTGTTGGACAAAGCTCTTGGCAAAAATTTGTATAAATTATGCGCAGGATTGGAAATCAGTATAGTTAATGATTTGGTTACGGGTGGTGGAGGACATGCCATAGCGGAAAAAAACCGAATAGAAATGGACAAAGCCAAAAGCGCCATGCCTATCAATGAAGCCAGAAAGTATTTAACCAGCCAGGGCATTATTGAAGAGGGTGAAGAAATCGGTAATCTCATCGGCGAAAGTGATGAACCATGGAGCGAGATGGTACCGGGTTTAATTCATGAGGTCGGCCATATTATTGATTGGCATGCTCCTGGCGACAAGTATCATAGGCTGAAACCTGAAGATTCACCGACCAAATACGGCCGAACAAAAGGCCCACACGAAGCTTTTGCTGAAGCCTTTGTCTATTGGGTATATGGTCTACCGCAATCATCAAAGGTTACGCATATCATCGAAGAGACTATTGGCAAAAACAAGGATGAACTATGAAAGATTACCTGGAACAAATTGATCAGTACGCTGTGGAGCTGGAAAATTTCATTAGTGCACACAACCTGCCAGAAGCCTGGTTTGCGCAACCAGACCACGTGGCTATTAAATGCGCTGATGGCATGGACTATGAAGACACAATGGAAGAGTTCAAAGGCGAAGCCAAGCAAAGAACCGAAGTGGAGATGCACGGTCGCCGTCTAGGCACTGTCAAGCTAATTAGCTCTGTCGCACTAGGCAATTTTGGTGATATTAGCTGGATTGAAGTCATGGAACCACGGCCAGAAAAAGTTGGTAAAGACCTAGTCGGGCTTGATCATGCTGAGTTTCATTTCCCGAACTTCAAGCCAGTAAAAATAACATTCAATATGCGCGGGATCCACTACAAAATACCGGACGATAATCCAGAGCATCAATCTATCAATGTAATCATAAATAAAGTAACGGATCATGAAGTTAAATTTAATGATAAGACTTTGGCTTACATTGTTGCCCACGAGCTCAAAGAGGGAAAGGCAAGAGTATTATGACCAAGATTTATAACAAACTGGTCAGGGATAAAATCCCGGAAATCATTGAAGCCGATGGCGGCAAACCAGTAACCCGAATTTTAGAGGAAAACGCGGTTCTACCAGCACTCATTCTGAAGTTTGACGAAGAGGTTGATGAATTTGTTGCCAACCCGTCTCTAAGCGAATTAGCTGACATCCAAGAAGTTGTTCTGGCTCTGGCTGGCTTAATTGGTGTAACTCCTGAACAACTAGAACAGGCTCGTGCAGAAAAAGCTGAGGCTCGCGGTGGTTTTGATAAACACATTTTTTTGGAGAGAGTCGATGACTGACTTGCGCCAGGAAACGGTTGATACCTACAACAAATCCGCCAAGGAATATGCTCAATATTTTAAAGGTTTTGGACCTCGTATTAGATACATCGAACAAGCTTGGAAACTGGCTGGCAATCCAAAACAGGCAAAAGTTGTAGAAATAGGTTGTGGTGACGGGCGCGACGCTAAAGAAATAATAAAACGCACCAAAAATTATACTGGTTTTGATATATCAGAGGGCTTTATAAAACTGGCTAAAAAACAGATACCAAATGGCAAGTTTGAGGTGGCTGACGCTGCCACTTATAAATTCTCAAACAATCTCGATATAGTCTTTGCATTCGCTTCGCTACTGCATTTAGATAAAGACGAGTTCAGGCAAGTGCTTCGCAACGTCCATAAAGCCCTAAAACCCGCTGGCATATTCTACATATCTGTTAAATACGCTCCTGCCTACCAGGAATATATTAAAAAGGATGAACACGGCCAGCGTTTGTTCTATTTTTATCACCTTGAGTTAATAGAAGAATTGGCTGGCAAAGACTATAAAACTGTTTACTCAGAGCGCGAAACCATTGGCCATACTGATTGGCTGGAAGTTGCTCTTCGAAAAATCTGACGAATATTGCAAAAGTTGCATAGCAGTGTTATAATATGCTCATTCGAGGTGTTATGAGATATTTAATAGCTGTCATTTTAGTAATTCTAGTCGTGGTGTTCGGCACCGTGGCGTTACTGCGTAGTTTTAATGGTGGCTCTAAAACTTCTAAAGCCCTTAAAATTACCAAAATGGCTGACTTTGATAACAATACTAACGCAGTTGTCAGCTGGACCATGCAAGGCCGACTAGTTGGCGAGAACCAACGCCGTTCTTTGCGTATTACTATCACCGAATCAGAGCGCACAGCTGAAATCCTAGATGGCTATGAGCAAACCCCTGATAAAACCCAGACAGAAGGTAACACCCAAGCGGCTTTCGCTACTTTTTTACGTGCCTTAGACAACCTAAACTTTGGCCGTCCTAGAAACTTCAAAACTAGCGACGAGCGTGGTTTTTGCCCAACAGGCAACCGTTTTGTTTACCAGTTAGATGATGGCAGCAATCAAGTTTTTAGAACTTGGGCAGATTCCTGCCAATCTGGTGATGGCACCTTTGGTGGCGTAGCCGCAACTACTGGTACTGTGTTCAAAGCCCAAATCACTGACTACGGCAAATTTATTTTTAACACTAGTTTGCAGTAATAATTTGTTACAGTAGAGCGGTGATCAAAGCCGTTGTTTTCGATTTCTTTGGGGTTATTAGCTCAGATGAGTATTGGCATTTTATAGGTGTTGATAAACAAAAGCCTTCAGTTTTCCGTGAGATTAGTGACCAAACCAATCTAGGCAATATTGATTGGCAAGCTTTTCTACACAAAGTAGCCGAAGTTAAAAAGATAAGCGTAGATGAGATTCAAGCTGTTTATGAATCAGAACAGCTGAATCCACAAATCCTATCTCTAATCGAGACTCTGCATGCTAAGTACAAAACAGGCTTACTCACCAACGCCCATCATGACTACATTGATCAAATCATAGAAAAAGCACATCTACGTGATTTGTTTGATGTACTGGTTATTTCTTCCCGAGAGGGCGTAATCAAACCGGACCCCAGAATATTTCAGATTATGCTGGAAAGGCTAGAGGCAAGTCCTGAAGAAATAATTTATGTTGACGATCAGCAAAGACACGTTGAAGCAGCTAAATTACTAGGTATTAAAGCTATTTTGTATCAAGACTACCAACAACTGGCGCAAGAGTTAAGCAAGCTTTTATAGCACAAGTGGTATAAAGCCGAGTTTTTTTGTGTTTTTTGTCACAAAAGCTTAAGCTTCTTGACTAGCAGAGTTATAATTTAATTACCTTAACTAAAACAAAGGAATAAAAATGACCCTCACAGAACAACCACTTTTGTATGAATTATATGAACATGGCAGGGACGTCGGTATGGTTATTGGCGGACTTTGCTTGGACGCACAGTATTTTGAAGACCAAGCCGAAGCAGCCGGACATGACACTGAAGTTCTAGTACCTCTAGCTGATACAGCTCTTAGACTAGCGCTAGTTACTGATCCTGATCACTAATCTCTTATCTGTTTTGCAGAGTTCCTGTAATTTATGAAGTTCAATACGTAGTGCCCCAGCCAAAGACGCGCTTTTCACCCCGATTATTATTTGCTGAGATTGAACCGTTACTAACACTTCGTCGTAGAAATGCTTTCTGACGTAATCTTTGATAATTCTGATCTCTGGTGGGGCTGAGAAATCTTTTTTGCCTAGGATGTCACCAATCGCGTCTGTCATACCCCGTATTGTACAATGGATACCACTATGCCGGAGTTACCAGAAGTCGAAACCGTTAAACGCGGGCTAAGTCAGTTTTTGCCTGGCAAAAAGATTGTTGGCGTTACGCACGATTGGCCAAAGTCTTTTCCGAACGCCGAAGCCGACGTAAAAAAGTTTCTAATCGGCGCCAAGGTTAAGGAGGTAAAACGCCGCGCCAAGGTGTTAATTATTGATCTTGATAACGCCTATAGTCTGGTAATCCACCTCAAAATGACCGGCCAACTAGTTTTCCGGAAGAACGATGACAGTCTTAGGTTTGGCGCCGGGCATCCAAATGATAGCCTGATAGGCAAACTACCTGACAAATCTACGCGCGTAACCTTTGGTTTGGGTGATAGCAAGCTTTTCTTTAACGACCAGCGTAAGTTTGGTTGGGTTAGGCTACTGCCAACCGTAGAAGTACCCAACATTGATTTTATGAAGCGGGTCGGGCCAGAACCTTTAGATGCTAAATTTACCGCCAAACAATTCCGGGAACGCATCAAAAAGCGAATGAACACTAGCATTAAAGCTGCGCTTTTAGACCAGTCAGTTATAGCTGGCGTGGGCAATATATATGCTGATGAATCACTTTGGGGAGCCAAAATTTATCCAGGAAAACAGGTTAAAAACTTAAACACAAGCAAATTGAACACATTATTTGAACAACTTCAGTATGTGTTAAACCTAGCCATAGAAAAAGGCGGCAGCACTGACCGTAATTACGTTAATGCTGAAGGCAAACGCGGTAGCTACATGGACTTTGCCCGCGTGTTTAGACTGGATGGCCAACCATGCCCGCGTTGCGGCACGACTATCAAAAAAACTCGAGTGGTTGGCCGTGGCACGCACTTTTGCCCTAAGTGTCAGAAGGTGAGTTTATGAAAAAGGCTTCTATTAAAGATCTTCAAGAGGAGATACTGGCCTTAGCTAAAGCCAAAGGCTTTCCTCTGAAACCGAGTGATCAGAAATTCTTAATAAAACGGATTTTATCCGAGGTAGAAGAATTAAAAAGTGAAAAACTGCCAGAAAAAATAGCCGAAGAAGCCATAGATATTCTGGTTCAATCAGTTCAACTGGTTTTGGCACTTGGTTTAGATCCAAATGAGATTTACAGACAGAAAATGGACAAAAACTGGCACAGGAAATGGCAGCGTAGAGACGATGGGGAGTTCAGATCATCATGATAACCACACTTACTGGCGAAAATTCTTTTGCTTTGAAGGCTGAATTACATCAACGTGTTAAAGATTTTGTGTCCAAACAGGGTGACATGGCACTAGAAAAACTAGATGGTGAAGAGGTTGAATTTGAGCGTATAACAGAGGCATTGCAGAGTCTACCATTCCTAGCTAGTCAGAAATTAGTCGTTCTACATACTCCAGGTGCCAACAAAAAATTTACCGAAGAGTTTGAAAAACTGTTGCCAACTATCAGTGAAACTACAGATGTAATTATGGTTGAACCCAAGCTGGATAAACGTACCCAATACTATAAAACACTCAAGGCCAAAACTGACTTTAAGGAATTTAACGAACTCGACGAAAATAGTTTGGCCAGATGGTTGGTTGATAAAGCAAAAAGACAAACTGCCGAGCTAAGTTCAACTGATGCGCGCTACTTAATAAGCAGAGTAGGCACCAACCAGCAAATGCTAGCAAACGAGCTAAAAAAACTTCTGACCTATGAGTCTAAAATCAGCCGGGTTAGCATTGATCTACTAACCGAACCAACTCCGCAAAGTAGTATTTTTAATCTGTTAGATGCGGCTCTGGCAGGTCAGACTAAACAAATGCTAAAACTCTACGAACAACAACGGGCACAGAAGGTTGAACCGCAACAAATTATTGCCATGCTGACTTGGCAGCTGCACGTTTTAGCAGTTATCAAAACAGCCGAAGGCAAAAGTGACGGCGAAATTGCCCGCGATGCCAAACTCAATCCTTACGTCATCGGTAAGAGTCGAACCATCGCCAAGGAACTAACTTTTGGCCAGCTCAAAACTCTAGTTAGCAATCTCGTCAAACTAGAACAGGACCTTAAATCTATCTCAATTGACGCCGACGACGCCCTTCAAGCCTACTTGCTTGGGGTAACGGAATAACTATTTCTTTTTAGCTGTAGGCTTTTTGGCAGGTGATTTTTTAGTTGCTGGCTTTTTAGCCACTGTTTTCTTTGCAGCAGGCTTAGCAACGACTTTTTTGGCTGAACCAACGGTTTTAACACCGGCGGTTTTAGCTTTAGCAGCTAGTTGTTTTTTGATGCGCGCGGCCTTGTTGGCGTGAATAATACCTTTTTTAACGGCAGTATCTAGTGCGCTCTGGGCTTTGGCGTGGCTGTCACCAGCAGATTTTTTGCCAGCAAGATCAACCTGAAAGGTTTTTAGAGCAGCTTTAAGCGTTCGCTTGGTCTTGGCATTGCGCAGGGTCGCTTTCTTGGCAGTACGGACGCGCTTTTTGGCGGATTTGATAATGGGCACTAGGACTCCTTAAAAATTAACGATAAATTTACAGTCGAAGCTAGACTATAGCAACAGAGGCGAGATTTGTAAAGCCCAGTAGTAGACTTTTGAGCAGTTTGCCTGTGGCAAACCTAGCATCCTGGCCTCTTGGCCAAGATGCTCTCAAAAGCTCACTGCTGGGTAAAGCAAAACCATGGACATTGCTTGTGCTTTATGGTACGATTCAATCAGTTAGGATCAAATACAAAAATGGATACTCAAAAAGCTCAAGTTGTTGATTGGCTAAAGTCTGCCAACAACGTTTTGGTGACTGTTAGCGCCAACCCCTCAGTTGACCAATTATCAGCCGCCATTGGCTTGACGTTACTTCTAAACAAAATGGGCAAACATGCCACAGCCGTTTTCAGTGGTCAGACCCCGTCAACTATTGAGTTCCTGCAACCTGAGAAAACCCTAGAAAAAAACACCGACAGTCTGCGTGATTTTATAATTGCGCTCGATAAATCCAAGGCTGATAAGCTGCGTTATAAGGTTGAAGACCAAATGGTTAAAATCTTTATAACTCCTTACAGAACTTCGTTGAGTGATAAAGATTTGGAATTCAGCCAAGGTGATTTCAACGTTGATGTTGTGATGGCCTTGGGTGTCAAAGAACAAACTGATCTGGATAAAGCCATAATTGCGCATGGGCGCATACTGCACGATGCCAAAGTTGTTGGCGTCAGTAATGATCCGGCTCAACAACTCGGTAATGTTAATTTGATAGATACTAGAGCTAGCAGTTTATGCGAGATCTTGGCGGCACTAGGTGTCAGTCTACAGCCTGATATTTTGGATGCCCAGATTGCTACTGCGTTTTTGACGGGTATCGTGGCCGAAACCGACCGCTTCAGCAATCAAAAAACCAGTTCTGAAACCATGCAAATGAGCTCGAAGCTAATGACTGCTGGTGCCAACCAACAATTAGTGGCTAAACAATTAAAACCTACGGAAGAAAAAGTCGAGCTATTAAAAGAAGTGCCAGACAAAAAGATTGATAGTAAAGACGATAAAGGCGCTCTAGAAATCGAGCACAATGAGCCGGCTCCTAAGGAAACCGTAACTGAGCTACCTGAGCCGCAACCTGAGCCACCAGAAATTGAACAGATTCATATTAGTGAGGATGGCCAAATTGAGCCACCAGCCCCAGAAGATAAAACTACCGAAAAATCCAGGTTTATTTTAGAGCCACCAACGCTTGGCGGCCGGTTAACTGCCAATAGCGAGCCGGAAGCACTAGATCCAAGCACCGACCCGTTAGGTGCTAAAACCAAAGAAACACCAATCCTAACTCACACTGAAAAAGGTGAGAACAAAACTAGTAACCTGCCAAAAACTGAGCCAGCTAAACCACAACAGAGCAAGACTTTAACCCAGCTAGAGAAGGAAACCGACAGTCCGCATCTTGATCAGCCTGCCACCAGTGACAATAAAGCCGAGCTTGACAGTGCTCGGCAAGCAGTTGAAGCAGCAGCACCGCCAACGATAAAACCACCAGAAGCTCTGGGTTCTCAATACATTGATATCGATCCTAAACTTACTCCGGCTAATCAGAGTCCGCCACCAACGCCAACCGAAAACGTTACGTCAGATCCTGGTCTGCCCCCAGGTTTGTCGCCGAACAGGCCTGATTTGCCCCCACCGAGTCCCTTTGGTACCAGCAGCCCATCGGTAATACCCCCACCTCCGGTGCCCCCACCGATGATGCCTCCGCCAGTCAATCCTAGTATGAGTTCAGGCCAACAACCATTGCCAAACGCTGAAAACGACAACGACGCCCAAGAACCACCCGTAGCACTCTAAAACTACATGCCGTGCCACCCGTTTCCGACCAAAGGTCGAAACTCTGCTGGCACTCTTGGCATCCTGCGTTGTTGCTGATTCTAGTGCTCCTTCGCCGTATTTCGATACGGCTCTGTCCGCGCTTCATCAGCGCCTAGCAGGGTGCTCAAGCATGTAGCTTTAGAGATCTTTAACTTACAATGTAGGCCATGGACGGCTTACTACTAGTTGACAAACCTTCTGGCTGGACTAGTTTTGATGTGGTAGCCAAGGTTCGTGGCATGCTAAAACAAACTGGCATCGCCAAACCAAAAGTGGGGCATACAGGTACATTGGATCCGTTGGCTACCGGTTTATTGGTTTTAGTAGTTGGCAAATACACCAAGCGCGCTCAGGAATTTTTCAAATTGGATAAAACCTACCAAGTAACTATGGAGCTTGGCCAAACCAGTACCACAGGCGACGAAGAAGGTGAGAAGACCAAAATATCCGACAACAGACCTACTCAAAAGGATCTAGAAGAAGTCATCAAACAGTTTACCGGCCAGATCGACCAAGTACCACCAGCCTTCTCGGCTATAAAAATTGGTGGCCAACGGGCCTATAAACTAGCGCGGGCAGGGCAGAAGGTGGAGCTTGAACCGCGTAAAGTAGAAATTTACGGTATAAATCTAGAAAAATATGACTACCCAGCGATACAGTTCACAGCCAAAGTGTCATCAGGAACCTACATCCGTTCATTGGTGGCTGATATCGGTGAAAAACTTGGGACTGGCGCATATATGACAGGGTTAAGCCGTACTCAGGTCGGACAATTTGAATTAGAAAAAGCAGTTGATTTAAGTAAAATTATGTGGGATAATATAACTCAGCAAATAATTGTAACAGATGACAAGTCTACCATTTAATTCTGAGTTTCCCGAACCTCATCCTATTTATGAGGATTACATGCAGCATATTGATGAATTGCGTCGGGACGAACGTCACAAAAGGGATCTAGACACCCAACTAGGTGCATTGGGAGTTAACCTAGCCCTCGTTTGTTATGAAGTTGCCCAAGGAGATTTTAGAATGTCAGTTGTTACGGGTGCTTCTTTATTGGGAATAAACGCTGTCTCCCGCGCAATATTACGCCGGGACTACCAAGAGCGGGCTCAAAGCTAGACTTGCTTAACAGAGAAGAGTGTGCTACTATCATCTGTAACGCCATCAAAACTCTCGTTAATTTAATAAGGAACTGAATGATTTCAACTGACAAGAAGCAAAAGATTGTTGCTGACCTGCAGAGTGGCAAAAATGACACTGGTAGCCCAGCCGTTCAGGTTGGCATACTAACTGAACGCGTCAAAGAATTAACTGCCCACCTGAAAACTAACAAGCATGATTTCATGGCTCGCCGTGGTCTGTTGCAGGCCGTTGGCAAACGCAAGAAACTACTAAAGTATTTGGCCGAAAAAGACAGCAAAGCATACTTAGAACTAGTCAAAAGTTTAGGTATTCGCAAGTAGGTTTTAGACATTAGGCGCTTACCCAAGTGCCTACAATCTAGAATCTAAATTCTAGAGCACATCAATTAAGTGGTAGGTGATGGAGCACAGGTTTCCAATTATATGGACACTTGGACCTCATTACCTACAGAAAGGAACAAATGAGTACTATAAACCCATTTGGAAAAGACATTATAAAAGTAGAAACAGAACTTTGCGGCCAGCCGCTAAGCCTGGAGATTAACCGCGTTGGTTTTAGGACAAGCGCTAGCGTAATTGCACGCTACGGCGAAACCGTAGTACTAGGCACAGCCATGGTCAGTGAAAAATCACTGCAAGGCTTTGACTACTTCCCATTATCAATTGATTATGAAGAGCGTTTTTACGCCGCTGGTAAAATCAGCGGTAGTAGATTTGTTAAGCGTGAAGGACGTCCCAGTGACGACGCCATTCTAATTGGTCGTTTGATCGACCGCCCAATCCGGCCGCTGTGGCCAAAGGGCTATCGTCATGAAGTACAGGGTGTAGCTACAGTCCTAAGTATGGATCCTAACTTCCGTCCTGATATGGTGGCCATGATTGCTATGAGTACAGCCTTTTGTCTGACTGGTGCGCCATTTGAAGGTCCGATTGCCGGTCTAAGAATCGGCCTAGTTGACGGCAAGCTAAAAGCTTTCGCCAGCGCTGAAGAACTGGATAGTGGCGACCTAGATCTAGTTGTAGCTGGCACCAAAGACGCCATCATGATGGTAGAAGCTGGCGCCAACGAAGTCTCGGAAGACTTAATAGCCGAGGCCCTGGAATTTGCTCACAAACAGATGCAACCAGCCATTAAATTGCAGGAAGAATTACTGTCTAAAGTCAAAATTAAACCTATGGAATATGTAATTGATGCATCTGACAGCGATATCCAAAGCCGAGTTGACACCTGGGTAGCTGGCAAACTAGGCATTGGTCTGCGCCAACCTTACCCAGAACGTAATGAACTAGTGCTCGAAATGCGCAAACAAATGCATACCCACTTTGCCGAAGAAATTGGCGAAGAAGCCTACGCTGAGCAAAGACAAGCTTATGATGATGCTCTCACATACGCTCTACATAAAGATGTCCGCGAAGGCATAATTAGGGATGGTGTGCGCCCTGATGGCCGCAAACTGGATGAAATCCGAACTCTTAGTTCTGAGGTCGGCATTTTACCTAGAGCCCATGGTTCATCTCTGTTTACTCGCGGCATGACCCAGGCTATGAATATAGTCACTGTGGCACCGACTTCGTATGCGCAATTGTTAGACACTATGGAGCGCAACGACGCCCAAAAGCGTTACATGCACCACTACAATGCACCTGGCTATACGGTTGGTGAAGTTCGCCGATTGGGCTCACCAGGACGGCGCGAAATTGGCCACAGTGCCTTGGCCGAAAGAGCGTTACTGCCGGTTATACCAGCTGAAGACGTCTTTCCATACGCTATCCGTTCAGTCACGGAAATCATGAGCCAAAATGGTAGCACCAGCATGGCCGCGACTTGTTCGAGCTGTTTGGCGCTAATGGACGCCGGTGTACCTATTAGCGCCCCAGTTAGTGGTATTGCTATGGGGCTGATGTTGGACGGCGACAAAGCCTATATCTTGAGTGATATTGCTGATGCTGAAGACTTTGCCGGTGATATGGACTTCAAGGTGGCGGGCACTGCCAAAGGCATTACGGCTCTACAAATGGACATGAAAGTTCATGGTCTGGACGCAAGTTTGCTCAAAAAAGCCCTAGTTCAAGGTAAAGAGGGCCGGGCTGAAATCCTCAAGCATATGATTAGTGTGCTTGAAGCTCCTAGAAAAGAAATGAGTCCTTACGCACCCCGCGTTGAGTCAATCAAGATTAATCCCGATAAAATTCGCGAAGTCATTGGTAAGGGCGGCGAAACCATCAATAAAATCATTGCTGAAACTGGTGCTGAAATTGACATTAAAGATGACGGTACAGTCATGATTGCCAGTCCAGATAAAACTAGCATCGACGCTGCCACACAGTACATTCGTAACCTGACTGAGGACCCAGAAGTCGGTCATATCTACGAAAACGTGCCAGTTGTTACCGTTATGGATTTTGGCGCATTTGTACAAATCCTGCCTGGTAAAGACGGCTTGGTTCACGTTTCTGAGATGAGCGAAGAACGGGTTGAAAAGCCTAGCGACGTAGTCAAAGAAGGCGACCGCGTAACAGTAAAACTAGTGGCAATCGATGACCGTGGCCGCTTACAATTAAGCATGAAAGCAGCGGCAAGAGACAAGAAATAAGATGAAAACGCTAAAAGCCCCCGAACAATTTAAGTCACCAGTCGCCACTGCCGTCATGGCAGTTGTCGGGGTATTTTTGGCATATTTGTTAATCACTAGGGCGCTGGACACAGGCAGTTGGTGGCAATATTTGGGCGCGATACTGCTAATCGGACTCAGCATTCGCTTAAGTGCGCACACTGTTACACATAGATCAAAATAAAATGACTACTCAAAAACAACTAGATGACATCAAAGCCAAGATAATTGAGGACAAAGTTTGTCCAGACTTGGCCAAACAAGCAACTCAGCTAGTGTTTGGTGTTGGTAATCCAGACGCTGACATTGTTTTTATCGGTGAAGCACCGGGTAAAAACGAAGATATAAAAGGTGAGCCATTCGTGGGTGCGGCCGGCAAATTCCTAGACAAGATGCTGGAAATGATCAAACTCAAACGCTCAGATATCTACATAACTAACATCGTTAAATACCGGCCACCCAATAACCGCGACCCATTACCAGATGAAAAAGCCGCTTTTTTGCCATATTTAGAGACTCAGCTAGAAGTAATCAAACCTAAACTGACCATAACACTTGGTCGTCACAGTCTTAATTGCTTCTTGCCGGATCTTTCAATCAGCCAAGTCCATGGCCAACCGAAACGCTATAAAGGCAGAGTTTTTCTGCCACTGTTTCATCCGGCGGCGGCATTGTATAACGGTGCTATGAAGCAAACTCTCATAGACGACTTTGCTCGCATCCCATTAATTTTAGAAAAAATTTAATTCGTTAATCCTTGAAAGGAAATAAATGAACCCAAAACAATCAAAACCAGGACAAAACCGTCCTAATAACCAACAACCGCGCGGTAGCGGTATCTCAAGAGGCACGGCTATCCGTGCCCATAAACGTACCCAAGATGATGCTCAGCGCATCATCAATCAGTACGCCTTTGCCGACCAATCTCAGCCGGCTGGTGCCCAGACCCCGATGTCTGACAACAAGCTAAAAATCACTTTCTTGGGCGGCCAAGAAGCCATTGGTGAAAAAAACATGCAGGTAATAGAGTGGCAAAACGATGCTATCATCCTAGACTGCGGTAACGACCTAGGTGTTGATCTGCCAGGTGTTAACTACACCATCGCTGATACAACCTACCTGGACTCGATCAAGCATAAACTACGCGGTTATGTCATCAGTCACGGCCACCTAGATCACCTAGGCGGACTAAGGCACATAGTGCCAAAATATCCAGCACCAATCTATGGCTCACGCTTTACAATTGGCGTCGTTGAGAAAACTTTTGACGATGCAGCCAGCGAGTCCGGGCTAGAGTTTAAGCCCAAGACTGTCATCATGAACATGGACGCTCACGAACGCCTCAAACTAGGCATTTTTACAGTTGAACTTGTTCGCATAACTCACTCTGTACCTGAATCTTCTTGTATCGTTGTCGATACACCAGTTGGACGTTTAATAAACACTGGTGATTTTAGGTTGGATCCAGAACCGCTTGACCAAATGCCCAGCGACAAAGCTCGCTTGAAACAACTTGGTGAAGAAGGCGTCTTGGCGCTATTGAGCGAGAGTACTTACACTAACGTTGAGGGTCGTCAATCGACCGAACACACTCTGCAAGACAGCTTCCATGACCTGATTGGTAAGGCTGAAGGCAGAGTATTTGTGGCCATTTTCTCGTCCAACATGAACCGCGTTCAGATGATCGTTAACTCTGCTGTTCAAGCCGGACGGCGAGTAGCCTTAGATGGCCGTAGCATGATGAGTTACGCCGAAATTGCCGTTAGGCAAGGTGTGCTCAAGATTCCCAAAGGCACCGTGCTACCGATGCGTGAAATGCCTAATATCCCACCAAATCAGGTACTGGTTATCTGTACCGGTGGTCAGGGCGAACCTGGCTCAGCCCTACAGCGCATGGCCGAAGGCGAACATAAACACATCAAATTAACAGCTGGTGATACGGTTGTCGTTAGTTCGACACCAATTCCTGGTAACGAAATCCGCTACCAAGTAATCGGCAACGATCTCGCCAAGATTGGTGTGCATTTGTATAGACATCCAACCCACGAAATCGATGGTTCTGGCCCACTTCACGTTGGTGGCCACGCTCGCCGCGATGAACACCGTGAAATGATGCAATTAGTTAAGCCGAAATTCTTCATTCCTATCTATGCTGGTGCCTTGAACCGTAAATACCATGCCGAGATGGCCGTTGAAGAAGGTTGGAAGCGTGAAAACGTCATCATGGCGGACAACGGTGAAAGCCTACTATTTACAGAAAATACCTGGGAAAAGGGCGCTGAAGTGCCTCATGGTAACGTTTTGGTTGACCAAAGTGGCGCAACCGTCAGCAACGTAGTCATCAAAGATCGCATTATGCTAGCCGAAGAGGGCCTAATTGCGGTTGTACTAACTGTAGATAAAAAATCTGGCAGACTGCTAACCAGCCCAGATATCATCAGCCGTGGCTTCATATATATGAAGGACAATGAAGAACTGATGAACAACTTCCGTCAGGAATTACGCCGGGCCGTCGAGCAACGCTACAGCCGGATTGACCTGGATCGTTTTAAAGCCGAACTCAAGGACCATATTACTCACTTCTTGTTTGAGCAAACTGCCGGTAGTCCCATCGTCATTCCAGTAGTAAATGTCGTTGGCGGTGGTGGCAAGGTAGAAACCAAGGTAAATGGCAATGGTAACAATGGTAATGGAACCAAACCACATTCTGAGCAAGAAGATCTGGCAGCCGCTCAACAGAAGCGGTTTCAAGAGATGCGCGCCAAGCTCCTGGGCATGGACCAGCCGGATTAGCGGCTACGACTTCGTCTTCGCCTTATGAGAGGAGGTGACTCCTCCTCTCATCGCGCCGGGCTTGGAATAAATCCAAGTCTCGGGCTACTCTCCTCCCAAACTATTGGATTGACAATTTAATATTCAAGAATATAATTTCTCGCTGTCCTGAAACGAACTTAAGAGACGGGGCTAGAAGGAATATTGTGAAACTAGGTAACCAATTACCCATATATGAGCCGTTTGATGAAAAGGTCATGGAAGAAGCTATACGTCAAAATCGATTAGATATTTTTGCAAAACTTGGGCAAACAGCTAGCGACCCAGAGTTAATAGATCTGAGCGAGGCCACAACAGAGACTGTTACCGAAACACAAACAACCTAAACTGTATTGACAAATGTTGTAAAATTTGCTGTAATATAGCAATGACAGATGTCAATGAAGCAGATTACCCTGAAGTATTTCAAGATCCTCAGTTGCGCCGTGAAGCGGGTGAAGGCTGGTACACTAGTGGCCTTAACAGGATATTATTGGGTGCCCTTGTAGCGCGCAAAGTACTTGCTCATGAAATTTCTCAAGGTGGACATAATAAAGACGACTCATTGTTGGATGAGTATTTATCGCAAGTAATGCATGTCGAGACCCTAAAAATACAATTTGGAATTGTTGATCCACCACCCCTTCCTCCAGAGAGTGAATAGTTATATAATTGAATCCTAGTTATGGCTAAAAGAAAAAAACAAACAAAAAAACGTAACACCCAAAGAGAAGAAGAGCGTTCTAGCTTTTGGCCATTGGCCGGCGCCATCATTATGTGGTTGCTGGCTGTTTTTGTATTACTGGGTGGCTTTGGCGGCGGTGGGCCGCTGCCCAAAAACTTATTCCACGGTGCTTATTGGGCACTTGGTTGGGGGGCTTATTTAACGCCGGTCGCCTTGATATATTTTGGCGTTGAGAAGTTTAGGAGTGATGACCACCAGATACCATTCGCCAAATTTGTCAGCATGCTGGCCTTTATTGTTATGTCATCTAGTTGGTTGCACGTTGCTTACGCAAGCAAAATAGCCACTAATGAATTCACTGGTGGCCACGGCGGTGAAGTCGGTAAACTATTTGGTAATCTTGCTCTTGGTGCACTGGATAAAATACCAGCCGCCATTATGTTTTTTGTCTTTGCATTACTGTTGTTTTTCCTGACATTTGCCATTTCGCCAAAGGTTTTGATCAAATTATTCGAACTATTTAGGCGTGAAGAGCCGGACACTGACCTGGCGGCGCTCAAATCCAGCAGCCACGGCCTTAAGCTTAATGAAGGTGTGCCGGTGGAACATTACTCAGGTGACGCAAGCCGTCTTTCTAGCTTCAAAAACACTGCTCAGAAACTTAGTGGAGCCGAAAATCACGAAGCCCTAACGACTACCAGCGACCCAGACTGGAAATTCCCGGGTCTGGATCTACTAAATGAAAAACAAGACAAGGCCGACGCCGGCAATATTGAGGGCAATGCCGAAATTATTAAAGAAACTTTGGCCAACTTCAACATCGGCGTTGATATGGAAGGCGCCAACATTGGACCACGTGTCACCCAGTTCACCCTAAAACCACCTACAGGGGTAAAACTAGCTAAAATTACCCAGCTGGAGAACAACCTAGCGCTTGATTTGGCCGCTACATCAATCCGTATTGAAGCCCCGATTCCAGGCAAGAGAGCCGTTGGTATCGAGGTACCAAATATCAAACCAGCCACAGTTAGAATCAGTTCTATTTTGCAATCACCAGAGTGGGGTGATCTAAAAAGCCCGCTAGCTATAGTCATAGGTAAGGACATTTCCGGTGCGCCAATCCTGGGTGACCTAGAAAAAATGCCGCACTTACTAGTTGCTGGACAAACAGGTTCCGGTAAAAGCGTCATGATAAACGACATTCTCACCAGCTTGCTGTACCGCAACAGTCCAGCTGACCTAAAGCTCATACTTGTTGACCCCAAGCGGGTAGAGCTCAAGCCTTACGACGAAATTCCGCATCTCCTGACACCAGTTATTACCGAGCCAGAGAAGTGCATCAGCGCCCTTAAATGGACAGTGGCCGAGATGGAAAGGCGCTACCGGGCTCTAGCCGAGGTCAAAAAACGCAATATTAATGAATACAATACCCTCAAAAAAGAAGAAGGCATGCCCTACATCGTCATTGTTATAGACGAGTTGTCAGATCTGATGATGATGGCCGCCCGCGACGTCGAAGCCTTGATTGTGCGCATTGCTCAAAAGGCTCGTGCCGTTGGCATCCACTTGGTTCTGGCTACTCAGCGCCCTAGCGTAGACGTTATCACCGGTTTGATTAAAGCCAACATTCCGGCCCGTATAGCTTTTACCACCGCCAGCCAGGTGGATTCACGGACCATCATTGATGGTATGGGCGCCGAAAAACTGCTTGGCATGGGCGATATGCTCATGACCACCGCCGAACTCCCCAAACCCAAGCGTATTCAGGCAGCCCTGATTGAAGAAGCCGAAACTAATCGGGTCACTGATTTTATCCGCATGCAGCGGCCGCCTCAGTATGACGACGAAGTTGTCAGCCAACCCGTGCAATTAAATGGCCGTGGCGGTGTAGTGGCTGATTACGGTGGCCAAGATGTTGATGACGACATGTACCGCGACGCCGTTAGAGCTGTGATTGATGGTCGTAAAGCCAGCACCAGTCTACTACAACGTAGGCTTAGAATTGGCTACGGCAGAGCAGCTCGGTTGATTGAAACCATGGAAGAACAGGGAATTATTAGCCATGCTGACGGCAACCGTCCACGTGAGGTTCTAGTGCACTCTATAGACGAAGTCTTTGGCGGTGGCGCAGCTGACGAAGCGTCGTTTGACGATATCCCTGATGAACCAGAAGAATGAACCTTGACCAACAGGGGTAAATAAGGTAGAATCCTGGGAGCTTAACTCAAGCTTCAGGTTGCGGCCAACTTTAGAGCGCGTAGCCTTAAACCAACGGAAGGAGTTCAATTGAACCAATACGAAATTGCAGTATTGTATCACCCGGATTTGGAAGTAGATTTGTCCAAAGCCGAGGAAAAAGTGACCAAAATCATCACCGATAACGGTGGCAAAGTGGTCAAAACTGACAATTGGGGCAAGCGCAAACTAGCCTACCCAATCAAGAAACAGGAACATGCTATCTACGTGTTTTACATCGTAGAAATGCCTGGCCCAGGCCTAATTAAGGTTGAGGGTGCCTTGAATATCACGGACGAAGTTATTCGTTATTTGATAGTCAAACAGGACCTAAAACTAATGGCTAAAATTGAAGCCGCCAAGGCTGATAAAGCCAAAAAGGCCGCAGAACGTAACGATAGAACTGAAGACTCTGAGGAAGAGTAAAACGCACATGCTTGACAGCAAATTGCGAATGGAGCTAGTGTATATGTACAAATTAATTGGGACATATGTCCTACAAGGAGGGATGCCTTATGGCACGTAGTTTTAACCAAGTAATATTAATGGGTAACCTTACCCGTGATCCGGAACTCAGACAAATTCCATCCGGACAATCAGTTTGTAGCTTTAGTTTAGCTCTAAACCGCAGCTACAAGAGTAAAGAAGGAGAGTGGCAAGAAGCCACCGACTATATTGATGTGGTCGCTTGGGGACCCTTAGGCGAGCGCGTAGCCCAATATCTGACCAAAGGCCGCCCTGCGCTTGTAAATGGCCGCTTGCAGTCCCGTAGTTGGGAGCAGGATGGTAACAAGCGTAGCAAAGTAGAAGTTGTCGCCCAAGACGTAACTTTCCTCGGTGGTGGAGGCGGTGGAAGTGGTGGTTCTAGTCGAGCTCCAGAAGAAAACGGCAGCTCAACCGAGGAAGCACCCAAGCCCAGCAAAAAAGCCAAGGCCGATGATATTGTCATAGAAGACATCGGCGATGAACCAATTAACCTAGACGACATACCATTTTAAGGAGTAATTAATGGCAAAGATTTTTAAGAACAGAACTGACGTAGCCTATTTTGACTACAAGGATTTCAAGACCTTGCAGCGGTTTGTTAATAGCTACGGCCAGATTGAAAGCCGTAAAAAAACCGGCCTGCGTGAACACGAACAGCGTCAATTGGCAGCCGCAATCAAGCGCGCCCGTCACCTAGCCCTATTACCATTTGTAGCTACTAGTTAAGGACGAATAGTGCGTCACCTGGATATCGCATTGGCTTTAATTGAACAAGAAGGTGTATATTTTCTGCAATTAAGGGGTGCGAATCCAGAAATCGGTGGCGCAGGACTCATTGGATGTTTTGGCGGCAAAATTGAAGAAGAAACCCCGGGTGTCGCTATTTGTAGAGAGCTTAGCGAAGAAACCAATCTGGAAAACTTAAGCGAAGAAGATATAGAGTTGATTGGTCGCGTGAGAGTACATAGTGACCATAAGCTTGAAAAAGTGTCTGTCCACGCCCATGTTTTTCGTATAGTAGTGGCTGGCGATACAGACATCTTCGCAAAAGAGGGTGGACTCGTCCGACTCACTCCTGATGAGGCCAAGGAAAAATTGGATAATATGACCACTGGTACCCGGGCAGTTTTTGAAGAAATAATATTTTAAGGAGAGTTTGATGGCTTTAGGCGTAACCGATCTTAAGAAAGGGCAGATATTCCAACTGGACGGTGTACCGTACCGGGTGGTTGAGTATGCCCAAAAAGTCATGGGCCGGGGTGGCTCAATAGTAAACGTTAAGATCAAGAGCCTGACTGACGGCAAAGTCTTGGACAAAACTTTCAAGGGTAACGACAACATTGAGCATGCCGATATAACCAATAAGAATGTTCAATATCTCTATAGTGACGCTCAAAACTTCTTTTTCATGGACGAAAACACCTATGAGCAATTTGAAATGCCGACTAATGATATGGCTGACAAAGCTGGCTATATGAAGGAGGGTGATAAAGTCCAGGCCCAGATGTTCGATGGTCGTGTAATTAATATTGAGCTACCCAAAAACGTACCACTCAAAGTTACACATGCCGAAAACGCTGTAAAGGGCGACACCAGCTCTGCCATCACCAAAGACGCTGAGCTGGAAACCGGTGTACACGTAAAAGTCCCGGCATTTATTAAAACTGGTGATATGATTTCAGTCGACACGGTTACAGGAGCTTACCGTGAGCGGGTCAAAGACTAAAACACGGCTAGATCAAGAATTAGTTAAGCGTGGGTTGGTCTCAACACGCAGCCAAGCAGAGAATTATATTAAACTCGGGCTAATTAAATTAAATGGAAAAATAATAAATAAATCAGGTTATTTAATTTACCAAAATGATGAGATTGTGGTATTAACAGATGAGAAATATGTTTCCAGAGCGGCACTTAAATTAAAATCAATTACTAATAAATTAAATATTAAATTTGAAAATAAAATAATACTTGATGTTGGCTCTAGCACAGGTGGCTTCACAGATTTTGCCTTGCAGCACGGTGCCAAGAAGGTAATTGCCGTTGATGTCGGCACAGATCAGCTGCATCCAAGCCTATTAACAGATAAGAGAATCGAACTGCACGAAAAAACTGATATCAGAGATATTAATAAATTATCTAGTTCACCCGATATAGTTTTGATTGACGTGTCATTCATTTCATTAAAAGAAATATTGCCAAAAATAGCTGAATTAGTTAATAAAAATACTGAGATTATTGCAATGGTTAAACCGCAGTTCGAATCGGGTGATCAAATGAAGCACAAAGGCGTTATAAAGAATGATAAAATCCGCCGGAATATACTAAAAGATTTTGAAAGTTGGACACAAAATTTGTTCAAAATAATAAACAAGGCAGATTCGGAAATAACAGGGGCCAAGGGCAACTTAGAACGCTTCTATCTGCTCAAACGGCTATAAATAAGCTTTGAGTTTGTCGATGTTTTTTATCTTTAGATACTGGGTGTTGGTTTCTATGAAACCTTTCTTTTCTAGCAGTGAAAGTTCGCGGCTGGTAGTCTCACGGGAGGCATTGATAGAACTGGCTATATCTTGCTGTCTAAGTGCTACATTTATTTGAACTTGCCCATTCTTTTCTTGATCACCAAAACGTTGAGAGGTGTTTAGTATAAATGAAATTAGACGTTCACGAACAGTGCGGTACTCTAAATTAATAATCCGCTCAGAGTGCAGCCTATACATCTCCATTGTCATATCTAGGAGTGGCAAGTGGGAATACTCGGAACTTTTTAGGTAAGCAAGAAAAGCTGTCCTGGTAATGCGCCAAACATCGGTGGTTGACATGGCTTGATAGATAACTTTACGCTCTTGACCGGTAACAGCCCAGATCAGAGGGAATATTTCATGATCTTTACGGATGATGAGCAAGTTTTCCTCACCATACTTTGTGATATCAAAAGCTTTGACTAGCCCCGAATTGATATAAAAAACGCCCGTAGGGGTTTCCCCGGGGCGAATAATGAACTCACCTTTGTCGTATTTCAGCCTGGTACCAGATTTAAAAACCTGTACCAATGCGGCCGTCTGTTCTGCGGAGGCCAACATATATGTATTATGTCACAACTCTTTCAAAACCGTGTGATAAATGTCTCAGCTAGTTTGTGATGTAACTAACCGACAGTTACCCAAAACAAGCCTAAGATGTAGTTATTAACAAGGGAGGTGCGCGATGATCCATGAACGTGTGGTCAAGGAGCAGCTAAAACGTATTGGCTCCGACTTTAAATTCTGGGGGGTCAGCGAGCTACGTGAACTTCCCAAAGTCCTGTTTGAAGGCGAACAATTAAACCATGTTATAAACGGCCGCTACACCGGTGGTTTTGCCACGCTATGCGCAACCGACCAGCGCGTCTTATTAATAGACAAAAAACCTTTTTACCTAACGCTCGAGGACATTCGCTACGATATGATATCTGACGTTATGTACAATCACCGTTTGCTAAACGCCACAGTGCTGTTGGGCACGGTTCACAAATCAATAGCCTTTATTGGCTATAATCACGGTAAGCTCAGGAACATGACTAACTTTATTCAACAAAAGGTTCTTGAGTTTCGCCAACAGCAAAATCAGCAGCAATTGCAACCTCTTGTAGCTTCCAACAACTTAGCTATGCCTGTCCAAAATCTGGTTAATTTGCCAGAGCATAACTATCCGATCAATCCCTACAAGATGCCGGTTATGATCCGACGCCGCGTCTCCCGCTTCAACTAATCACACTCCGCACCAGCCAGCCTGTCTTCTGGCGGAGCCATAAGCACCGCTGGCCTCTTTGGCTCAATCACGATTTTCTTCTGCGATGCTCCTTCACTGTATTTAGAAATACAGTTCAGTCCGCTTCTCAAAGAGAAATCGCACCTGAGCCTAAAGTGCGGAGCGTGATTCCAGCTAAATTGCTCATGCTAAACTGGGAGAATGTACTTCAGTAGTAGGGCAGAAGCTGGGCGCTTGTTAGCCGATAAGCTTAAAAAATACGCCAATCAACCAACGGTTGTCATTGCGCTAAATCAGGGCTCAGTGCTGATCGGTGCCCAAATAGCCATGTCTTTGCACGCCAATCTGCTAGTGCTTTTAAGCGACAATATAATGCTGCCCGGCGAGCCCAAACCGTTCGCAACCATGACTGAAAACACCTACACTTACAATAACTTTTATAATGAGAGTGAACGTGAAGAGATCGAATCTGAATACCACGGTGTAATTGAGGACGAAAAGCGCAAAAAACTGTACTCTTTGCACCGCCTAACCGACAAAGGGGGTGAGATTGACCGTAAATATTTGCGTCAGCACGTGATCATACTGGTTTCGGACGGTCTGCAGGACGGCCAATCACTTGAAGTCGCGGCCGATTTTCTAAAACCAATTAAGGTCAAGCGATTGGTAATAGCTACGCCGCTGGCTACTGTAAACGCAGTCGATAAAATGCACCTAATTGGCGATGAGATACATTGCCTCGGCGTGGTAGAAAACATGATGGAAACCGACCATTATTACGATGACAATAATTTGCCCAAAAATGCGGATATTCAGAAGATTATTAAAAATATATCGCTGAACTGGACGCTATAGAACTATTTCGACGCGGCTTTTCAAGCCGCTTACCGAGTTCTTTTGTGACCAAAAGAACCAAAAGTCCCGGGGCTGACGTTCCTGAACAGACCTATCTGTAGTAATTAAGGTCTTTGCGTTCAGAACTCCTCGTAAACTTGCCAACGGCAACTTTACTCATCAAACAGCTGAACGAACTCAAAGCCAGACCTAATTACTACATCTAGTCTGTCAGTCACTTAATGCCCCGGACCCCAAAAAATACAAGTCAGATGCCCAGATCTATTTAGTTGCGATTCATGATCTTATCCCCCATCTGTAAGTTCCTGATGAGTAAATGTCAAAAGCACAATTTGAAGCGAGGAGTTGTTTGAGGTTTGCCATCCCAAATAATAAGGCAAGCCGAGTTCTCCGAGCATTGTGTCTTTTGACAATGAAGTCATAAAGAGCTGGAAGCGGGGTCGCTTCTTTGCATACTTTCTGGTCGACACCAGAAAGTATGTCGAACAGGCGAGCGAAGCGCGCCGTCGGAATTAGTTTTAGACGTTAAATCTGAACTCAACTACGTCGTCTGGTTGCATAACGTAGGTTTTGCCTTCGGTGCGGACTTTGCCAGCAGCCTTGACTGCGGTTTCTGAACCGGCCGTAATCAGATCATTATAGTTAATAACCTGGGCGGCGATAAAGCCTTTTTCAAAATCACCATGTATAACACCAGCAGCCTGCGGCGCTGTTGAACCTTTGGGAATCGTCCAGGCTCTAACTTCTTTCTCGCCAGCTGTTAAATAGCTTTGTAGCCCCAAAATGTTATAAGCAGCATGGATTAATTGCAATAAGCCCGATTCCGCCTGACCGTAACTTTGCAGTAGTTCCTGGTGATCAGTTTCATCCAAACCATTTAGTTCACTTTCTAACTTGGCGCAGACAAACAATGCCTGAGCCGGAGCCACCAGTGCGCTCAACTCGTCTTGCTTGGCCTTGTTGCTTAAGTCATTTTCATCAACATTAAACAGATAAATCACGGGCTTGGCCGATAAAAGTTGCAGGCTTTCAATATGCTCATGGTCGATGTCTTTGGCTGACGAGATTGGCGTGCCGGCGTTTAGAAGTTCGTAGACTCTATGGATCGTATCGGCGATAGGTTTGAGTTTAGGATCGGCCTTGGCTTCTTTATCGATTTTAGACAGGCGGTTATTTACCGTCTGCAAATCAGCCAAAACAAGTTCGGTATTGATGACTTCAATGTCTTTTTTTGGGTCGTGCTTATTATCGACGTGCTGCACGTTAGGGTCGCTAAAGGCCCTAACCACCTGAACAATAGCATTTGTGCTACGGATATGACTCAAAAATTGATTACCCAAACCTTCACCTTGGCTGGCACCAGCTACTAAACCAGCGATATCTACAAAAGTGACCGTGGCTGGCACAATCTTTTGGGTTTTATAAATTTCTGCCAATTTCAACAATCTTTCGTCTGGCACGGGCACAATTCCAGTATTTGGCTCAATCGTGGCAAAAGGGTAGTTAGCCGCCAAAATATTGTTGTTAGTTAGGGCATTAAAAAGTGTTGATTTGCCTACGTTTGGCAAACCGACAATCCCAATTGATAATGACATAGAGGTAATTTTAACAAAAAAACATCAATAACCCTTAGACAAAGCTGGCACAAGCCTGGTACAATCAGCATAAGCGTTAAGCGTTTATTTTCTATGAGTGATAAAGAAAAAACAATTGTCGGAGAGGTGAAAAACAGGTTCAGTTTATCTAGGTCGTTGCCTGGCTTTATAAACAAACCCGTGGCTGTTTTTAGAAATAAGTATAAAAACCTGCCCAAGAAAATAAGGATTATCTTCTTACTAGTACTCGTATTGCCGGTTTTGTCTGCCGGTGCTTACGGTGTGTTTAAGGTTGTTGATAAGATTAGAGTTAAACTAGATCACAATTACGCCATATCTAAGGCAGCCAAAGAGCTCACAGTGGCAAACCGGTATGCAAAGGATAAAAACAAAGCTCAAGCTTTAGCGCATGCCAGGGCAGCGCTCGCTCTTGCACCAAATGACCCCGATACTGTACTAGAGGTAGCGGCTCTGACCCAGCAAGATAACCCAGCTGAAGCAAAGCAAGTCTATGCTGAGGCGCTAGCACTTTTAAAAACACAAGATAATCCTGATGTTAGTGGGAAAAAAGCTATAACCTACTGGGCGGCGGCCCAGCTAGCGGAACGAGCCGGCCTGATTGACCAGGCTAGGCAGTATTATCAGAAAGTTATAGATACTGCAAACCAATCTAACAGTTATGAGAAAAGCCTTCTACAGCAATCGCAAGCAGCGCTTAAGAGGTTGCAATGAGATTAATAAACATTAAATTACCATCTACATTTTTAGGCAACCGTTCTAGGCGAATGACAAAGTATCTGACAATGTTTGGAGTAGTTCTGGGGATAGCCGGAGTTTTAGCAATGTTGGCTATGCCAAAAACTGCCTATGCGTCCGGAGGTGTAGGTAGCGGTGGTAGTGGTGGTGGTAGTGGCGTCGGTCACTACACTTATTACGGCTGGGGTTGGGCCATTTATGACACCAATGGTCCTGGCCCAACTGATGGCTTTAGGAATGGTTCATCATGGGCGAGCGCCCAATCAACCTGTCAGAGTGCCAACGCTACCCAAGTCTATGCTTTCGTTATTTCAAATGTTAGTGGGACCGACGAGGTCTATGACTACCTCAATGAGGACGGCCCTCCTCAATTTGCAGCCCACTATGCTGCTGGCACAATCGTAGATAACGGTAATGCCACAGCTATTGATTCCAGCCAAGCCCAAGGTGCTTTTGATAGTCTGCCCAGTTATGGTGTTGACACGTCGGGCTTTACATTTGGAGGCGCTTCAGGCAATGTCGGTTGGTTTTGTTATAATTTTGCGCAACCAAAAACTACTGTAGGCGGGCATGTATATAACACCACCACCGGCACCTATATGTCCGGCGTTCAGATTGCTACTTGTATGAGTGGTTCTAACCCAGCAAATGTTTGGACTGACGCTAATGGATATTTTGGATTTACAGTTAACCAAGGCACCGGCTACTGTCTAAGAATTGTGGCCGGAACGGCCGCGGGGAGTTATACCAGCGCCTTTTGGATGACCCAGTTCCCCTACAATAAATATCATCCTGGTATAAGTAGTTATGAATATCAGTTGGCCGGCACAAATTGCTTTGAAACTGGAGCCGAGGGCAATATCTATTGTGGGGATCGTAACGTCTATTGGGGTTATGATTTAAATTGGCCAAGTGGCACTTTTGACTCTTGGGGATCGCAGGGCATGGACTTTAACGTCACAAACCTAACTGTCCAAGCCCACGTCTTTAAGGTTGATGCTAGCGGTAATAATTTAGGTGATGTTAGTGGGGCAACACTAACCACTTGTGCGAGTCCGGCCACTATAACTACCGGTACGAACGGTTTTGCCTATATCAATGGTCTTGCACCAGGGGCAGGTTTTTGTCTTCGGGTTAGCAGCAGTGCACCGGTGGGCTACAGCGGACCGTTTGTCAGACCATGGGCCCAAGGTTATTACACAAACGATAACGGGTCATTAGGGGGTCCCAGCGGTCCTTCGTGCCCATCACTATCGCCCAACCCGCCAAATGGCTGGGGTGGTCCACCTTTTTCGGGGCATTGCAGTAATGCAACTTACGAATGGCAAGTCGCAGGTTCAGCCCAAAACTATAGGAGCGAGCCAACGGGCACTTTCTTTGATAGAAATCTAGTTAGCCTGGGTCAAGATGGTGGTTATGACTTTGTTTATGTGCGTAACGCCCAAGTTGATCTCTGTCCAAACATAGCAGGATCTCAACCGACAGTACCAGATGGGTGGGTTATAGATAGTTCGGGTAATTGCTCTCAACCTGATTACCCATACATGCGTGTTTATGGTGGTGATGTACTGGCTGGCAGCGGTTTTGGCAGCTGCACACCAAATAATGCAGCTCAGATAATAGGCTGGAATGACGGTAATGGCGCGGGTGCTGGCGTGCAACTTGCCGCCCAGGCTATGGCTGCTATTAACCAATTTACAACTGCCACTCTGCGTGGTTCAACTCCCAAGCCGCCAGACGGACTTGCTTTTGCTAACACTGGGGCAGGCGTCGATCCAACCTACGGCGGCAATTTTGGTGATGCACCGTGTGCGACCGATTACTTCAATACCGTTACGAACTATTCTGACCCTGGCTTAACCGCCGGCGGAGCTGTAGCAGTACCCGGTTCAAGCCCAAGCACAAACTACAGCGCAATAGCTAATAGCGAAAAACTAATATTGCGTCACGACGGCGATGTGCAAATAAATGGCAATATAATCTATACCAGCTCAGGTACATGGGCCAATCTTAGCCAGATACCGTCATTTGTATTGATTGTTCGTGGCAATATTTATATCCAAAAAACTGTGACCCAACTGGATGGTTTATACATAGCCCAACCAGACATAAGTGGTAACAAAGGTACAATCTATACTTGTGCCAACGGCACTAGTCTCTATACAGCCTCAACTCTGGATGCTAACTGTAATACCAAACTGACAATTAATGGCGCCTTTATAGCCAAAAAGGTCAAATTCCTGCGTACCAACGGGTCATTGAAAGCCCAAGCGGCCACACCTTATGGCTGGTCTGGTTGGCAAAAATTAAACTCAAGCGGCTGTGGAACAGGGACAGCACCTAACACATACGTTGGCGCCAACAAACAGGTTGGTGTGGCGTCATGGGGTCCTGGACGGCTTGATGTATTTTATCGCGGTACCGATAACCAACTAAAGCATTGTTACACTGATAATGCTGATCAAGGCATAGCCGCAACCTGGACATTTGAAAATTTGGGCGGTTCTCCCAACTCTGCACCAGACGCGGTTTCATGGGGATCTGGGAGAATAGATGTGGTAGTGACTTTTTCAACCGATGGTATGCTCCACCACATTGCTTACGGAGCCACCGGCTGGGGTAGTTGGGAGACATTCACTACGGGTTGTATCTCAAATGGGGCAGCCGTCACGTCATGGGCTTCGGGCAGAATTGATGTGATGGAGAACAGTTGTTCTTCGGCTGGGTTGCTGGAGGGTAACCAGACCGGTGCAACCTGGAGCGGGCTGGTGAATAACACTGGCGGAGCTACACCTAATGATACTGCTGCCGTTTCTTGGGGTCCAAACCGGCTTGATTTCTTTTTACGCGGTAATGACAATTTCTTGTGGCACAACTATTGGCCAAATGGCTCAGGAGCCTTCGCAGGCTGGTTTAAAGACACTGGCCCCCAGAATATAAATATTTGCTCTGGACCAGCTGCGACAGCACCTGCCGGCAACAATAGTTTTGGAAACCGTTTGGACATCTTCGCCATGGGCTGCAATGGCAGTAACCTTAATAACGGCAAACTATATCAGACCACCTGGAACGGCTCTTCCTGGAGCGCTTTGAACCAAGTAGATGGTAACAATACGGCTGCTGGTGATCCCGCGGCTGTATCATGGGGTGATAATCGGTTTGATGTAGTTGGGGTTAATACCGACGCCAATCCTAAGGTAATTTGGGATTATTATGATGTTGTCGACCGTCCTAACGACCCAGCGGCCATACCCACAGAGGCTAGTAGCAGTGCCAATATAGCTGAAGTTTTCAACTACAGCCCTGAGCTATTCATTATTCAGCTAGGCAATATCGTAAACAACGGAGAGATCGATGCCATCACCAGTCTTCCGCCGATACTCTAAGATGTCTGATAGCTTGCTTAAACAGATAGTGCTTATGTATAATCGGGATTAAATATGAACATACTGAGTGGGGTAAATGATTTTTTTGGTCTGGACATCGGCACCACTGCTATTAGAGCTGTCCAACTTCGTAGTGGTCCCAGCCCTCGTGCACTAGAAAAATACGCTTTTTTGCCCATTGACGACAAATTATCTATGAGTGACTCTAAGGCTGACCAGCAAAAGCTGATTGATGAAGTCAAAAAACTTTTAACTGAGGCGCGGATTAGCAGCCGGAACGTGGCCGTTGGTATTCCGTCGCAAAAAGTCTTTACCACAGTGGTGGATATCGATCGTCTTAATGACGATGAACTAGCCAAAACTATCCGTTATCAGGCAGATTCATTGATTCCAACCCCCTTAGCTGAATCCAAAATAGACTGGGTTGTCATAGGTGATTCACCGAAAGATAAGACCAAAGTAGAAGTCTTACTATCTAGCGTCACCAACGCTTTTACCGAGGCCAGACTAGACATGCTGGAATCAATCGGGCTAAATGTCATCGCTTTTGAGCCAGATAATTTAGCGCTAGCTAGAGCCATTGTTCCGCTAGATGCGGCTCAACCACAAATGGTTTTGGACGTCGGTAGCAAAAGCACGGACTTGGTTATATGTATGAACGGCGCACCACGGCTAACGCGTTCTATCCCAACCGGCTCAGAAGCTATAGTTAAAGCCGCTATGCAGGGGTTGAGTGTTGATCAGAAACAAGCTGAACAGTTTGTTTTCAAGTTTGGCCTCAGCAAAGACAAGCTAGAGGGTCAGATTCACCAAGCAATTATTGGTACGGTGGATCTGTTGATCACCGAAATAGATAAGTCTATCAAATTCTTCCAGGCCAGGTACGTTGACAGCAAACTAGACAGAATAATAGTTACCGGTGGAGCTTCGGCTTTGCCAGAATTTCCACTCTATATTGCCAACAAATTTTCTATAAATGTAGAAATTGGTAACGCTTGGCGCAACGTGTCTTATCCAGCCGATAGGCAAAACGAACTGATGGCTGTTTCGAACCATTTTGGTGTCGCAGCTGGTTTGGCGGAGCGCGCATGATTCAATTTAACCTACTACCAGACGTAAAGCTGCAATATATAAAAGCCAAATCATCTAAACGTATGGTTATTTCTATTTCTGTGCTGACGGCCGCAACCGCTGTAACAGTTATGATTCTGCTACTTTTTGTTGTTAATGTGCTTCAGAAGAAGCACTTAAGTGACCTAAATAACGACATTGCCAAATATTCCAAACAACTCAATGACACCACCGATCTAAATAAAATCCTGACCATCCAAAACCAACTAAGCAACCTAACAGCACTTCATGACAAAAAACCAGTAGTTAGCCGACTTAGTGGTTATTTGTCACAAATTACACCTACCAAGATTGGAATAAATAGTTTGAGTGTTGATTTCGGCTCGTCTAACATGAAATTTAGCGGCACCGCCGATAGTCTAAATACCGTCAACACTTTTGTTGATACCCTCAAATTTACTACCTACGATACTGATACTACCAAAGGCACCAACGCCTTCAAAAATGTTGTCCTGTCTGGCTTTACGCCTGGAAAAGATGGCAAAACCAGTTTTGATTTGGTACTTAGTTATGACCCAGTTATTTTCGACAGTGCTGCCAAGGTAAAACTAACGGTACCAAGCCAGACTACGACCCGATCTGAAGTGGAAAAACCCAACGCCCTCTTTCAAACTAAAACTGACACCTCGACGGGGAACTAAACTATGGCTAAACTTCAACAACCATCAACCAAACGGATCCTAATCGATCGAGCCAGTCGAACGCTAGTTATAGCTACTGCCATAGCAGCTTTTGTAGTCGTTTTTTCTCTGTTTGCTTGCAAAGCCCTACTTAGCCAGCGTGCCTACCAAGCTAAAGTTATTGGCGGCAAGGAAAAGGCTGTTGCGCAACTAAAAACTAACATCGACTCAGTCAGTAAGCTAGTAAGTGCTTATCAGGATTTTGTTGCGCCGGCTGCTAACGTTTTAGGTGGTGATCCCAAAGGTGCCGGTGACAAAGATGGCGATAATGCCAAGATAGTTTTGGATGCCTTACCTAGTAAATATGACTTCCCAGCTTTGGCTACGAGTTTGGCAAAAATAATGAGTGACGGTGGCTTTGCAGCTAGTGGTATTGCTGGTAAAGATGATGAAGTCAACCAATCACAACAAACTGCTCAGTCCAACCCGCAACCTATCGAAATACCGTTCCAGCTGAGCGTCAGTGGCCCATTCGACAAAATCAAGACTTTGATCGATACCCTGGAACATTCCATCAGACCGTTTCAAATCAATAAGCTCGACATGAGTGGTTCAGACGATAATCTGTCTGTCGGTATCGATGCCAAAACCTATTACTTGCCAGAGAAAACCTTGAATATTCAAAAAGAGGTTGTTAAATGAAACGTAAAGACATAATCATTATAGTTGTTATCTGTGTAATCAGCGGTGTGGTCTCCTTGGTGCTATCTAACTTATTGCTTGGCTCTCCTGCCAAAAGGCAGTCAACTATTGAGAAGGTCGAACCGATATCAGCCGATTTTAAGACACCTGATAGTCGCTACTTTAACTCAAATTCGATTGACCCAACCCAACTGATCAAAATCGGTGAAAATACCAACCAGTCACCATTTAATTCCAAGCCTTAAAGAGCGACGCCAATGAGTGTCTTATCTGCCTCAACTCAGAAACAAGTTGAAGATAAATTACTAGAAGAAGGTGTTTTAGATGCGGTCAAATTAAAAAATGTTAAAGATAAGGCAGCGCAGTCTAATCAGCCTTTGTTGAGCGTTCTGGTACACGAAGGCATTGTTTCTAACGAAGCCCTGACCAAAACCATAGCCCATGCTACACACTTGCCCTATGTTAATTTAACGACCGCTAAGGTTGATCCGGAAATCTTGGCACTGATACCACAGGAAACGGCCGAGCGTTTTATGGCCGTACCGCTGGGCGAAATGCAACATAGGCTGGTTGTGGCTATGCTGGATGCCGATAATGTTCAAGCAGCTGACTTCCTCTCTAATAAGATAGGTCGGCCACTGAAGGTATATGCGGCCAGTGAAGAGGGAGTTAGAAATGTCCTAAAGCAGTACGGCGCATCAATAGACAAGCAAACTGTTGGCGCACTAGGCGATATAAATGGTGAACCAGCCGGTACCGAAAATGTTCTGAAGTTTAATGACCAAGCAACCGATATTGAAAACTTGGTTCAAGACTCACCGATTAGCAAAGCCCTGACTACTATCATGGAATATGCTGCCAAAAATCGGGCCAGTGACATCCACATTGAACCACTTGAAAACGAGCTACGCATTCGTTGCCGTATCGATGGAATACTCCGGGAAATCATGAAGTTGCCCAAATCTACAGAAGCCCCGCTAGTATCGCGAATAAAAATTTTATCCAATTTGAAGATTGACGAACACCGTATACCACAAGATGGACAGTTTTCTATCAAGGTATCTGGCCGCGATATTGACCTGAGAATTGCCATCTCGCCGGTAGTTTGGGGCGAACAAGTCGTAATCCGTCTGTTGGATAAAACTGGCACCAGTCTCAAGTTAGAAGATATGGGCTACACTGGCCGGGCCCTCAGAACTATCAGAAAGGGACTAACCCGACCAAATGGCATGGTGCTGACATCTGGACCAACCGGTTCCGGTAAGTCCACTAGCATGTATGCGGCCATCCAAGAGATCAAGAACGAGGCTATCAATATTGTCACGCTTGAAGACCCAGTCGAATACAAAATGCCTGGCATAAATCAGATACAAGTTAACGCCGACGTTGGTCTAACCTTTGCGTCCGGTCTCAGGTCAATCTTGCGCCAAGACCCTAATGTTGTCATGGTCGGTGAGATTCGTGATAAAGAAACTGCTACATTGGCGGTACAAGCTGCCCTGACGGGTCACCTGGTATTCTCAACCCTGCACACCAACTCTGCCTCCGGTATTTTGCCTAGGCTTCTAGATATGGGTATTGAGCCGTTCTTGATAGCATCAACTGTGCACACGGTTATTGGCCAACGGCTAGTCAGGCGTATTAACGATGAAACCAAGCAATCCTACGAGTCTTCCAAGACTGAAACCGAAGCCATCCACGCTACAATTGGGCATTTATTGCCAGCAACTAAAGAAGATGTCGCCAAGGTCGCCGAAGACCTAGGTTATAAAAGCTTGCCTCTAAGAGACCAAACCGCTTATACTTTGTACAAGGGTGCTGATGACCCAGCCTCAATAGACGGCTACAAAGGTCGTCTGGGGTTGTATGAGGTATTTGATATCACTGAACCGATCCAGGATCTAATCCTCAAACATTCCACCAGTACCGAGATTCAACACGCTGCCCAAAGACAAGGCATGGTCAGCATGCGTGAAGACGGTTATCTAAAGGCTCTTGCAGGCCTAACTACTCTAAGTGAAGTTAACCGAGTAGCCGCCGCCGACAGTGCTTAAAAGTAAAGGGGAGACAAATGTCAGCACAACCAAGAATAGAAGTCCTACTCGAAGAAGTCATCAAGAAGAAAGCTTCTGATCTCCACATCCAAGTTGGGTTGCAGCCAATGCTAAGAGTTGATGGTTCACTAGTGGCTGTGCCTGGCAGTGATATTTTGAATGAGGAGACCGTAGAGCTGCTGATCTTTGCTATTTTGGACGAAGACCAAAAGCAGATTCTGTTAAAGGACAAGGAGTTTGACTTCAGTTTTGCCTTTGGTGATTTGGGTCGCTTCCGCGTTAATGCCTTTCATGAGCGCGGTAACCTAGCGGCGGCTCTGCGTCTAATCCCTAACGAACTTTTGACTATAGAACAGCTTGGCTTGCCGCCAATTGTCAGTAAATTTGCTGACTATCCGCGCGGCCTAGTACTTGTAACCGGACCAACTGGTTCTGGTAAATCAACTAGCCTAGCGGCCGTTATTCATAAAATTAACATGGAACGTTCGGCTCATATTGTTACTATTGAGGACCCAATTGAATTCACTCACAAGAGTAAAAAGGCCGTGATTGTCCAGCGTGAAGTCCACTATGATACTTACTCATTCTCAGCCGCCTTGCGTAGCAGTTTGCGCCAAGACCCAGATGTGGTGCTAATCGGTGAGATGCGCGACCTTGAAACTATCGCCGCCGCTATTACCATTGCTGAAACTGGCCACCTAGTGCTGGCGACCCTGCACACCAACTCAGCCGCCCAAAGTATTGACCGTATGATTGATGTTTTCCCACCACACCAACAACCGCAGATCAGGGCTCAGCTATCCAATATCTTGATGGCCATCTGTTCTCAGCGCCTGATACCTTCGATTGGTGGTGGTCGAGTTGCGGCGGCTGAAATTCTAGTAGCTACTCCAGCCGTACGCAATATTATCCGTGAAGGTAAGAGTCACCAGCTAGAAGCGGTTATTCAGACTGGCGCTGAACACGGTATGCAGTCAATGGATAAAACTCTAGTGACTTTGATTCACAACGGCACAATTACTTTGGATGAAGCCCGCAACGTAGCTGTTGATCTTGAGGAACTAGACCGCTTAATGAGAGGCTAACAGGCTTAGAAGGATGCTCACTTACAAATACACTGCTCGCAATCCAGCAACTGGCCAAAAACTATCGGCTGAAGTTCAGGCCGATAATGAGCAAAATGCCGCCAAGCTTATTCATGATCAAGGTTTAGCGCCGATTGATATCAGTCTTAAGGAAGGTAAAAACACCAGTTTCGCTAAGATCTTCAAAAAGGTTAAAGCCAAAGACAAGATTTTGTTCTCTAGACAGCTATCGACCTTAATTAACGCTGGCTTGCCGCTAGTGCAAAGTCTACGCAGCGTAGCCAACCAAACGACTAACAAAAATTTTAAAGTCATCATCAATGAAATCATCGCTGACATTGAAGGCGGCCAGGCTTTTTCAGCCGTGTTGGCTAAACATCCGGAGGTATTTAACAGAGTATTTATTAGTCTAGTGGCGGCTGGTGAAGCTTCGGGAACACTTGATGCGGCCCTAGAGCGCCTGGCCAATCAACAAGAAAAAGATGCTGAAATCTTAAGCAAAGTCCGCGGTGCCATGGTTTACCCGATCATTGTGCTGATCGTGATGGGCGCAGTTGTTTTGTTTATGGTTGTTAAGGTTTTGCCGCAGGTTGAAGTGCTTTATAACGGCCTGCCAGGCACCACCTTGCCTTGGTTTACTGTGGCCTTGCTGGCAGTTTCACACTTTATCATCAAATTTTGGTACTGGATGGTGTTCTTAGCAATTCTTTTGGTTATTTTTGGCTCCAGGTGGATAAAAACAATCGGCGGTCGTCGAGTAATAGACAAATTCAAAATGAAAGCCTGGCCGATCGGACCTTTGTTTATGAAGCTCTACATGGCTCGTTTTACACGCACTGGCCAGACTTTAATATCGACCGGTGTTCCACTGATCCAAATGCTGGAAATTACGTCTGATGCTATCAATAATGTTTACATAGAGGAATCATTGAAGGGGGCGATTGAAAAGGTAAAAGGCGGCAAAGCTTTATCTGACTCACTGGCTAACGATAAAAATTTCCTAGAACTAGTCCCTAATATGCTCAGAATTGGTGAACAGTCTGGTTCTATGGAGCAAATGATGGCCAAAACAGCTGATTATTTCGAGAGGGAAGTAGATAACCAGATTAAAACTGTTTCTACCATCATTGAACCCGTCATGATGGTGATGCTTGGTGTTTTCGCTTTTATTATCGTGGCGGCGGTACTTATCCCCATATATGGGCTGGCAGGCAAGACAATCATCCATTAAAACTTGCATTATCTCTAATTTCTATTTAGTATTTTAACCATAAGCATTAATAAACCTTGTTGGAGGGGGGCTTTAAATATGAAACTTAACCTAAAAAAACTAAATGAGGGCTTCACTATCATCGAAGTCTTGATCGTGCTAGCAATCGCTGGCTTAATCCTGCTAATCGTGTTCCTAGCGGTACCAGCTTTGCAGCGTAACAACCGTAATACTGGCCGCCGTTCAGAGGCAGCTAGGCTAGCTAGTGCGTCAGCTAACTTCACAACAAATAACAATGGTGCAACACCTACAGTAGCAGCTGATATAACCGCCGTCATTACCGACGCTGGTACTTTGCAGCAATTCTCTGGTCTAGCTGTAGCTTCACCACTTGGTACGGCTGCTGCAGGTAAGATGTCTCTTATTGCCGCCGGCTTCACTAGCCCACAGGCAGCCATTACTGTTAACGGAACTCAGCTAGTGGTTGGTGGTAAATGTGGTGCGAGTGGTACTGCGGTGACAGGTACAACCAGACAAATGGCCTTGCAGTACACCCTAGAAGATGCCGGTGGTACCTACACTACATCTAGCTGCATAGACGTTTAAGTCGTACGTTAAATTTGAATCCAGCGGTAATGAGATAAAAAGGTATTTTTACTGATGCTAAGAAAAAGATTCACTGGTGTTACAAGGTTCTTTTCCGAAGCAAGCTCTCATTCCGCTGGTAAGTCTTATCACGGGACAGCTGGCTTCACTATCGTCGAAGTCCTAATTGTTCTGGCTATTGCCGGCCTAATTCTATTGATCGTGTTCCTGGCAGTACCAGCCTTGCAGCGTAGTAATCGTAATCACAACCGTCGTAACGAAATATCTAGACTTGCGACTTCTGCCTCCAATTTTTCTTCTAATAATATTGGCGTTATACCGTCTACCTCAGGTGACGTGACTACAATAATTACTGATGCTGGTACTCTGAATCAATACACAGGACTAGCGGCGGCTTCACCACTAGGAACAGCTGTCAATGGCAAAATGTCGCTGGTATCGGGGGTTCAAGGCGTTATAACCGTTAGTGGTGTCCAGTTGGTTACAGCTGCACGTTGTGATATAACAGCTGGCAATATCGGTAAAACTCTTGGCGGTGCCAATAGGCAGATGGCTTTGCAATATGCCCTAGAAGACAGTAGCGGCAATTTTACTCTGTCCGAGTGCCTTAACGTTTAATCAATTCAAATAACAACCTATGTTAGTATTCTACTAATGTTTAAAATAGTGGCTTTGGTTGTTATTGGTCTGGCGTTTGGTAGCTTTGTTAACGCCCTAGTTTGGCGGTTGCATGAACGCGGCCAAGCCAAGAACAAATTACGGCTCAAAGAGCTGTCAATCACACGCGGCCGATCAATGTGCCCAGATTGCCGCCATACCCTTAGCTGGCAAGATTTAATTCCAGTCTTTAGTTGGCTATTGCTGGCAGGCAAGTGTCGTTACTGTAAGAAACCAATCTCCAGCCAGTACCCGTTGGTTGAGCTACTTACAGCCGCTCTATTTGTGGTTTCATATCTGTCTTGGTCCAATTTAGACCAACCTCGTAGCTGGCTGATGTTTTTAGCTTGGCTACCTTTACTCACAGTGCTAGTCGCTTTATTTCTCTATGATCTGAAGTGGATGTTACTACCAAACAGTCTGGTAGCATGGGCGTTTGGTCTATCGCTAGTTCAGTTTGCTCTAAAGTTTGGTTTTGCTGACCAACAAATATCTTTAATCACGCAATCAATACTGGCAGTCTTTGTTCTTGGCGGCCTTTTTTATCTGTTATTCATAATCTCAGATGGCAAATGGATAGGTGGTGGCGACGTTAAGCTTGGTGTTGTTTTAGGCCTGATTGTCGGTCGGCCACTTCTAGCGGCTGGTGTTTTGTTCTTAGCGTCGCTGCTGGGCACTGTCTATTCTTTGCCACAACTCATGGATCATAAGTTAAAGACAAGTTCCAAAATACCGTTTGGGCCGTTTCTGATTATTGCCACCGTGGCCATCTATTTGTTAGGAACTTCGTTACAAAACTGGTTGCGACGCCACCTGTTTCTTGTCTAACCTATCCGTTAAGCGTAAGCTTTTATGCTATACTTGGCATATGAGTGTTACAGGTAGGGCCAGGGGCTATACCATTGTTGAAGTAATGATATTTTTGGCAGTTTCAGCCTCCTTGTTTGTGGTTGCGGCCGCCCTGATTTCTGGCCAACAAGGTAAAAGTGAATTCAATCAATCACTCAACGACATAGAATCAAAAATTAGGGACGTCTCTAACGATGTTACTAATGGTTTTTATCCTAACACCAACAGTTTTAAATGCACGACTGACGGTACGGGTAGCGGTCCAACTATCAGTGTCAACGCAGGCAATACGCAGGGCACGAATCTGGGTTGTATTTTCATCGGTCGGGTTCTACATTTTGGCGTTTCAGGTACCAGTGGCGTTGGCTATAATTTATACACGGTTGCTGGACAGCGCTTAATTGGTGGTGCCGGCAGTAATGAAGTGACTAGTCTACTTGAAACTAAACCGGTAGCAGTGGCCATAGACAGCAACGGTAAAAGTGCTGTGAATGCTATTGATAGTCTTACGCTTCAAAGTCGGATGATAGTTTCTAAGATGTACTACACTATCGGCGCTACGACTACCAATATTACAGCTTTAGGCTTTTTTAGTACTTTTAGCAGTTACGCTAACGGCAACCTATCTTCCGGTAGCCAGTCCGTACAACTTGTGCCAATACCCGGACCTACGACTACGCCGCTAAATACTCTGACCTCACAAACTGCAGCCGATCTGATAGATTCTTTTGCTAGTGGCGCTTACGACAGTAATCCGGTCAACGGGGTGGTGATCTGTTTCGTTAGCGGTGGCTCTAATCAATACGGCCAAATAACCATCGGTAGCAACGGTCGGGAATTGACTACAAAACGAACTGTCGGTACGGGAGCTTGTCCATGAAATATAAGCTATTAAACCAAATTGGTGACACCATGGTAGAAGTACTTTTGGCACTGCTGATAGTCAGTTCAGTTATTGCCGCGTCTTATGTATCTGCTAACCGAAGCCTTAGTGGTACGCGTCAATCTCAAGAAAGGGGCGAAGCCCTAAAAGCCGCCGAATCTCAAGTTGAGCAAATCAAAAGTAACGTAGCCGTAGCGGTTGCTGCCACCAAGATCTTTTGTATCGATTCAGTCAGCGGTAATGCGGTTATTGCCAATAATGCTCCGGTTGGTGGTATTGCCTTTGGCTCCCAACCAGCACTAAACAGCGACACGCTAACAACCTACGTAGCCACCTGTAAAAGTGGCACGATCCCCTATAACATCGCTATTGATCGCAGTGGGCCTGACGCTAGCAACGGCTATGTATTTACGGTCTATGTACGCTGGTTTAGGTTAGCTTCCCCCAGTAAAGACGAAGTCAAAATAGTCTACAGGGCTTATCCATGACGACCATTAGAAACTCCAAGTCTGGTTTTACTATTATCGAACTACTGATCGCTAGTCTTGTTTTTTCTACGATTTTGCTAGTAGTAACCTATAGTTTGCTACAAATTGGACGAATTTATTACAAAGGTATAACTGGCTCTAAGACCCAGCAAGTCGCCCGTAATATCATGGATGATATATCGCACACAATTCAATTTAGCTCGGCTACTCCCTCTTCGCCAGATATTACTAATCTGCCAACCGTCGCTGGCGCGACTGGTCGCTTCTGTGTCGGTGATATTCGCTATACCTTCATTCTTGATAGACAACTAGTCGACAGTAGTCCTAATACCGACCAATCAGTCCATGTATTAGTGCGCGATAACAGCCCAGGTTGTACCGCTAACCGTAACCTCGGCAACGCTGTTACCGGTAGTGATCAAGAGTTGATGGATACCAGAATGCGGGTCAGCAAACTAACTATTCAGTCTGTTAACGCCAACACCCATCTATGGCGTATCACGCTAACAGTTATTAGTGGTGACGGCGGGGCAACTGGCGTGCTACGTGACAGTAACAGTGATGGTCTCTATGACTCATGCCAAAATGTTAATGCTGGTTCACAGTTTTGCGCTGTGTCAACCTTAAGCACAGTTGTGCAACAAAGGTTATAATGAAATTCAATATGCTTAGAATCCACAAGCTCAAAGACAATCAAGACGGCCTAGTGTCATTCATGGTGGCGCTATTTATCATGCTTATGTTGACCTTGATTGTGCTTAGCTTCGCGACTGTTACGCGTCGTGAACAGAGGCAGGTGCTTGACGATCAGCTTAGCTCTCAGGCCTTCTATGCGGCCGAAACAGGCGTAAATGATGCTCGCAAAGTGCTAAGCACGACACCTAACAAAAGCGTAAGTGACTGTAACTTAGCAGCAGCTGGTTTTAACAATAACGTGCTTGATGGCGCCAGTGGCCTAATCTCCTACACCTGTTTATTAATCAACCCTAGTCCTTCATCACTACTGTACCCAGATATTCCAGAAGGTAGTAGCCAGATTTTTCCAGTTACCAGTGCTTCAGGTGTCAATATTACAAGTATCACTCTTAATTGGCAAAACAAACTCACAAATAGCACGAACTACCGGAACATAAACTGTCCCGCTTCGGGCAACGGTTTCCCAACTCTAGCTTCATACGCTTCTTCGTGCGACATGCCGGTTCTACGAGTTGATTTTGTACCGTTAGCTAGCGTAACCCGGCCAAACTTAATCGCTAACACCAAAACTCTGTTCCTTTTCCCACAGAAAAACATTGGTGCGGCTTCAGCCAGCTTTGCGTCAGCTGGTACCGGTGATATTGTCAGGGCTAACTGTGTATCGGCTGCTTCACCACTTTGTAGTGTAACTATTACTGGTCTAGCCCAACCAAGTTATTTCTTGCGTATCAGGCCTATTTACGAAGACGCATCTGTAGCGATTACAGCCAGTGATGGCACTAATCCAACCATTAACTTGTCTGGCGCCCAGGCAATTGTTGACTCTACCGGCAAGGCCAACGATGTTTTACGACGCATACAAGTCAGGATACCCACCCGGGGCATCTCCAACATTTATCCACCTGACTTTGCACTCCAGTCCAATAGCAGTGTTTGCAAACGTTTCTTTGTAGGCGCTGGCATAAACGCTGGCACTGATCAAGTTGATTCAGCCTGTATCCCGGACCAGCCGTAACCATCCATGATAGAACCCAGGTTCTCTCATCGCGCCGGCAAAATGGAATACATTTTGTCGGGCTACTCTTTCCTGTATTTAGTCACTACTCAGTTTTGTGATGGAATTTCTGATGTACGGCTTTGAGGTGGGGGTCGGTAACATGAGTGTAGATCTGGGTGGTGGCTATATTGCTGTGACCTAGCAGGGCTTGGACTGACCTTAAATCAGCCCCATTCATAAGCAAGTCAGTAGCAAAACTGTGCCTCAAGGTATGTGGGCTAACATGTTTAGTAATGCCAGCTAACTTAGCGTATTGGCTAACCATACGTTGCACACTACGGGCAGTCAAACGGTGAAAATTGCCGGATAAATCAACCGCCTTACTGCCCGAATAACGAATAAAAAGTGGTTTGGTGTTGTCGGTGCGCTTTTCCAGATAACGTTCAAGCCAGTCGGCCGCCTCTTGACTAACAAAAATTGGCCGGTCTTTCTGGCCCTTACCGCGCACCATAAACTCACGGCGTTTTAAGTTTATTTGTTCACGGTCCAAGCCAACTAGCTCAGAAACACGTAATCCTGAAGAGAACAACAGTTCCAAAATCGCTCTATCTCTAAGTCCCGATTGTTTTTCCAGTTTGGGTTGTTCAAAAATCCGGGCTAATTCTTCTGGGTTTAGGAAGGTAACTTGTTTTCTAACCGTGTGGGCCAGCTCTATTTTGTCAGCCGACAAGCAATTAATATCACGTTTGGCACAATATTTTAGGAAACTTCTAAGCGCGATTAAATGATAATTTTGAGTCGTTTTCTGCAGTTCATCAGAGGTGTTTGTGCCCAGACGGTTTAGCCACAGACGCCATTTGCGCACCAACTCTTGGTCGATATCACTGACTTTTATATCGCCAGCAAAATCAATCAGACGGGTGAGGTAGTGATCGTAGTTAGCTATAGTTTTTTGCGAGCGGTTTTGTTCAATCTCCAAATATTCCAGGAAATCAGTTTTGGTTTTGCTAACTAGCATAACCATATTGTACGACACAGATCTAGCAAACTGGCTTTAAAAGGCCAGCTCAATCTGTTAGAATAGTCATTAAGAATACGGCCTTCGCACTTGGTTGCTGGACAAGGCGCCAGCGAAGCGCGGAATGAGGCGTATTTAATATACGGTAAATGAGCACTGCAGCTGGTAACGCCGTCCAGCGCCAAGAGCATCAGCAGAGTGGATAGCTTTGCTAGACAGCAGGATGATGCGGTGCGGAGGACGTAATGGAACAAACATTGATTATATTAAAGCCTGACGTCGTTCAGCGCGGCATAGTAGGTGACATATTAAGCCGATTCGAAAAAGTCGGACTCAAAATTGTTGGCATGAAAATGTTAGTTCCAGAGGACACGCGTCTAGCCAAACACTACCCCAACAGCCGCCGTGAATTTATAGAAGGTATGGGCAACAAAACCTTAAATAACTACAAAGAACTTGGGCTTGATGTAAAAGCCGAGTTTGGTCATACTGACCCCTATAAAATTGGTTTACAGATCAATAAATGGTTGATTGATTTTATGAAATCGGGTCCAGTTATCGCCACCGTCTTGGAAGGACCACATGCCATAGAAGTAGTTAGAAAAATAGTCGGCTTTACGCTGCCATCGGCTGCTGATCCGGGAACTATTAGAGGTGACTATTCGTTTGACTCATCAGCACTAGCCAACGCCGCCAAGCGTCCACTTAGAAATCTCATCCATGCGTCTGGCAACAAAGAAGAAGCCGAACATGAAATTCCTATCTGGTTTGATAGCAGCGAACTCCACGACTACGAAACTATCCACCAAAAACACATGACCAGCTAGTTTTTGCCAGATCCTAATGCTGAAACAAAATCATCAATTGCTTGTTTGGCGTCAATAAGTTCGGTGTAGTGAATAGTTTTTACGTTAGGTGACCCATCAATCATGGCTGATAGTTTGCGCTCCTTATCATTATAAAATAGCGCTAGCACCGGCTTACCCATGTCTTCTGCCTTGGAAATCTCGTAACCAACACCTAAGCTGGGGTTTGTTACTTCCGCAATAACCGCGTCGGCTTCCTTAATCCAATTCATATCGGTTTGCCAAATTGCTTTACTAGGCTTGTTCATGCCTTGCGAGGTCAATTTTCCATCGGCAAATATCTCGGTGAGTACATTAGCCTTAGTTTTTATGTGCTCCACTAGTGCTGCGTATGTTTTGGCATCCTCGCGTCCTCCGCGTATGGAGCAGGCAAAATAAATCTTTTTCATCTAATCAATCATAACAGAGGAAGTTTTGATTAACCTATAGTCCAACACACCGAACCAGGTTAGAACCGTTCTTGTATTTTACAATTAGCAAGTTAATACTGGAGGTCAGAGTTTTGTAAGACAACGTTTAGCAAAGTCATTTGATCGCGAATGTTGTCTGGTCTTTGGGCTTGAGCGTTAGCTTCTCGCATGTCATGCAGTTGGGCCAACATCTGTTGCGTACCAGGTCTCTCAATATGTTGTACAATCCTGGTGAGCAGGGCTGAATCTTCTGGCATAAAGTCTGGTTGACCAATTGTATTTAAATTAGGACGTGGCGTAGCGTTTTTACGTGCTTTATCAATTGCAAGTTCTACAGCGGCTTCTCTGGAAACCCTAGCAGCTTCCCATGATGCCGAGTACAGCCACATGTGTGCTTTATCTTTTACTGTATCCCCAGTAACTTCGGGGGTCACTGGTAGCGGCTGGCGCAATTCACGAGATTGTGTGTCTACTGCAGTGCTCGGGGCGAAAATTCGGTCTACCTGTCTGTCGGCCACATCTCTAATTTGGGAGCGGCCAACTTCTTTCAGCCCGTCATTCTTGGTGTGCAAACCTTCCGCAATCGTGAGTACGCCAATGTCGTGATCGATGTCATCTGCTTTCTCATCCGGAGTCTTCTTATCAAATCGCTCTAAGGTCTCAGCAATACTTGGTTCATTCGGGAAAGGGTTTTTGTCTTCTATTGACATGTGTTTATATTAGCATAAGTGTGATGAATTGTCAATGTTGGTACCCCCGAGAGGAATCGAACCTCTATCTTTTCCTTAGGACGGAACTACTCTATCCGTTGAGCCACGGGGGCGTGTTGCACAAGTATATCTTAAAACACTTGAACCTATAACCTAATAGCTATAACCTTATGCTATATGGCAGACAAAGAAGAAAAAGCTGAAAAATATTTTGCTGACCAATTTGATGATGAAAACGTTCTGTACGTTTTCCGTAAACATCCAGTCGTGATGCGTCGCAGTCTAGTATTTGCTATGCTTGGACCCTTGGTTGGTGTTCTACCGGTGGCAGCCAGGCCAACCCTTGGTTTTGGCTGGTTCTTTGGCGGCCTTGGGGCAGGGGTGCTAGCAGGCTTGATCATTATGTTCCCAGCTTGGATAGCTTGGTACTACAGTGTTTTCATTGTGACCGATCAGCGATTTATCCAGATAACTCAACGCGGTTTATTCCACCGTAGCGTCGTTGATATTGGCCTGAACCAAGTGCAAATGGTCAACTACGAGATAGCCGGTTTTCAAGAAACCATGCTGGGTTTTGGTACAATAATGATGCAAACTTACATGGGTGATTTGGTTATTCATGACGTCCACCGCCCAGCCAAGATCCAGAAAAAAATGCTGAGCATCTTGCGTGAAGAAGGCATAATATCAACGACCCATCCAATTCAACCAACTAACGAGGCATATGAAGAAGAAACTGAAGCTGAGACGGACGAAGAAGACTAGAGCTTTCCTAAAGAGGAAACTAGAAGAGAGGGGTGAGGAATCGGTGCCCAGTGAGGTGCCACGTATCACCAATGAAACCATTGCCGAACACCGCGAAGCCGTTATAGGTCGGGCTCGCAAATATATCTACCCCTTACAGCACTCCAAACACCGCATTATTTTAGTCTCGACGTCTGTTTTGATAGCCGGCATTATTGCTTTCTTTGGCTACTGCACATTGGCGCTTTATAATTTTCAGAACAGCTCGACGTTCTTATACCGTATAACTCAAGTTATCCCATTCCCAGTTGCCAGAGTAAATAACCATTTTATCGATTACGAGAATTACTTGTTTGAACTACGGCACTATACCCACTATTATCAATCGCAGCTCAAGCTGGATTTCAACAGCGACTCTGGTAAACAACAGTTGACGGCTTTTAGGAAACAGGCTTTGGACAAGGTTATTAGCGATGAGTTCGTCAAAGAACTAGCCGATAAATATAAAGTCAGCGTCAGTGACCGCGAGGTAAATGATCAAATTACAATTGTTAGGACCCAGAACCGTTTAGGTAGTAACGACAAAGTCTTTGAAGATGTTCTGAAGGATTATTGGGGTTGGACAGTCGATGATTTTAGACGCAGTCTGCGTAGTCAGCTTTTGGCTCAGAAAGTGGTCATGACACTTGATCAAGCTACCAAGGCTCGGGCTGACAACGCTCTGGCCGAACTCAAGAAAGGCACAGATTTTGCAACCGTTGCTAAAACTTATTCGGACGATCAAGCCACCAAGGGTAACGGTGGTGATTTTGGTGTTGTGGACCGCACCAACCGCGATCTGACAGCGCAAACAGTTGACGCGCTGTTTAAACTAAAACCGGGCGAATACTCAGATGTCATTAATATCGGTTACAGTCTAGAAATAGTTAAAAATATCGAAAATTCAGGCGACAACAAAATACATGGCGCCCATATTCTGTTCAACTTCAAGGACATTTCTAACTACACGACCGATCTAAAAAACAGCCAAAAATCCCGTGCTTTCATCAAGGTCTAGACCATCTGTGCCCTAAAGCACTTAAGCTCTGTATAATAGTTTTCATATGGGCGAACGATTTAAATGGACGCTAGTGCTTTTACTGATGCTGGTATTGTGCATGAGCATACGCCAGTCAATTGCCTCGGCGCAGGGTACTTCTAACAGTTACCGAATTGATGAAAGCTTTTTTGGGCCTGGCGGCAACCTAGACAGTAGCTCGACTAATTATCAGTTTCAAAGCGGCCAACAATCGGTCGGTAATACAGGGGTAGTGGAGGGGAGTTCAACTAATTACCGGGTTGAAAACGGCTACACAACTACTGCCGATCCACGACTTAGCTGCGTTCTTAATACTTCTACGCTAAACTTTGGTAACTTTTCTACCGGCAGCGCCATAACTGCCAACGCAACTTTTAGCGTCTTGAATTACACGGCTTACGGCTATATTGTTTCTGTAATCGGGAGTACTCCGGCCAATAATGGCCATAATCTGGCCGGAATTAACCCAACCGATACTTCTCATAATGGGACAGAACAATTTGGTATTAATCTGGTAGCTAATACTTCTCCGGCTACCTTTGGCTCTAACCCCGTCCAGGTTCCAAGCAGCACATTTTCTTTTGGTTCGGCTGCCACCAACTACAACACTGCTAATAATTTTCGTTATGTTAACGGCGAGACCATAGCCTCAGCCCCCAGTAGTTCAGGTGAAACTGACTTCACCATCAGCTACATAGTCAATGCTTCTACTACCACCCCAGGTGGCAAATACAGTGGCAACCAAGTCATTTTGTGTACCGGTACCTATTAATAACGCTTGTTTGCACTTAGTTGTTATGGTAATGTAACTATTAAGTTCCAACGGTAAGACAAAATATGCATAAACACCTGACAAAACTCTATACTGCTCAGCAGCGTCTGTGGCTGCTTAGTACGGCTTTTGTTATGGCGTTTGCCAGTCTATTTATCATATTAGCTCCTTCAGCTGTTGAGGCCGCACAGATTACCAACCGCAAGTTTACAATGTCAGATTCAGCTGGTAACGCTACTTCTGTTTCGTATACGTTCAATTCTAGCGCCGTCCCGACAACTGGTACAGCTATCAAGAGCGTCAGTGCCGATGTTTGTGACACAGCTTCAGGTTCATGTACTCAAGCAGGTGGAGCCGCTGGTTTCAGTAGTAGTTCATCAACATTGGCTAGCCAGCCATCAGGCTTGGGCTGCGCCTCGGGCTGGACTGTTAATAGTTCAACAAGCACCAGCCTAAGAATTCTCGATGCTGCCTGTGCCACGACGCCCTCTGGCGCTGTAACCATACAGTGGAACGCTGTACACAACCCTACGGCGGTAAACACAACCTTTTTCTTAAGAGTCACTACTTATTCTGACTCTGCTTGGACCACACCAATAGATAATGGCACTATAGCCCTGAGTACTTCTCAGGCTATATCTTTAACCGGAACAATGGATGAATCATTAGTATTTTGCACAGGTACTTCCATAACAGGTCAGAACTGCGGTACGGTGGCTGGTTCTTCGGTAAACTTTGGTACTTTCTCTAGCTCGGCTACCAGTACTGGCACCTCAGTTATGGCAGCCTCCACCAACGGCGTAGGCGGTTATTCCATTACTATCAACGGTGCTACGCTGACTTGTGGTACTTGTTCTGGTTCGCCCACAATCACGGCCTTATCCTCTCAGACCGCTTCCTCTATAGGTACGTCGCAGTTTGGAGCAAATCTGCGTGTTAATACCACCCCAGCCTTTGGTGCAGACCCAACCGGCACTGGCAGTGGCACTTACA
>CAZJQT010000002.1:0-92814 GCA_964548655.1 uncultured Candidatus Saccharibacteria bacterium
CAGCACCGGTAATCATGTTTTTGACATAGTCAGCGTGACCTGGCATGTCAACGTGCGCATAGTGGCGCTTTTCTGATTCATATTCTTGGTGAGAAGTAGCGATCGTGATGCCACGAGCTTTTTCCTCTGGCGCATTGTCAATCTCGTCATATTTGACTGGTTTGTTGACTTCGCTAGGTAATTTCTTAGCTAATACGCTTGTAATAGCGGCGGTTAGAGTTGTTTTACCGTGGTCAACATGGCCCATTGTTCCAACGTTGACGTGTGGCTTACTACGATCAAAATCTGCCATTCTTGTCTCCTAAAGTTTATTAATTAAGCACGAGCAATAGCAACACCCATGCGGATACCGTAACATGTTAGCTTATCTTAAGAAGTTTGTAAAGGGTTAATCTATGGTCTCGGTCGATATAAATTCAGTGCTTGTTAGGCCTGTGCCATCGGGGGAGTGAAGTGACGCATTAATAATCAGTCCACAAATCCGTGGGTTTACGCCCTCACTTTTTACTGCTCCTTCACAATGATAAGTTGCCCTCACCAAACTTACATCCTCGGCAGTGAATGGTAATTGATCCTGGCTGTCTTCAATGACTTCAATTAGTTCACCGACTGCTTTCTCTACTTGAAGAAAAGGGTTGCATTTGCACTCGTGCGATGAGATGCCAGAAATACTCAATTCAAAAGCCATAAGTAACTCCTTTTACATTGATGAAGTATCTGAGCTCCACCCAAAAAACGCAAGCTTAAGAAATTTGATCTAATAAACTTAAAGAATTATATCTTCTTTTTTAACGGGGCATTTTAGAACTGCTGGACATCTTTGTGCCATAGATCCAGTGACAATAGCTCCGTTAGTACAAAGCAAAATTACCTCTCCAACTAATTTTGCTGATGGTTTGGAGTTGACAGCACCATTTTGCTCAACAATTGAACCTTGTTCTATAAGTTCGCGACCGATTACACAAGGACAGCCATTTTTAGCTTCGAGTTTCATATCTAGAACAGTAGTTGAAAGACTTTTAGTATGCAAGCTTAAGAACTGTTTACTTGCGCGATTGAGCTAGTTCCAATGCAGCTTGATCAAGGATGTGTTGTTGACGTAAAGCTTGGTAAGAGTCTGGGCCGTTTTCAACAATCATGTGAGCCAGGACTGTGTTTGCTAGCCTAAATCTTACTAAAGCCTCTTTGGCAGGTTGTTCTAATTGCATTAAGTCACCTTCTGAACCATATAGTGCTTGTGGTGATTCGGGCAATCCGTTTCTACGCGCAGTCATTTATTTAACCTTTCTGCAAGGATAGCTTCGGCGTCTTCAACGCCGGCGGTTTTATCATTTATGGCTGTTCTGAATTGATTACGATCGTAGTAAGCCATGGGTCCTAAGATAACGTAGACGCCAGCGGTGTGGATCATTTGCGCCGCTGCTTTGGTGAAGCCCTTTAGCATATCAGCATGTAAAACACCGAACACTTCTTTGCCCCTAACGTTGAGTGTTGTCTCAAATTCATTAGCTGCCAGATCCAAATTTGCCAACTCAATATCTAAAGCAGCACTAACGTCAACATAGCGTTGAGCTGTTTCTACTACTTGGTCGTTTTCTAGTCTTGTCATAATGGGTTATTTACTCTTCTTGGCAATTATAGCTTCAGCGACGTTATTTGGCACATCGGCGTAGTGGTCCAGTTCCATGCTGGAACTAGCTCGACCCTGGGTCATACTACGCAGGTTAGTGGTGTAGCCGAACATTTCGCCAAGGGGTACAAAAGCGGTAATTTCTTTGATTCCAGGATTCAAATCTTCCATAGATTCTACCCGTCCACGCTTGGAGTTTAGGTCGCCAATAACGTCACCCATGCTACTTTCAGGTGTGACAACGACGATTTTCATAATAGGTTCTAGCAGCACTGGCTTTGCGGCCTTAAAGCCACTCTGGAAAGCCATCGATCCAGCAATTGAGAAAGCCATTTCACTGGAGTCAACATCGTGGTAACTACCATCGTAAATCTCTGCCTTGATATCAACCACCGGATAACCAGCAATGACACCGTTGCTCATAGCTTCTTCTATACCTTTGCGAACAGCTGGGATGTATTCTGACGGGACAATACCACCCTTGATAGAGTTGATGAATTCAAAGCCTTTACCGGCTTCATTTTGTGACAAGCGCAACCAAACGTGACCATACTGACCACGGCCACCGGTTTGACGGATGTATTTACCTTCGGCTTCAACACCGTCTTTGCGAATAGTCTCGCGGTAAGCCACCTGTGGCTGGCCAACATTAGCCTCAACCGTAAATTCGCGCTTCATCCTATCAACAATAATGTCCAAATGGAGCTCGCCCATGCCGGAAATGATAGTCTGGCCAGTTTCATCGTCCACTTTTATGCAGAAAGTTGGGTCTTCCTCGGCCAATCTTTGCAAAGCCAATGACATCTTTTCTTGATCAGATTTAGTCTTGGGCTCAATGGCGATGCTAACTGGTGGTTCCGGGAAAGTAATACTTTCTAGAACTATCGGGCTAGTTGGGTCGCTCAAGGTATTGCCAGTTGTCGTGCCTTTTAGACCAACAATAGCGGCGATGTCGCCAGCGCTGACTTCGTTAACGTCTTCACGCTTGTCAGCTTGCATTCTAACGATGCGGCCAACGCGTTCTTTGTCACCAGTTGAGCTATTTAGTATGTAGCTACCGGCTACTAATTTGCCCGAATATACACGGAAATAAGCTAGCTTACCTACAAATGGGTCAGTAGCAATTTTGAATGCCAGGGCGGCAAAAGGTTCGGCCTCATCCGGCTGGCGTTCAATCTCGTCACCAGTCTTAGTGTGAGTTCCCCAGGTTGCGCCGCGGTCCTGAGGACTTGGCAAATAATCAACCACCATATCTAGGACTTTTTCTACAATCACACCACGGCCATCACCACCCGTAACTGGGAAAAACTTACCAGAAAGTGTAGCGACCCGGATAGCATGTTTGATCTCCTCAGTTGTCAAGCCGTCTTCACCCACTTCAAAGTACTTCTCCAGCGTTTTCTCGTCTTCGGCGACAGCGTTTTCAATTAGTAAGCTGCGATACTTCTTGACCTGATCCATCATGTCAGCTGGGATTTCGCCCTCTACTAACTCGTGGTCAGTGAAATCTTTGTAGCTGTAGGCTTTCATGTCGACCAGGTCGACAACGCCGTTAATCTTCTGCTCAAAACCAATTGGCAAATGGACTGGAAAAGCGTGCTTGCTCAAACGATGGTGAATAGAATCAAGTGATTTATAAAAGTCGCCACCGGTTTGGTTGATCTTGTTGATAAAGCAGATACGTGGCACACCGTATTTGTCAGCCTGGCGCCACACAGTTTCGGACTGTGACTCCACGCCCATCTTACCGTCGAAGACTACTACGGCACCATCAAGGACGCGCAGAGAACGCTCGACTTCAACTGTAAAGTCAATGTGTCCAGGTGTGTCAATAATGTTGATCTGGTGGTCTTTCCAATAGCAAGTGACGGCAGCCGAAACAATAGTAATGCCACGTTCACGCTCCTGAGCCATCCAGTCGGTAGTCGTTTCACCCTCATGAACGGCACCAATCTTATGTTTTAGGCCAGTGCGGTACAGAATACCTTCGGTAGTGGTTGTTTTGCCGGCATCAATATGAGCAATAATGCCAATATTACGAATTTTGTCCATTGTGTGTTTCTTAGTTGCCATAGCGGATTCCTTATTGGGTATTTAATTTTAAGTACATTTGACCAGCTGAAAGTCGACATCCCAAATTTTGTTGAGACCTGACAAAACCATACATAAGCAGATCATGGAGTTGTTTCTGTGCATCCAAAGCCAGACCTGAACTTGGTTCTAATGTTTGCAACTTTTCAAACGACTCATTTCCGTCCGATTCTATGATCACTTCTTTCCAAGCACCCTCTAGAGTCGCTTCCGCCCCTGAATCAAGTGCCTTCTTTATGTCAGAAAAATTCTTGCGACATTCTTCAGCAATTTCTCCAGTACAAAATTCACAAGACGCACTTACAGACATGTTAATACCTAGCGAAGTGAGCGAAAGCGCGGTTAGCCTCAGCCATTTTGTGCGTATCTTCGCGTTTCTTAACTGCTGTTCCAGCATTGTTATAAGCATCAATTAACTCTAAGGCTAGACGGTCTTCCATACTCATGCCTTTGCGCGCCCGAGCGGCAGCTACAAACCACATCATTGTCAGGTGAGTTTGGCGTTGGCCTTTGACCTCAAACGGGATTTGGTAGTTAGCACCACCAACGCGGCGCGACCTAGTTTCCATCTGCGGCTGAATGTTCTTCATGGCTACTTCAAAAACTTCCAAAGGATTCTGGACTTTAACCTTGTCAGCTGCCTTTTGCATACCGCCGTAAACTAGCTTTTCAGCTAACTGCTTTTTCCCATTTAACATAACGCGGTTAATCAACCTTTGAACCAAGACAGAGTTATATAGACGGTCTGGCTGGATATCACGGACTAGGGATTTGGTGACTTTACGAGGCATCATTCTCTCCAGCTCGATGCAGAATACTTGTTATCACAGCGCTTGCAGCTTGGTCAAATGGGCAAACATCTCTAGATATATGGACAGCAGTGGCTAGTTTCTGTTTATCAAAAGTGTCTTTGCACACTTCAATAAAGATTCTAGTTTGATCGTCAGACATGTCATCAAACCGCCACTTGTTACATTGTCCTCTTTCACAGAGAGTTAGCTTATCAGGCATCTTATTTGCCCTTCTTCGTGCCGTACTTAGAACGGCCCTGTTTGCGGTTTTGAACACCCTGAAGGTCAAGCGAACCACGCACGATGTGATAACGCACACCCGGAAGATCTTTAACACGGCCACCGCGGACTAAAACCACAGCGTGCTCTTGCAAATTGTGACCTTCACCACCAATGTATGCCCAAACTTCATAGCCGTTGGTTAAACGCACACGGGCAACCTTGCGTAGAGCCGAGTTAGGTTTCTTAGGTGTTTTGGTAGTCACCTTGACGCAAACACCACGCTTAAACGGAGCTGGTTTTTCATAGTTACGAGTTTTGAGGTTATTTACCACACGCATCATAGCCGGCGACTTGGTCTTGTGGGTCACCTTTACACGCGGCTTGCGGACTAATTGGTTGATGGTTGGCAATTTATATTCCTCTTATTCTTCTTTAAAACTCGGTAATTCTATCAGTTTTCCTCAGATGAATCAACCATGTAGGTCTGTTCGTTATCTTCAACGTCATCAGCTGCGTTGTAGTTATAGCCAGTACCAACTGGGATACGGCGCCCTAGGATAACGTTCTCTTTGAGGCCAAACAGTTTGTCGACTTTACCACTGGTAGCAGCACCAATCAGTACGCGGGTAGTGTCCTGGAAACTGGCGGCACTTAGGAATGAATCTGTGCTTAGAGAAGCTTTGGTGATACCAAGCAGTAGTTGGTTAAATTTAGCCGGTGTTTTCTTGGCGTTAGCTAGCTGTTCGTTGGTTTCAAAAACGGCCAGTTTGCTAACAATATCACCAGTTACAAACTCGCTATCGCCAGACTCTTCTATTTGAACGCGGCTAAACATCTGACGGACGATGATCTCAAGGTGTTTGTCGGAAATGTTCTGACCCTGGGCGGCAAATATCCTGAGGATCTCGTTCATGATGTAGCGCTGGGTAGCTTCAATACCTTGCAGGCGCATTAGTTCTTGCAAGTTAATAGAACCATTAGTTAAGCGCTGACCGGCTACGACATGGTCGCCGTCTTTGACCATCATCTGTTTGAAGCTAGGGATTTCGTAACGCACCAGACCCTTACCGCTAGGCACAATGATTATGGACTTGTTAGTGACTTCAGCTTTACCGCTGATGGTAGCCACGATTGGTTCGCTACCTTCTTCGTCAGCCGCCAGGACATCGCCAACCGTGACATCACTGCCACTGGCAATACGCGGTGTGCGGCCACCAAGTTTGATTTCAACTTTGGTTTCATCGTCAGCTGTGATCTGGACAACGTAGTGTTCGCCCTCTTCCCAAGTGGCAGCCGTACCAGTAATATCAGACAGATAAGCCACACCTTTTGGTGTGCGGACTTCGAACAACTCTTCAACACGGCTAAGACCCTGGGCGGTATCATCGGCCACAACCGCACCTGAACGGTGCTTGGAGTCAAGGCTCAACTGAGTGCCAGGCTCACCAATACTCTGGGCGGCGATAACACCAATAGGATGATGCGACTCAACTAAGAGCCCGGTTGCCGGATCAGTACCGTAAGACAGTTGCGGTACACCACGCACGGAAGTTGCAGACAAGGCACTCATGATTTTTACACCATCGAGTTTCTTATCAGCCTCAATCTTGGCGGCGGCTTCTGGGGTTATTAGCTGGTGTTGTTTGACTATGCCTTTAACGGTATCAGCTGCGTAACGACCTTCAAGGCGTGAAGCGTAGCTAACGCCAATCTCCTCAGCATCGGCGCGTAACATTGAAAAGCCCGGGTCAGTCGTGTCATCGTCAATCGTGAAGACGTCTTGAGAAACGTCCACTAAGCGTCGAGTTAGATAGCCAGCGTCGGCAGTCTTAAGGGCAATGTCAATTAGGGCTTTGCGGGTTCCACGGGTACCGGTGAAATATTCTAGAGGTGTTAGACCTTGAACATAGCCAGACTTGATCGGCAGCTCAATCGCGCGACCGGTAGCATCAGAAAAGACACCTAGCATACCAACGGACATTTTCATCTGCGAGATGTTACCACGAGCACCAGAGGTGATGGTGATAGCCATGGTCGATTCGTCATCTTCCATTTGTTTGGCCAAGAGATCTTGGACATGGGTATCAATCTTTGTCCAATTGTCGACGGTCAAACGGTAGCGTTCATCTTCAGTGATGAAACCTTGTTCAAACTGGCCAGAGATAGCAGCGGCTCGGTCTTCTCCACCTGCCAAAATCTTGTCCATTTCTGGGATCTCAGCAAAGTCACTCATCCCCATCGATAGACCGGATTGGGTAGCAAACCTAAAGCCAATGTCTTTTAGGTCGTCGGCTACTTCAGCCGTGCGGGCTTGGCCGTATTTTTGGTAAACCTTGCCCATGACATTTGCTAACTTCTTTTTGGTCATCGGCTCATCTTGGAATGCAAAGTCTTCTGGCAAAATTTCGTTGAAGAGTAAGCGGCCCAAAGTGGTTTCACGGACAGACCCACGGAAAAGTACTTTTACGCGGCCCTGCAATGTCATAACACCGTTATCATAGGCCATCAAAGCTTCTTCAAGGCTTGAATACGTATGAGATTCTTTAGAACTACCTGGTTTTTCATAGGTTAAGTAGTAACAACCCAGCACGATGTCTTGCTCAATATGGAGGATTGGTGAGCCATCGGCTGGTTTTAGCAAGTTCTTGCTACTGGCCATGATGTCGCCAGCTTCTTTTTGAGCTTCGTCAGACAGAGGTAAATGAACCGCCATCTGGTCACCATCGAAGTCAGCGTTAAAGCCCTTACAAACCAATGGGTGCAGTTGGATAGCACGGCCTTCAATTAGCACCGGCTGGAAAGCCTGAATACTAAGACGGTGCAAAGATGGCGCACGGTTGAGTAAAACGTATTTGCCCTTGATAACTTCATCAAGTGCGTCCCAAACTTCGTTCTCGCCAGTCTCGATCATGCGGGTAGCCGAACGGATGTTGTGGGCAAATTCGTTAGTAATTAACCAACCAATCACAAAAGGCTTAAACAGCTCTAGAGCCATCATTTTAGGCAGACCACATTGATAGATCTTAAGTTCCGGTCCGGCGACAATAACTGAACGACCAGAGTAGTCAACGCGCTTACCTAGTAAGTTCTGACGGAAACGACCTTGTTTGCCCTTGAGCATGTCACTTAGGGACTTTAGGCGTCGTCTTTGGCCAGTCGCAGCTACGGCGCGGCCACTTCTGGCGTTATTATTGTCAATCAAGGCATCAACCGCTTCTTGCAACATACGCTGCTCGTTGCGGCGGATGACTTCTGGTGCGTTAAGTTCAATCAGTTTCTTCAGGCGGTTATTACGGTTAATAACGCGGCGGTAAAGATCGTTTAAATCACTGGTCGCAAAACGTCCACCTGTCAGTTGAACCATTGGCCTGAGGTCCGGTGGGATAACCGGTAGAACGCTAACACACATGCTGCTAGGCTTGATGCCAGCCCGTTGCATGTTCTCTAGCAAACGTAGGCGCTTCATGAGGTTTTTCTTGCGCTGACCTTTAGTTTCGTCGGCTTCTTTGCTTAGTCGCTTGATTAGCTCGCTCAGATCAATCTCATCTAATAGGTCTTTTAGAGCAGCGCCACCCATCCCAACTTCAATCAGTTCAGACAACTCGTCAGGCAAGGCACGGTATTCATTCTCGCTAATCAGATTAAATTTAGCCAAGCTAGTAAGTTGCGTCTTGAACTCTTCAAACTCAGCTTGGACTTCTTCTTGCTCTTTAGTTTGAGCTTCAGCGATCGCCTTAACGTTAGCGCCATCTTTTTTGGCTTCAGCTTCGTGACGTGCTTTGATAGCTTCTTTGGCGGCGGCAAATTCGGCTTCTTTATCGGCTAAGATCTGTCCGAGTTTGTCGGCGTCAACTTTCTTAATGATGTAATTAGCAAAGTAAGCTACGCGCTCTAGGTTTTTGACAGTCATGCCCAAGAGTAAGCCAATAGTTGATGGTGTACCACGCAGAAACCAAATGTGCGCGACCGGGCTAGCTAGGTTAATGTGACCCATGCGCTCACGTCGCACAATGGCGCGGGTGACAATCTCGCCATTTTTATCAACGGCAGCTTCTCTAGATCTAACACCTTTGTATTTGGCGTCGTGAGGGTTGATGTCCTTGACTGGGCCAAAGATACGTTCACAAAATAGACCGTCACGCTCTGGTTTCTGGGTACGGTAGTTGATGGTTTCTGGTTTAGTAACCTCGCCATAACTCCACTCTAAGATGTCGTCGGCACCGGCAACTGCCAGTCGAACAGCATCAAAATCAGCAATATCAGTTCCGTAGCTATAGCGTTTCATTAGGCAGCCTCCTCTTCAGTTGATTCTTCGGTCGGTGTTTCCTTGATTACGGTTGTAGCTGGAATATCATCCTCCAGCTCCATGACAACAAACTCATCGGCGACTGCTTCCTCAGTAACATCTATAGGTGATGTAGTTGGAGCCGGTACGTCAACCTCGGCTTGGTTTTTGGCCTCATCCTTGATGTTCTCAGCCAAGACTTCTTCAGCGTCAACAATTTCACTGGCTTTAACAAGGTCAACCTTAAGGCCAAGACCTTGCAGCTCCTTGACCAGCACATTGAAGCTCTCGGGAACTTTTGGTCCAACAATCTTAGTGCCTTTAACAATAGCCTCGTAGGCCTTAGAACGGCCGTAAACATCATCGGACTTGATAGTCAGCATTTCCTGCAAGGTGTTACTAGCGCCGTAAGCTTCTAGCGCCCAAACTTCCATCTCACCAAAGCGTTGGCCACCGTTTTGCGCCTTACCACCAAGTGGTTGCTGAGTAACCATAGTGTATGGTCCAGTTGAGCGGGCGTGGATCTTATCAGCAATCATGTGGTTGAGCTTGATCATGTACATTGAGCCAACTGTGGTTAGTTCCTTAAAAGCATCGCCATTGCGGCCGTCAAATAGTTGTTGTTTGCCGCTTTCTGGGAAACCAGCGTCTTTGAGTAAGCCGCGGATTTTATCAGGACTAACGCCGTTAAAGGCTGGGCTGGCAACTTTGAGGCCTAGGGCGCGAGCTGCCATACCAAGGTGAGTTTCAAACAACTGACCTATGTTCATACGACTTGGCACACCAAGTGGGTTCAGAATAATGTCTACAGGTGTTCCGTCTTCCATGAAGGGCATGTCTTCAACTGGCAAAATGCGGGCAATAACACCCTTGTTACCGTGGCGACCGCCAAGTTTGTCACCAACCGCAATCTTGCGCATTTGGGCTACAAAGACTTGGATTTGCATGATGACACCAGCCTTAAGCTCGTGACCGTTATCACGCGAGAAGACCTTAACACCAACAACCTTGCCGTGCTTGCCATTGCTCATACGCTGAGAGGTATCGCGGACTTCTTTGGCTTTTTCACCAAAGATAGCGCGCAGCAAACGCTCTTCACTAGATAATTCTTGCTCACCTTTAGGCGTAATTTTACCTACCAGGATGTCGCCAGGATGAACTTCAGCGCCGATACGGACAATACCGTCCTCATCAAGATGACGCAGGGCTTCCTCTGAAACATTAGGAATATCACGGGTGACAATTTCTGGTCCCAGCTTGGTCTCACGGACTTCTACCATGTAGTCTACGATGTGGATTGATGTCAGACTGTCGTCTTCAACCAATTTTCGGCTAATGACAATAGCATCTTCAAAGTTGTAGCCGCCCCAAGGCATAAAGGCCACAATCAGGTCTTTACCTAGAGCTAATTCACCGCCCTCAATTGACATACCTTCAATTAGTGGATCACCAGCTTTAACTTTATCGCCAGTGTTAACGACTACTTTTTGGTTAATGCACGTGCCTTCGTTGCTGCGGACAAAGTGTAATGGCTGATATTTAACTTCGCCTGACTTGTATTTAACGACAACTTCGTCAGCGGTGGCTTTGGTAACCGTGCCCGGGCCATCAGCTAAAACTAATTGGCCGGTATTCTGGGCAGCTGGTGCTTCTAGACCAGTACCAACAATTGGTGCTGATGGGCTAACCAAAGGTACGGCTTGGCGTTGCTGGTTACTACCCATCAAAGATCTATAGACATAGTTTTTCTCAATAAAGGGAATCAAACCGGCACTAGAGCCAATAATTTGTTTGCGGCTGGCATCCATATGGGTAATGTCGTTAGCGTCAACTTCACCAGAACTTAAGTGACTGCGAGCACTCACACGTTCGTTGATAAAGTAACCATTAGCATCGGTTTCTTCACCGGCGCTGGCAATAACAGCATTTTCTTCTTCGCTGGCGTCCAGGTAAATAATTTTGTCAGTAACTTTGGCTTTTACGGGCCAAGTAACCTGGCTCTTAACAGCACCTAAGCGCTTAGCTTGATCGGCGGTAATTTTACTGCCAGCCTTAACTATTACTTTGCCTTTTTCATCTTCTAGATTTACTGAGGCAATGTGGCCAGCAGCTTCTTTGGCTGTGACTGCGTTAATAACCTTGTGATAAGGTGTTTCGATAAAGCCATAGTCATTGATTTTGGCGTAGCTGGCTAGGTTCAAAACCAAGCCGATGTTAGCGCCTTCAGGTGTTTCAACGGCACAGATGCGGCCATAGTGAGTAGCGTGGGCATCACGAACTTCGAAACCTGCGCGCTCTCTAGACAAACCGCCTGGGCCCATAGAGCTCAAGCGGCGTTTGTGAGCCAATTCGCTCAGAGGGTTAATCTGATCCATGAACTGTGACAACTGAGAGCTGGCAAAGAATTCGCGCACAGCCGCGACAACCGGACGGGCGTTGATCAGCTGAGCTGGTGTAACCGTTTCGATTTCGCTCATGCTCATGCGGTCTTTAGTATTGCGCTCCATTCTGAGCAGACCGATCCTAAACTGACGTTGCACGAGCTCGCCGACCAGTTTGACCCGGCGGTTTGCTAGGCTATCAATATCATCAGCTGGTTCTTGGCTATTATTGAGGCGAATAACTTCAGAAATGATTGCCAGCAGGTCTTCCAGGCGCATAATGCGGTTCTCGATAGTATTGGTGACGTCTAGGTTCAGACGTTTGTTAATCTTGTAGCGGCCAACTCGGCTGAAATCAAAGCGTTTAAAGTTGTAGAAGATGTTTTCAATTAGGCCACGGGCGTTATCGACTGTGGCTAGATCGCCAGGACGCAAACGGCGATAAACCTCAATTAAAGCCTCATTAGTACCTTTAGATGGGTCTTTTTCCAGTGTCATGTCAACGTAGTTAAGACTGCCTTGATCGACGTGTTTAAAGGCGTCGCGGATCTGTTGTTCGCTCATTCCAAGTGCTTTTAGTAGAGTTGTGACGGCAATTTTGCGTTTGCGGTCGATCTTGACATAGAGGGCGCCGTTGGCAGCTGTTTCAAACTCTAGCCAAGCACCACGGCCAGGAATAACCTTGGCACCAAACAGCTTCTGGGTACCGTGCAAATCAGCTGTAAAGAAAACGCCAGGGCTACGGATTAGCTGAGAAACAACCACGCGTTCGGCCCCATTAATAACAAAAGTCCCGCGATCGGTCATCCACGGGTAGTCGCCAAGGTAGATTTCTTGTTCTTTAATCTCGCCGGTAACTTTGTTGGTTAGCTCAACAACGGCTTTTAGAGGAGCTTCGTAACTAATGTTGTTTTCATGGGCTTCAGCCTCGGTAGTTTTTGGCTTTTCAAAATGATAGCCCTTGAAGCTCAAGGACATTTTAGTGCCAGTGTAATCATCAATTGGGCTGATTTCAGCTAAAAGCTCACCCAAACCCTCTTCCACGAACCACTGGAAGGAGCGGTTTTGGTGGTCTACCAGGTTAGGTAGGTCTAGTGAATCATTGTCTTTATCAAAATATGTACGGTTTCTTTTGGTGTAAGTGGTGCTCTGAGTCTTAGGCATACGCTAAATAGATCTCCCCTAATAAAGTTGTAAATTCTACTTTGATCTTTTGGCCGCGAAGATCACTACCTGGGGGTTTTTGAAATTTCTAGAGGTCAACTAGAAAGATGCCCAGCGTACACTGCTTCTTAAAGGAACAGATTACAGAACATTTAACCTTAAGTCAAGCTTACGAGTAATCTATAAATTTTTAGCGACCCAAAGTTGTCTTGGTTCACTAACCATGTCCTCAATATCATAAGGCTGTGGCTTGTCTACGGGTGTGAAACCGGAGGCAAGACAAACTTCCTCTTTGATTACGTCGTCTGGCAAGGTTACCATCCAGCTAACTTCTAAACCACTTGCCCCAGGTATTAGGGCTTTTTGTTCTCTGAGTGTTCTTACGACCATTTGACCGATTTCTGTGGATACACCTTTACTGCGTAGTGAATGCCAATAAGATAACTCAACTCCACCTAGTTTTTCAGTCTGTTCCTCGATTAGGTTGGGCTTAGGTTGTGCAAGCTGGGCGGTTGCAACACCTATAGTCGTAACGTCAGCACCGACTAACGAGATAGTGTACGCTGACAAATTATGCTCAGCCGCAGTGCGGGCTATCCTAGCCAGACGTCGATAAGCCTTTATGGGATTGCTATAGCCTTCTGCAGGGTACGGCAATTCTCGGACAAGCCCTGGTGTATAGCGCCATGCCCTCCATAACTCGCCAGCTTCAACAACTCTTCCGACTGGACCAAGCTCGGTTATATTATGCAAGTTTACCTTGTATGCCATGACGCCATAAATTATCTCACTAAATTTTCATTTAACCATGAGTTTTTAGCTGGTTTTTGGAGGTGTGGTGATAACCCTGTCAATAACACCATATTTCTTGGCTTCGTCGGCGTTCATCCAATAATCACGTTCCATATCCTCATGAATACGTGCGGGCTTTTGGCCGGTGTTCTTGGCCATAATTTCTTCTAACAACCTCTTGACGCGCAAGGACTCCTTGAGGTCAATCTCTTGATCAGTAACTTTACCACGCGTGCCACTAGATGGTTGGTGAATCATAACGGTTGAATGTGGTAAGAGGAATCGTTTGCCTTTAGTGCCTGAGCTGAGCAAAAAGGCCGCAGCTGAAGCCTGAACACCAATACCAACGGTTTGGATATCACATTTAACGTATTGCATGGTGTCATAGATGGCTAAAGCGTCATAAACGCTGCCGCCAGGGCTATTAATATAGAAATAAATATCTTTTTTGGCGTCCTCGGATTGCAAGAACAGCATTTGGGCGATGACTAAGTTGGCGGTAGTCTCGTTAACGTCGGAACCCAAGAAAATAATGCGGTCTTTTAGTAAGCGGCTGTAGATATCATAGGCCCGTTCGTAACGGCCTTCGTTTTCAATAACTGTTGGGATTAGTACACTCATAACAGATAATATACTAGCCAAATTAGCACTCGTCAAGTAGGAGTGCCAGAATTGTTTTTTGAATCTCTTATTTTAGTATCTAGACTTCTTCGGGTCTGTCTAAGCCCAGGCCAGCTCGAGCTATTTCAACTTGATGCCTTAAACGCTCCGGATCGTGTATCATCGCTGCTTCCACCATACGTTGTGTTTGTTCCAAAACAAGATGCGGCGGCCGTAGATCAAGACTATAACCACCAAGAGCTAGCCTGCCCAGTGCCGAGATAAGTGAATTCTGTCTTAGCGCCTCAGGTCTAATTGACTCTGGATAGCTTGGGTAGCGCAAATGTGGCTCCTTGATCGGGTTTTTCTTCAAGTCACCCTTAAAAGGCAGATGTAACAGCTTCAAGTTCTTGTGCTCAAGAATTTCTTTGCGGTATGAAAGGAACAATTCTGGACTACGTGAATTCTCCGGTGACATAGACTTAATCATCTCGCCTGGCTCAGGAAGCTCATTTTTCTGCGAATAAATATACTCGGATGGTTGTATATAACCTGATTCCATGTTCAATATTATACTAGCATTCTAACGTTTGGTCAATAGCCTAGAATAACTCTTTACTTGGCATATTCGGTAAGTTTTGTCAGAGTCTTTTCAGTCAAGATGCGGGAGGCAATGTCGCGGCGAGCTTCAGGCTTGTCCAGTTCGGCTTGCATGGCTTGGTCTTTATACTGACCTTTTAGTATCTGCATCCTAACTTCTAATTCTTCTGGTGTGACGTCTAACTTCTCGCGCTCGGCAATTTCTGATAGCACTAAGCTGGCTTTTACTCGCTCCGAGGCTTGTGGCTTTACGACTTTGGTTTTGTATTCGTCCTCAGTCATGCCTTCAGTATCTAGATACTCCTGGATAGTCAGGCCACGGTAAGTCAGGTTCTGGCGCAGGTCTTGCATGAGACGTTCGATGTTCTCCTCTATTAGCGCCTCAGGTATATCAACTGTGCTTTTATCACTGATCTTTTTGACCAGTTCTGATTCATGGTTTCTATCAGCTTCGTGCTGGCGTTCATGAGTTAGTTGTTTCTTGATGTCAGCCTTGAGTTCAGCTAAGGTCTTAAACGGACCGGCTTTGGCAGCAAAGCTATCATCTATTTTAGGCGTTGAAACTTCTTGAACTTTGGACACGGTGACATTAAAGGTGACTTTGCGGTTGGCTAGAGCTTTGACGCCGTAATCTTTAGGGAAAGTCAGCTCAAAAGTCTTTTCATCATTAGCCTTTAGGCCAATTAAATTGTCTTCAAAGCCAGGTATGAAATTACCGCTGCCAAGCAGCAATGGATAGTCTTTGCCTTCAGCGCCTTGGACTGGCAAGCCTTTGTCATCAATACCCTTAAAATCAATCCAGACTTGATCACCATTTTTAGCGACGCGGTCAACGTCACTTTTATCAGCTAGACGTGTTTGCAGAGATTGTATTACCTCGTCGACGTCTTTGGCAGTGATACTGATCGGGGTTTTAGCTAATTTAATCTTCTTATAGTCAGGCAGTTTTATGTCCCCAATAACGTCTATTGTGGCCATAAATTCTAGTTCACTATAGGGCACAAATTTGGTCAAGCTAATCTTGGGCTGACTGACCGGGCGCAGTGCCTTAGTCTGGGCAGCGCTGAAGTACAGCTGTTCGATAGCGTGTTCTAAAAACTCACTTTGCAAAACGTTCGGGTCAATGTTCTTCTCTACTATTTCTGGCGGGACATGACCAGCTCGGAAACCTGGCACCTTAACGCTGTCTTTCAGATGAGACAGAACTTGGCTTTTGATTGGCGTTAACTCGACCTCAGTAGCGTTAACTACTAATTCCAAGCTAGTCTTAGTTAGATTGGTGGCTTTGATTTGCATAAGGGGTGATTTTATCAGACTACAAGTGTTTTTGCCAGCAGGACAAGCAGAACGCCAGCGTAAGCAAGTTCGACAAAGATGCCCCAACTACGTTCGCCCCATTGGATAAAGTCATGAAAGCGTGATAGCCAGTCTGTATCAGGCGCTGTATTGCCGGTCTTTAAGTAGCGTATGTAGCGGGGTATTTGCAGCAAATCAGGGCTAGCGCACAAGACGCCACCCAGTACAATGATCTGCCAATGCACCGGTTGTAAAAACACCAAACTGAGCAAGACGGCGCCGGCTAGAGCAGCATCAATTGGAAGTAGCCATTTCAAATTAGCGAAGGCTTTGGCTGGATTGTACTTATCACCATAGTGTGGCAAGGCATCTATGACAAAATGTGCCAGTAATGCTAAGGGCAAAGCGACCCATACTTGGTGGACGCTTGCTGCAATAACTGCCCCCGTCAGAACGTGATTGGTGGCAGTCATTTTTTACGATGGTCTTTGACCGCGCTAACGATGCGCTGCAAAGAATGCTTCTCTTCAACACCAGTCTTTAGGTTTTTCAGAGTAAATTGTTGGTCATCTAGCTCTTTATCACCTATGAAAAGAATATAGTTAATGCCTTTTTTATCAGCACTTTTAATCTGTCTATCTAGTTTGCGGCCGGTATAGTCCACCGCCGCATTGACGCCCATTTCGCGGAGCTCTTTAACTACTTGCTGAACCGGCTCAAAAACATCACCCAGCATGATGACATACAAATCAGTTTCAGCCCGCAGTTCTGGTATTAGCTTATTGACCTCCAGAAAGTTCTGCAGAGGGATATCACCCATACCAAAACCAACTGTTGGCACGGGCTCGACGCCAAACATCGCTATTAAGCCATCGTAGCGGCCACCACCAAACATGCTACGGTTATTTTCGGGATTGGTATCAAAAACCTCGAATGTTATGTCTGTGTAGTAGTCAAAACCACGCATCAAACTGGGGTCAAATTGAATATTGGTTATATCTGCTTTGTTAAGCTGGCTAATACGCTCAGTGAGCTCTTTGGTTGATGGTAATTGTTGCAAACTGGCTGGTAGCGACTCAATTTTGGCAGTATCCAAAAACTCCAATAATTGCTGGCTGGTGCCATTGTCACGCTGGCTAGGGCTAAAAACTGACTCCACTAAAGCGTTAAATTCGGTCGACTCAATCTTGGCACGTTTGTCTATTAGTTTTCTGAGAGTATTGGCCTGAGTCTCGTCAACTTTGAGGATATTCAGCAAAAACTCGTCGACTAACTTGCGGCTATTAACCTTGATCTCGTAACTGGCGCGTTTAGCACCAAAAGATTGCATAACCGCGTCGGCTACCTGGATTATTTCCATATCAGCCTTAGAATCTTCAACGCCAAAAATATCAACATTGAGCTGATAGAACTCGCGACCGCGGCCCCGCTGAGTGCGCTCGTAGCGCCAACACTGCGGGATCGAATACCAGCGCAGTGGATAGGCCAATTCTTGGCGCCTTGCAGCCACCATACGGCTAACTGATGGTGTCATTTCAGTACGCACAATTAATTTGCGCTCACCACGATCTTCAAAACTATAGGTCTGTTCGTTAATGATTTCTTCGTTGCCTTTGCTTAGGAATAGCTCAATTGGCTCTAAGATGGGCGAATCATACTCCTCGTAACCAAAACGCTCACAGACTTCACGCCACTTGGTAAAGATATATTTTTGTAGACGCTCGTCCTCCGGGTAGAAGTCGCGCGCACCTTTGATTGGTTGGGTAGACAAAGTCATATTTTTCTCCATTATAGCTTAAGTTATATAAAAAACACCGGAGCAAGTCCGGCGTTAGATTCTCTAAGACAATAGTTAATTAACCGACAAGCTCCGGTGATGTATGTGAATGAAGTTGGTTAGACAAACTAAACATAGATTAAATAATAACACGTATTTCGATCTTTGTAAACCTTGAGTCTTTTAGGTGTCCTCTAGTTCCTCTAAATCACACTGGTGATCGATAAGTTCTATTAAGCGTGGAGATAGCCAGGATGAAGCACGCATTTCGGCCGAAGGTCTCTTGGTGCGCATTTGTTTTACTAAACCGCGTAGAGAGCTTGTGTTAGGCTCAACTCCCTCTGGCACCTGAGCAACCATAAAATCGAGAAGCTCATCTGCGTCTATCCCAGAAAATGTATCGGGAGGCAGGTCAACGATCCCATCTGACAAATCGAAATATACTTGTTCAGTCATAGTCCACTAGAAGTATATCACTGTCAGGAGAGAGGACTTGGTCACCTCCGGCGACCCCGAAACTACGTCTTTCAAAACAAGTTTTGAAGAGTAGGTTTCCTTGCGAATTGCCACAAGGCAATTCTCACCTATCGGTTCAAGTCCCAGGCTTCATTACAACAAAACGACCACAAGGGTCGTCAGGTTGTAATGGTGCGCGAGAGAGGACTTGAACCTCCATGCCTTGCGGCACTAGCTCCTAAGGCTAGCGTGTCTACCATTTCACCACTCGCGCACGCTCGCGTCATTATATGTAAATTTTACAGAAGGTGCTAGACTGTAATTAATTATGGCTAAAGACAGAGCAGATGGCAAAACTCTACCTACTGCCTTTTCATTATTTAAACCCAGCTTAAATTCTGTTTTGAAAAACTGGGATAGCTTCTTTATCTTCGCGCTCGTTCCAGCTATATACAGCCAATTCGTAAGCCGGCTTTTTAACTCTAAAGTGATCGACTCGTTTGAAACCCTCAAATCAATCAATCATATTGGCTTGTATGTCGCAGTCCTAGTCGTAGTTAGCCTACTAACTCTGCCTATTATTCCTTATTTGCAGCTCAGGAGTGCCCAAAATAAACGTATAGCTCCCATGAAAGCGTTCAATGAAGGCGTGCCGTTTTTTTGGAGGCTGTTAGGTCTGGGTTTGATAGTTGGCCTCATGGTTTTTGCTGGCTTTTTGCTGTTTATTATACCTGGACTAATTGTCATCAGACGCTATATTTTGGCGCCATATTATTTGATAGACCAGGACTTGTCGATTAGTGAAGCTATGAAGAAAAGTGCCGAACAATCCAAGCACCATTCGGTGGCCATCTGGTACGTCATAGGCGTTAACGGCCTCTTGAGCTTGACTGCGATCATACCGGTCGTTGGTGCCGTAGTTAGCCTGTTACTGACCACCGCCTACAGTTGCGCCTTGCCCTACCGTTATTTGCAAATATCTAAAGCCTAAGTCTTTTTATAAACTCTTAGAACTGCATCGCCGTAAGATTTGTCGGCGGCCAGAGTGTAACTAGTGTCTGATAATGCAAAATTTGAAGTTGGTGGCAGCGAGTAAATAATTACCCCATCTGGTTTCAGTTGGCTGGCTAGTTTCTCTAATAACTCCGGTCGGACATCGTCATATGGCGGGTCACAAAAAATAACATGAAACTGTTTATCGGTATTATTGTCTAGCCAGTTGTTAACATTGGCCTTGGTAACCTTAGCTGAAGCTTGCAAGTCAAGACTACGAATATTGTCAGTAATCGCTCGGAAAGCATTCTTATCACTATCAATTAGTGTGGCATGAGTAGCCCCGCGACTAATAGCCTCTAGACCAAGCGCGCCGCTGCCGGCAAAAACATCTAGCACTTCTAGACCTTCTATATCACCTAATAGGTTGAAGATTGCGCCACGAACTTTTTCGCTCATTGGGTGAGTTCTGTTACCGCGCGGGCTATCAAAAGCCCGGCCACCAAAACGGCCGGCAATTATCCTCATGGTTAAACCAGTCCAGCTTTAACTAAGGCGTCGTACCAAACTAAGGTTACGGTTTTAACCATCAGCGGTCCTAGCTGATGCCTAACCTGATAGGCTAGCTTGGGCGTCCAGCCTTTATCTATAAACTTACTGTACATATCCAAGACACCAATCTCGCGGGCAATGTGCTTAAAATACTCGACTGACCCCAATTCTGCGATTGTCTCCAGATCGGATGCTTGTGGTGCGGTATCTTTGAAACTAAGGGGTTTTAGCAGTGTGGCCACACCCATCTCAAACATACCATGAGATACAACCAGGCCCTTAGCCCCCCACATTTTCCAATTGTTTCGCAACTTTTCGGCGGCTGTATCGCCTGGGATCACCCATTTCTCCTTAATTGTTACGCGTGTTTCGAGCCCTTTGCCACCACGTAGCTCACTAAGTGCTTCCTCGTACGGATAGTGATGAGCCGGCGTTAGGCCATCAACTAAAGCGTGAGCTAACCATGCCGCTTCAAAGGCGGCTTTCTCCTGGTTCTTGGCCTTGAGTTCCTTGACCAAGTTCTGGAAATGGCTATCGATGAGGTCAAACATCTCCTTGTGAGTGTCATCAAAAGGATTGAAATAGTGCCATGGCTCGTCCTTGGCTGGACTTTTACGTTTGATAGCGTCAGGACCATTTTTGCCCTCAAAATGTAGGATGTTTTTAGTTAGCGGAAAGCTAGATGATGGCGCGATCAGTTTGAGGTGTTTACGAGCGACCCGATCAATCTTTTGGTGCGTACCTAACAAACGCCCGGAAAACCTAGTCAATGTTAAGCCTGAATACATAGAAATCCTCTAATTCAAATTGGTAACACTGCGCAGATGAACTATGCGCTTATGAAGACGCTTGTATTTTAGCAGATCCTCTTTGCTATCAATGAACTCTTGGGCTGACTGGCGCGCATCGGCAATCAGCTTGGTATCCGATAATTTAGCCACTCTAAGGTCAAGTTCACCATGCTGCATAGTGCCATAGATTGCACCCGGACCGCGCAGTTCTAGATCGTATTCAGCCAGTTTAAAGCCATCGCTAGAGCTAGCCACCATTTTTAGGCGTCTGGATGGTTCCTGGCTATCAGATAGCATCAAATAGCAGTAACCCTGCTGTTCACTGCGGCCAACCCGGCCGCGCAACTGATGGATCTGGGCCAGGCCAAAACGTTCGGGGCTCTCCAGCAACATGATGCTGGCGTTCGGCACATCGACACCTACCTCAATAACAGTGGTAGTAACTAACAAATCCAGCTCACGGTTGATAAATTTCTGCATCAAATTGTCTTTTTCGTTAGCTTTAAGTCGACCATGCAATAACCCCAGCTTATATTTTTTGAATGGACCATTTTGGAGTTCTTTGTAAACTTTCTCGGCCGATTTAGCGTCAAGCATTTCCGATTCCGCTATCAGCGGGCAAACTACAAAAACTTGGCGACCGGCATCAATTTCTTGTTTCAAATGGTCATAAGTTTTGGCCCGGTCAGTAGGCAAAACTAGCTTAGTTATGATGGGTTTTCTATCGGCTGGCTTTTGAGTAATAACCGAAATATCTAGTTCACCATACAGAGTTAGTGCTAGACTGCGCGGGATTGGCGTGGCCGTTAGGCTCAGCACATGCGGCGCATGGCCAGCTTTGGCTAGCAGTTTTTTGCGTTCTTCAACGCCAAAACGGTGCTGCTCATCGATGATAACCAGTCCAAGCTTGTGCATGTCAACTTTTTCGACGATTAAGGCGTGGGTGCCAATCATAAAACGCACGTCACCCTTCTTTATACGTTCTTGAGCGGTTTTTTTCTGGGCCGGTTTAAGACTGCCTATCAACAAACTAACCTGGTCAGCATAGCCAAGTGGCTCGAGAAGTTTGTAGATAGTATCAGCGTGTTGTCGGGCTAATAGCTCAGTTGGGGCCATGAAAGCTACCTGAAAACCTTGCTCCATAGCCATCAAAGCTGCCATGGTCGCTACAACCGTTTTACCCGATCCAACGTCGCCCTCAACCAAACGGTTCATTGGGTGAGGCTTTTGCAGGTCTAGGTAAATCTGCCAAACGGTTTTGCGCTGCGCGTCTGTTAGTTTGAACGGCAAATGCGACACAAAATCTTTGGCCAACTTTTCTTTAAATGGAATTTCAGGCGAATGTTCTTGTAGTAGTTCGTATTTGTTTAACAGGGCCGCTAGACTGAGCTGGAAAACCTCTTCAAAGCCGAGCCGCCGCTTAGCTTCGACTAACTCCTCGGCTCCTAGCGGGAAATGCATCATTTCGTAGGCAGTAGAGCGGCTTGTCAGTTGGTTTTGGTTAATAACCCAAGCTGGTAGGGTTTCGGGTAGTTTTCTAATAAGCGGTGTCACTTCACGCAGCAACTTCCGGATTTGGTGGGATTTAAACCCTTTGGTTTCACGGTAGACAGGTACAATCCTGGCCGTGCTAACCGGAAAGTCGCTGACTAGTTCAACCGAAGGGTTCAGGACACTATGTTTTGGCCCACTACCTTGAAATTCACCAGATATAAAGTATTCAGCATCAGGTTTTAGGCCACCTGCCCGGTAGGGCTGATTAAACCAAGTCAGGCGTACACTACCAGACTGGTCAGAAGCCACTGCTTCAGTAATGTGCAAGCCACGGCGCACATACCGACCTTTGGCCTGCTTAATAACAACCTTTAGCGAGACTGGGCCTGGTCTGATCTGGCTAATAGTCTGAACGTTAGAGTAATCATCGTAACGGCGCGGCAAATAATCAATTAATTCACCAATAGTTTTGACACCAAGAATATTTAATTTCTTAGCAACTTCCGGACCGACGCCCTTTATGACCGTAATCGAACTCTCTAAAGTCATAACAACAGTATAGACGGACAATCAGCTTTTCAGACGATAACGATCCCACCAATGTCGGCAAAGACCTTGAGCATGGTCAGCTCTTGTTCTTCGGTCATCTCGACCCTCTGAAGAGAATTACCCTCATAGCCAGTTTCTGCAAATGGGCTATACCAAACATGAGCATTCAAAGTAGTTGGTTCAGCTTGTTGATACTGATAACGTTGCATTAAATAGCTAACGACTAGAGCTCCTCTTCTGGTTGCAAAATGGAATCGTGCCGACAGTTCTCGGGCATAGTCAAAATGACCATCTGTAAATTTTGCATATTTCATGTCGCCATCAACTTTTATCTGTCGCCCTTCCCAACGGTTATCCCAATAGAATGTTTCGAGCGACACCGCCTCGGGAACCATCAAAGTATTGCTGCTAATTTTGGCCCTTTCACTCCTGCCGCCATGCAGTCTTAAGTCTTTTCCGGCGCCGGCTAACAAAAGCCGTTGATCAATTGCTTCTGCTACAACATTAGCTCTGGACAAGGCTTCTTGGGGATCGAGTACAGATTCTATGCTCCACTCTGCCCAATCCCAGTTCTCTCGCCGTCTATCCCATATTGCATCAGAAATAGACTTAAAAAGATTGGCTGAGTGTAAAGGCTCTGGGTCTTCAATAGAAATCTGTGGTTTACCCTCTTCATAAGGGAAGACTACTGTATGCGTTTCTGCCATGATTTGTTTATTATCCTTCGATTTTGCAGCGTTGCAAGCATGAGCAAGAAGTTACTGGGCTTTTTTGATGAGGAAAAAGACACTAGGACCAAAGTAGGTTTTGGCTAGAGTTGGCTGCATAAGCTTCTCTGCACTTAGCATCAGAGCTCTGGGCACAATTTTCTTAAGAGCTGGACTGCGCAAATTTGAAACCGACAGAACCTTCTCAACCTTCAGGCCGGCATGCGCAAGTTGTTTAATGACAGTTTTTGGATTGTGATTTACAAACGGTATTTCATCCTCACGCTTATTTTTGGCCGAACGGATATCAACCGGCTCTTGAGGCAAACGTTTATTACGCAAAAAATACTTTAGTCGGTTCCTGAAATGGGCAAAGTTAGCAACCTCTAAAATCAGATAACCATCATCACTTAGAACCCGGTGTAGTTCGCTGAGTTCAGGCACCGGGTTTGGTAAATGGTGCATGACGCGGATCATAGTAATGAGGTCAAAGGATTTGTCGGCAAAATCCAGTTTGTCAGCTTGGGTGAGCTTACGTTCAATTTCTGGATGATCTTTCAGGTAGTCTTTGGCAATATCGAGCTGTTGCTGTGATGGTTCAGCCAAAGTCACTTTGTCGGCATAATTTTCTAGCAGGACACAAAGTCGGCCGTAACCACCACCAACATCTACGGCATTTTTGAAGTGCTTGCCTTTTAATAATCTTTTAATGGCCATTTCCTCAGCCGCGTTTTCATAGTCGCGACCACGCCAATAGTACAAATAGTTATGTTTGGGATCGTTATATTGGTCAGCTTTTTTGTTAGCCATCACGATGTAGCAGTATAGCAGAGCTAGCTTAGGTTGATGATGGCAAAGCTATTTTTGCCACGTTTAAGCAGGTTGGTGCCTTTTCTAAAGCCGTCTTCGGTAGGGGTCTTCTGGCCATTTATGGAAATTGCTCCGGAATTTATAAAGTTATTTGCCTCAGTATTGGAAGTTGCCAAGCCAGCGCTAACCAAAATAGCCGTTAGGCTATCCGTTTTATTGGCATTAACTACTGTTAATTCCGCTGATAACATAGCGACTTCGTCGTGTGTCAGATCTAGGAATGAGCCTTTGCCAAACAAAACCTCACTAACGCGTTTAACTGCTTTAGCTTTGTCTTGGCCATGCACTAAACTCGTGGTCTCATAGGCTAGAGTCTTTTGGGCTAGACGACCGGCTTTGTCAGCCTCAAACTCTTTCATGAGTTTGCCATGTTCAGCTTGATCAAGCTGGGTGTATATTTTCAGGTAGTCACCGACTCCTTCATCATCCAGGTTTAGCCAAAACTGATAGAACTGGTAAACACTCGTCATTTCAGGGTCAAGCCAAACTGCACCGTCTTCGCTTTTGCCAAATTTCTTTCCGTTTGTCTTATTAACCACCAAAGGGGCGGACCAAACATGCGCCTCGGTACCATTAATACGGCGTATCAAATCTACACCCGCTATACTGTTTCCCCATTGATCTGAACCACAAAGTTGCAAAGTAACGCCCATTTTTTTGTTCATATACAAAAAGTCATAAGCCTGTATAAGTACGTAGCTAAATTCGGCATAACTTATGCCGGCACCGTCCTCGCTCAAACGAGTTTCTACAAAATCTCTGCCAAGCATTTGCCGCATTGGAACATGTTTGCCGACTTCGCGCAAAAACTGAAGATATCCCATATCCTTAAACCAATCGTAGTTATCAACTAGGGTGAAATTATCCCCGAATAACTGCTTGTATTGTCTGGAAATAGCTTGTTTGTTTGCGGAGATTTCATCTAAGGTCTTGAGTGTGCGTTCCTCGTCTTTGCCATCTGGGTCACCAATCATACCTGTGGCACCGCCAACTAATAGGATGGCTTTGTGTCCATGATGAATAAAATGTTTGATCATCATCATGATAGCTAAGTTACCAATTTGCATAGATTTGGCGCTTGGGTCCACGCCTAGGTAAAACGTTATCGGTTTGCTGTCCAGCACAGCTATGTCTTTATAGGTTGTCTGATTGACGAAACCACGCCATTTCAACTCTTCTGAGAGGGTCATTTTGGTCATTTACAGACAGTATAACTTACCTTTGGTAAAAACGCTTGTACGCAGATATTTTTGGTATAATAGTCTGGTTACATGCGAGTAATAACTACACATGGCTAGAAGTAATTCAGGCGCTAGACGTCGTGGTGGGAACACGGGCCGCAAAAGTAAGAATAGTTACGTCACCAAGAGTGGACAAACTATTAAGATTAACCGTAGTCTAGGCGAACGCCTAAAGGCTTACCGCGAGAATTATTCCCAGAAAAATGCCTCCAGGCTAGCCGGCATGCCAAAGAGCCGTGCTAAACGTTTCCTTTGGCGGCTCCGACCCAAGCATTTGTATGAATACTGGTTCAGTCGCCAAGGTGGCATCATGGCCCTCAAAGTTGTCGGTATTGGTACACTCGTCAGCTTCTTGTTATTAGTAGCTGTCTTTGCCTATTTCAGGAAGGATCTACCTGATATTACCAATTTCCCCGGTAACAACATCGGCGGTAGCATTCAGTATTACGACAAAACCGGCCAGACACTGCTCTGGGAGGATTTTGACGCTGTCAAACGCATTCCAGTTAAGGATACTGAGATATCAAACAATATTCGCAAGGCCACAGTGGCAATTGAGGATAAAGACTTTTATAAACACGGTGGCTTTGATGTTCGCGGCATTGCCCGCGCCGGCGTAAATAATGTTTTTGGTCATGGCAGTACGCAAGGTGGTTCAACCATCACGCAGCAGTTGGTTAAGCTTTCGCTCAACTGGACCGACCAGCGCACCTACGCTCGAAAACTTAAAGAAATCATCCTATCAGTTGAATTAGAGCGTGAATACAATAAGGACCAGATACTAACCGGTTATCTTAACGTAGCGCCGTACGGCAATATTGAATATGGCGTCGAGGCGGCCAGCAGCGATTACTTCCATAAAGCTGCTAAAGATTTGACTGTTGATGAAGCTGCCTTTTTAGCGGCTATTCCTAAGTCACCGTCTATCTACTCACCTTATGGCCCGTACTTTGATAAACCGACTCTCGTGGCTCGGCAGCACTATGTTATAGACCAGATGGTTGATCAACATATGATCACCAAAGACGACGGCGAGGCCGCCAAAAAAGTCGATACCATGGCTAAAGTCCAACCCCAACAAAGCAAATATACTGGCATCAAAGCGCCGTATTTTGCCTTAGCTGCCAAGAGTGAGATTGAGTCCCGTTACGGCACCGAAACTGCCAACCGTGGTGGCTGGAAAGTCATCACGACTTTGGATATACGCTTGCAAAGCCTGGCCGAAGATTCTGTACAAAAGGACCTGCCAACCATGCATCGCTATGGTGCCGATGAAGCCGCTTTCGCCGCCGAGGACATTAAAACCGGTCAAATGGTAGCTTTAGTCGGCGGCGTCGATTTCAACAATACCGACCACGGCAAGATTAACTATGCCCATGATACCTTCATAGCCCCAGGCTCTAGCTTTAAACCCTATGACTATGCCGCACTCATAGATAAATCCACCAACGTCGGCGCCGGCTCGGTTTTGTACGATAGTAAAGGACCATTGCCGGGTTATCCTTGTACAGACCAGGGGCTACCGCCACCCAAGGGTCACGGTAACTGTCTGCAGGACTATGACTTTAGAACACCTGGACCAATGACATTGCGCTATGCGTTGGGTGGCTCACGCAACATTCCGGCCGTTAAGGCTAACCTCATCGCTGGTACTGACAACGTCATCAACATGGCCGATAAAATGATGGCCAATACCTACAATCCGAAACCTTATCAATGTTATGAAACTGGCGACACAACCTTTACTAAGCCGACTCAGTGTTATGGTGCCTCAGCTATTGGTGACGGAGCTTTCTTGCACCTCGATGACCATGTTAATGGCTTGGCTACCTTAGCAAGACTGGGTTCAGCTATACCTAGGACTTATATCTTAAAAATCTCGACTCAGAGCAACCCAAATTTCTACAACTACAAACAACCTAAAGCCGAACAAGTGATTCGACCAGACTCGGCCTACATAGTCGACGACATGGCCTCAGACCCTAACGCAAGCTACTTGCCATCCAGTTATAAGTTCCAGAGATTTAAGGGCTGGAACTTCGCTGTTAAAACTGGTACTACCAACAACGGTTTTGATGGTCTCATGGCCAGCTGGTCAACTAAATACGCAGCTGTTTCATGGGTTGGTTACCACACCCGTAACCAAGCCCTGACAGGTGCAATGGAATACATGACAGAACCAATTACCCGACCGTGGATGGAAGGTGCCCATGATGCCAGCGCCGGCACGCCAACTAACTGGGAAAGACCTTCTGGTGTTAAGACTCTACCTGCTTACGTGGTTAGGACGCATGTCGGTATTGGCTCGGTGGAGCCCAGCCCATCGACTGACCTCTTCCCCTCTTGGTTCACGCCACCAAAAGCAGCCAGTGGAGTCAGCCAAAACGTCGATATTGTTAGCAATAAACTCGCTACCGAATGTACGCCACCATTAGCCATCAAGCAAGTCAACAATGCTGATGTCAATACGTTTTCAGTTGATAAGTTTGTCAATAACGGCGGCACGACTGACCAAAAGGACGACGTCCATGATTGTAATGATGTAAAACCAAGTCTTGACCCCTTAGTTCTGAATGCTGACGGCAGCGTAACTGTCGTCGTCCACAAAGGAACACACGATTTATCCAGTGACCAATTCAAGGGCACTGTTAACTTCCTGGCTAATGGCCAAAATGTTAAATCCGTCCAAGTTGACACAGACGGCCAAACGGCAACCCTACCAGCCGGCACAGCACCGCCTGGTTCAACCGTGACAGCTCAAATCATTGACAGTGTTCTGTACGACGCTAATAGTCCAAACTCCGTTACGATCCCAGGGGGTGGTTCTACTGGCACCCCTTTAGGCAGCCTGACAGCCACAAGAAACGGTAGTACAAGTGTCTCTTATAGTTGGTCCGGCGGAACTGGCCCATACACTGTTAAAACCAAAACCGGTGACGTAGTTCAGTGTCCTTCGACTACAACAACTTCGTGTAATGGTGGCTCTTTGCCACACGGCACAGCTGTATACGTTATTGACGCTAGTAATAATACCTCTGAGACAACCGTAAACTAGTCTTTTTCTAGAAAACTATTCAAAGCTTGGCGGACAGTAGAAACACCGACGTATTTAGCTGGCTGTTGGCCTTTGATGACTGGGCCAACAGCACCGTCAAAACCTAGTTTTTTGGCTTCCGCCAAACGCTTATCTATAAAAGGCACGTGACGGATTTCTCCGCTCAAACCAACCTCACCAAACACCGCCGCGTTTTTCTTGAGCTGCATGCCACGGCTAGCACTAGCTATAGCCATGCAAATTGCTAAATCAGCCGCTGGCTCGCTCAAACGTATACCACCAACTACATTGATATAAATGTCTTGGTCTGACAGGTTAAGTTTAGTACGCTTTTCCAGCATGGCGACCAGTAAGTTAACGCGGTTAAGATCAATGCCGCTGGCAGCCCGTTTGGGATAGCCATAGCTTGTGCGATTAACTAAGGCCTGGACTTCAACTAAGAGTGGGCGGCTGCCTTCGATGGTGGCCAAGACAATCGAGCCGTCAGTTATTTGCCTCTCGGCTAGCAAAGCCGCTGATGGATTCTGAACTGGCTCTAGGCCCTTCTCAGTCATTTCAAAGATACCTGCCTCGGTAGTAGGACCGTAACGGTTTTTGCCAGCTCTGAGTACTTTGAAGCCACCATAACGGTCACCCTCCAGCTGCAAGACCACGTCGACTACATGCTCTAAGAGTTTGGGTCCAGCAATCGAGCCTTCTTTGGTAACGTGACCGACTAAAACTAGAGCGGTATTGGTCTGTTTGGCGGCCAGACTAAGCATATGGGTGCTGTTAGTAATTTGGCTAACACTGCCAGCGGCCGAAGCGATTGCCTCAGCGGTTATGGTCTGGATTGAATCGACAATAACCAACTTATAGCTGTCATTCATCATAGTATGAGCAATATCATCAGCACTGTTACTGGTTGCAATCTGTAATTGTTTCGAGCCCAGACCAAGCCGCTTGGCTCTTAGGCCAATCTGGTGGGCTGATTCTTCGCCACTGATGTATAAAACTGGTACTTTTTCTGCCAGTTTATAGGCTAGTTGTAGCAGTAGTGTGCTTTTGCCAATGCCGGGTTCGCCGGCTAGCAAATTAACACTGCCAGCTACTAGACCACCACCCAATACTTGATCCAATTCATCAATGCCACTGACCAGCCGTTTTTGATCTTTGCTGAGTGAGGCGGTGGCTGAAACTGTCTGTAAATCACGCCCAGAGCTTTTTAACTGCCCAGTACTGACTGATAGTTGCTCCTGCAAAGTGTTCCACTCGCCGCATTGGAAGCATTTACCACTCCATGTACTGCTGGCGGCTCCACAATTACTACAAACGTACCTAACGGACTCCTTTTTTGCCATAGTCTTAGTATTCTAGCAAACTATTGCTGTTGGATGGTCTCGGGTGTGTTTTGAATGGCATTTATTAGCTGGTTTTCTTCCAGCGCCAGAGCATTTCGCTCCTCAAGTAAGCTATTGTATTGGCTGATCAAACTCTTGATGCGGTTGACGTTTTGATTATAGCTAGCAACTTGGGCGTTATAGTCGTTTACGCCAGCATTGTAGTCTTTGTAATCTTTAGCTGCCAGGTACGCGTCCAGTTGAGCCCGCTTGGCATCAATCACCTTCTGCTGAGCATTCAAGGAAGCTTCGAGGCTATCGATTTGCTGTTTTATGCTAGCCAGCTCCCGGTCATCTTCGGCGACTTTGTTTTTACGGTCGGTGAAGGCTTTCTCGTAGTTCTCAGAGTAGCTAACTATTTTTGACCGATCAGAAAAATAACGGCCATAGTAGGTTTCCAATTCTGGGGGTAAATTGCGTACTTCCGTACCGAGGATTGAATGGAGCTCATTGGTAACGTCGGCACCGCTTTTCTGGTATTCTTCTACGGTGTTTTTAATACGATCGTCTTGGAGACCTGCATAGGCTTGGTCAATTAGTTTATTTACGCGCTGTTTCTCCGACGGACTCAGACGGTCATAGGCAGCGTGCAGGGTTTCATGAGCGGCTGTAACCTGCAAGATACCACTCAGCCTCGGATCCTGAATATTGCTAAGATAAATACCTTTAAAGGCTACATAACAGCCTAGGATTATAGTTTTTTCATCACTTTTACAGTTCTGGCTGAAGGTTTGCTTATCTTCTAAGTCCGGGTGATAGACGTAAAACAAATGTTGGGTTGATGGTTTCATGGTTGTGTCTGCCGCAATCTGTGCGATTGCAGCTGGCGGTTGGTAACCACGCAGACGCCACCAATCATAAATAGCCCAGTGTTGCCACCATACCAATACCACCGCGGCAATCAGAGCTAAACTAGTTAGTAGTGAAACAACCTTTTTCAGGCTATCTTTCATATTGCTATTCTAGCAGTTTACTCAGTGACGAGGGCATATTTTAGATCGTTTTTATCAGCGTTGACCTTAACGATATGACCCTTTTCATGTTTTTCGTCCAAAAGTTCCAGAGCAATGTGATCTTCTAGGGTGTCCTGGATTAGTCGACGCATCGGCCGTACGCCATTTTTGGCATCATAACCGTTAGTTAGTAAATAATCTTTGGCAGCTTTGGTGATCTCCAGGCCAATGCCGTGCTTAACCAAGCGTTGGCGCAGCTCATCGAGTTGAAGGTCCAAGATCTTCAAAACATTTGGGCGGCTGAGGGCTTTGAAAACAATCACTTTATCGATACGGTTGAGTAGCTCGGGACGCATGGTTTTCTTGAGAGAATCCAGGACTTTATCCTTATTGGCTTCATGCATCTGTTCTAAATCGTCAAGATCCGTATTGTCTTGGGCATGAAAGCCAAGATCGGCTTCCTTCTGAAGCTTATCAGCGCCGATGTTGCTGGTCATGATGACAATGGTGTTACTAAAATCAATCTTGCGACCTTTAGCATCGGTCAGGACACCGTCTTCTAGGATCTGGAGTAGCATGTTGAAAACTTCTGGATGAGCTTTTTCGATCTCATCAAACAAGACTAAGCTATAGGGTTGCCGGCGGATTTTATCTGTTAATTGGCCACCATCGTCGTAACCGACGTAGCCAGCTGGTGCGCCAACTAAACGAGCCACGGTGTGGTGTTCGCCAAACTCGCTCATGTCGATTTTTACCAAAGCGTCTTCGCTGCCAAAGAATTCACGAGCCAAGACTCGCGCTAATTCGGTCTTGCCAACACCGGTTGGTCCCAAGAATATGAATGAGCCGATTGGACGGCCGGAAGCACCGATGCCTGTCCGGTTGCGCCTAATTGCCTTGGAAGCAGCGGCAACGGCCTCATCCTGGCCAATCACAAACTTGGAGATATTCTTTTCTAGGTTCAGTAAATACTTGGCTTCTGATCTGATAACTTTAGTTACCGGTACGCCAGTCATCCTAGCCACTACATCGGCTACATCCTCACTAGTCATGACAATTTTCTTTTGAATCTTGCCATTTTTCTTGAGTTTCTTGAGGTCTTCGTTGATCTGGATAGCACGCTGTTTGAGTTTGGCGGCCAGTTCATAATCCTGGTTGTCAGCCGCGTCATCCTTTTGGATATTAACCAATTGGAGTTCCTTTTGCAGTTTGCGAATTTCTGGTGGAGTTTTACCTTTGTCGACTTTTAGATAAGCCGCCGTTTCATCCAAAAGATCGATGGCTTTGTCAGGCATAAAACGGTCGTTGACGTAGCGTTTGGCCAGTACAGCCGTATCTTCTAAGACCTCATCACTGACTTTTACGTTATGGAAATCCTCGTAATGTTTGCGTAGGCCTTTTAAGATAGCAATGGTTTCAGGCAAAGTTGCTTCAGGTACTTGTATGGGCTGGAAACGCCGTTCCAGAGCCGCATCTTTCTCTATGTGTTTAGTGTATTCGGCAGTAGTAGTGGCGCCGACCAGCTGGATCTTACCACGGGCTAAAGCTGGTTTTAGAATGTTACCAGCGTCCATGGCGCCCTCGGCAGCGCCAGCTCCAACAATCAGATGCAGCTCGTCAATGAAGACGATACTGCGGTTGTCGTTTTCTAGTTCACCCATGACCTTTTTAAGTCGTTCTTCAAACTCACCGCGGTATTTTGTACCGGCAATCATAGCGGCCAAATCAAGCATCACTAAACGCTTGTCTAGCAAGCTATCCGGTACTTCTTCGGATACTATGCGTTGGGCTAGGCCCTCAACAATGGCAGTCTTACCAACACCCGGTTCGCCAATTAGAACTGGATTGTTCTTGGTACGACGGTTAAGAATAGTAACCAAACGACGAATTTGCGGTTCACGGCCAACTACGGGGTCAAGTTTGCCTTGTTTCGCTTGCGCTGTTAAGTCGGTGCCAAAAAAGTCCAGCGCCGTCTTACGTTGTTTGCCGCCACGGCGACGGTGTTCGGTTGAGGCCTCGCTCTCGCCATCAAATTGTTGACGGTTGAGGAACTGTTCTAGCTCGTTTGTTAGAAAATCAACGTCAACATTCATGTCCTTGAGTAACTTGGTAGCACGTGCGTTCTTTTGGCTCAAAATACTGTATAAAATGTGCTCAGTGCCAGTCACGTCCTGATTGAAATCCTGAGAAATTTCGGTCGCCATTTTTAGAGTCAGCTTGGCCGTTTCGCTCAAGCCTTTAGCGCCCATATTAATAACTAGAGTTTTGGGGGTCAGATTCAAAACTAAACGTGCTCGATCCAGCGTGATGCCAGCATTGCTTAGAAACTTTGCACCCAGGCTACCTGGCTGAGCCAAAACACCCAACAACAGATGCTCTGTGCCCACGTAACTGCTGCCAAAACTGCGAGCAATGGCGTCGGCATGCTTTAGGCTAGAAATAGCATTGTCGGTTAAGTTTTTGTTGAAATCTTGAAATTCGTTTGAATTAGGCATATTTATGATTCCTACCCTAGCAGTGATTTTAGAAAACCGCTACATCCATAATATCATTTAGCACTCAAAGGTCAAGAGTGCTAATCCAATCTGTTATACGACTTTTAGGTCTCGGATGCTTGACGATGAGCCGCGAAGTAGCTCTCCACACACTGTTTGACAATTTCAACGGCTTTTTTCTGGCGCGGACTTCCTTTACCTAGCTCGTGTCTAGAATTATTGTACAACTTCATAGCTATCATGTTTTCAGCTGTGACAGGCGTCTCATAAACATCGGCCGTATCAAGACTTAATAGCCCAGCTGTTTGCAACCGTTCCATATTGGTTTTGGTGCCAAATATTGTGCTGTTACCCTTTAGCCGAGCGTTACGGGCAGAGATCGTCCCTTCTACCATTAGACCCTCTTCTTCTAATTGAGAGATAGTTTCACCAATTTTGTGTCGCCAATCCTTCTCCCATTCACCGTTGGATTCGCTACTTTTTTGGGCACGCTTGCTGGCTTTTTTAGCTGTTCGTTTGCTGTCTTTTTCGGTTTGGCTTGGTTGTTGTTCAGGAACCGGCGCTGTGGCCACTGGATTTGGGGTAGCTTCAGCCAAGGCTTGTTCTTTTTCGGCTTGTTGCTGCGCCTTTTTAAGCCTTTCTTTAGCGGCTTGTTCAGCGATGTACTGAGCTCGTTTTTCTAAGATCTCGGCTTCGTCATCTTCTGACTCAAATGTAGCTCCATGACGAGTGCTGTCAGTCGCATTAACTTCGTAATTTAGCTGTAGTTGTACCGGCTCTCGGCCATCATCAAAATCGTAAGCAACTCCCCAGAAAACTGTTGGCTGGTTGCCGATATCATTTACGAATATCCTACGCCCGCGTGCTCTTAAAGCCGCTTCAAAAACCGGCCGAGTAGCTTCATCATTTAACCTGTCGTAAACATAATCAATCAGACCGAGCCTGGGATCACCGACCTCAAAACTATCTAGTAGTTCAGTAAGGTTTTCTGGCCGAACGGCGTTACTCAAAATAGCGTAAACGCGGGTGCGCCTAGCGTCAATCTCTTGCTGTGTGGCTGGACGTCGGCGTGAATCAAACTGAATGTCAGCATTTTCAAACGCCTCGACAACCTCCTCCGGAATGGCTGGTATGCCGAGATGCTCCAACAGCCGACCACGGTCATTGAAATATTGTGTCAGCAAGGCGCCTTTACGAAGTGTCAACTCATGCTCAGGTGCTTCTTCATCGGCTTCAATCGGTGCCTTAACAGCGCCATCGGATACCTTTTCTCGCAAGTAATAGCCTGGCTCGGTACGGGTACCTTTGCCCGGACGCTTATCATCGGTTCTTACAGATACCAATTCATATAGATCACCCAAGCCCTTTTCTCTCAAAGCAGACATGATAGAGCCTGTTGTAGAACTCAATATATATTTACCATCTTTGCGTTTTGCTATTTCGCTCGTGGTATAGACTCCAAATTTAACCAAATCGTTCGTGATAAGTGGTTTGTCTTGGGTAGCCTTTAGTAAAAGCTGGAAGGCCAGTGCAACTTTACCGCCCATTGTTTGGCCATTGGGCAATTTAGCGATGCCCAGAAGGACATCATCATAAGCTTCCTCAATATGTTCAAATTTCAAATCAAAATCGCCCAGACTGTACATTATTAGGCGCGGTTGAACTTTATCGACGTTTATAAGAGGCTGTCCTTTGTACACGAGGTCATCACGTAGGAAATCACCTATGTAATTTTGCCAAGTCATACTATAAAATTCCTTGATACCTAGTGTTGCGTGATCCCAAATGTCTTTGGCTCGAAGCGGTTCATTGGGATGGTCGGCGATATACTCAATTGCGCGCAGCCGGCATTCCTCAACAAACGTCTCGTCTTCAACAGAACTAGTGCCCCCTCCCATTCGCCGACTAAGTGGCATTGGTTTATTGCCGACTAACAAAACATTATTGCCTTTGTAGACCACAACTTTTAGCGGTGTTCGGTTACTTTCTTGCTCTGGTGCGCCGGGTTCAGGCTCAACTGGTTGAGCTGTTGTCTCGGGTTGCGGGGCAGATGTTTCGGTATCCCTTTGAATAATCGACAGTTTGCCTACCTTAGATGCAAAATGTTTACCAACCCAGTAAGCTTTGGCAAACTTTGTGTCGTCTTCAGGGTAAGGTTCGCTTCGTGGTAAAGCAGCCAAACGGGCTTGAATACTTTCTTCGCTAATTAAGCCGTCTTTATAAGGCTTGGTGTTACGCAGATTTTCAATCTTGCGTATTGTCTCGAGAGTCTCAGGTGTAACAGGCGGCTCAAGGGCAGCTATAAAGTCGGGCTCTGCTTGTGGCGCTAGTGAATCCATAGCCAAGACTGCAGTATCAATACTTTCAGATACTACTTCGGCTAAATCTGGGTCAGTAGCTAGCTCTTGTAGCTCTTCCCAATTCTTGTACATCTCTCGATAAGAAGATGCGCGCTCACTAAACTCTGGCACTTTAAACCTCTTTTAAGAAAACCAAACTATTATAGTAGTTTGTGGCTACAACGTCAACTAACTTTGTTAGTTATTTAGTTTCTTCTGTACCGTGTTCTTCGATAGCTTCCAACAGAGAACTTTCCAATTGTTCCTTTTTCTTGATCTTTGGGACAACTACTTTGGCTTTTGGTTCGGCGGCTGGCTCTGGAGCAGCTTGCTCAGAGTTTATGTCAATCTCATAGCCGGTTAACTTACTGGCCAAACGGACATTCTGACCACTTTTACCAATGGCAATGCTCAACTGATCTTCTGGCACGATGACTTTGGCTTTTTTATTCTTCTCATCCAAAACCACCTTGGTAACCTTGGTTGGGCTTAAGGCATTACTGATATACGCAATCGGGTCATCACTCCAGACCACAATGTCGATCTTCTCCTGTTCGCCAACTTCACTAATGACAGCATTAACACGTGTGCCATGGCCACCAACAAAGGTACCAACTGGGTCAACGCCTGGGACACTACTGGCGACGGCAATCTTTGACCTAACGCCGCCCTCACGGGCGATGCTTTTAATTTCAACCGCACCATTTTCCATTTCTGGGACTTCGGCTTTGAAGAGTAGCTCAATAAATTGTGGATTACCGCGCGATACCACCAATTGCGGGCCGCGGAAACCACGCTCGACGTCTTTTAAGTAGATCTTTAGACGCTGGCCGGGATAGTAACGCTCAGATTGAATTTGTTCGCTTCTGGGCATAATGCCTTGAGCTTTACCTAAATCAACCCGGACGATATTGCCTTCAACCCGAGCCACGATACCGTTAACTATCGTGCCGATTTTGTCCTCATATTCTTCCATGATGATTTCGCGCTCAGCTTCACGTAAGCGCTGCAAGATAACCTGTTTGGCAGTCTGGGCAGCCACGCGGCCAAATGATTCAACCTTTTGGTGAACTTCGATTACGTCACCAACTTTGGCATTCTTCTTCATAACCTGAGCCTGACTTAGGCTAATCTGCATATGCTCATCGTCGACTTCATCGACAACTTCCTTGCTAACATAAGCATCAACTTCACCATTATTTAGGTTCATGGTGACTCGGACTTCTTGCTCGCGGTCACCGTAGTCGCGTCGAAAAGCCGCTGCCAGAGCTTGTTCGACAATCTCCTGCACGACGTCTTCTGGCAAGTCTTTTTCCTCGGCAATTGTTTTAACCGCTAGGGCTAATTGTTTGATGTCTAAATCCATTATTTCTCCTATATTTCATGAAAAAAGTCGACCTGCTGGCCGACTAGTACAGAGTAAATTCTAACTGCTTAAGATGGCTTTGTCAAACTACTACCGACAAGATCCATCCCTCGAGAGATTAGACTTACTACTTTCTCAAAATGATAGTATTTTATGGCTGCAAAATCATCATCCAGATCTCTACAGATTTGCTCCTCTAGAGGCTGAAGCGGTGTACCCTCTTGAGGCGCAATAATATCTTCTTCATGTGCCCGTCTGAGTGACCAACTGAAACGACTTAATGGATCTAGGTTATAACTTACCCCATCATCACGGTACCTCAGGTCATAGTGGCTGGCGAGGGTTACAGAACCAAATTGGCCTGCTCTGGTAATATAATTGGACACTAAGTAGTCAGAGCCTTCGCTATCATAGCTTGCCAGAACCCCAAGTTTCTCGTTATACCCAGCATAGTCTTGTAGGCCCAACTCGACACCACTATACATGGCTCCCCTAACAATCTCATGAATAGATGTGAAATTATTGACACTAGCAAAACTCAATAACCTCTCGACGCAATTATGCCAAAGCATTAAACGCTTTGAGTCAACAGCAGGTTCTAGCGGATTTCTTGGATCAATTCCAATCTCGGGGTTAGACATTTAGACTATTATACCACATTAAGGAAGTTCTGTAATGTTTGTGTAGAATATAGGTAATGACCAAAAAGGTAAAAAGGCTGTACGAACAGTTCCAGCCGAGACACTACATCTTAGATTTGGCGATAGATAAAGAAAAAATGGTTTTTTCTGGTCAGGTTATTATTGCCGGGCAAAAAATTGGCAGACCATCACAAAGATTAACCTTTCATCAGAGTGGACTCAAAATCAAGAATGTTCATGTAGTACGTCATGACCGCAAAGGCGACCAAGAGCAAAAAATTGAACGTTTAAACGTGCATAAAGCTTATGAAGAAGTTCGGCTGCACAGTAAAGCGATGTTATATCCAGGTAGCTATACCATCAGATTGGAGTTTTCCGGCAAGATTACCCGTCAAATGAATGGTATTTACCCTTGCCTCTTTGAATACAAGGGCAAACAAGAAAAGCTGATCGCTACCCAGTTTGAAAGCCATCACGCCCGCGAGGTTTTCCCTTGTATTGATGAGCCAGAAGCTAAGGCGACTTTTGATCTGAGTCTGACAACTAAAAAGGGCGAAGTTGTCCTCTCTAATACACCAGTAAAAACCGAAGAGACAGAGGGTAAGCTAACCACGACTAGCTTTGAAACCACCCCAAAAATGTCAACATACTTGCTGGCCTTTATTATTGGTAAGCTGGGCTACAAAGAGGCCAAAACAAAAGACGGCGTAGTGGTGCGCACCTACGCCACGCCAGACAATGTAGGCTCGACCGACTTTGCGCTCGAAACGGCCATAAAATGTCTGGAATTTTATAATGATTATTTTGCTATTCCCTACCCTTTGGCCAAGTGTGATTTTGTGGCACTACCGGACTTTGCCAGCGGCGCTATGGAGAACTGGGGTGTCATAACTTTTCGCGAACAAGCTCTGTTGGTCGACCCTAAAAACTCAACTCTTGCCAGTAAACAATACGTAGCCTTGGTAGTCGCACACGAGCTCACGCACCAATGGTTTGGCAACTTAGTTACCATGCGCTGGTGGACCGACCTGTGGCTGAATGAAGGTTTTGCCAGCTGGATGGAGTATCTGGCAGTCGATCACCTATACCCCGATTGGCATGTCTGGACGCAGTTCCTGGTAGACGAACAACAACAGGCCTTGAAGCTCGATGCTCTAGAGCACACGCATCCGATCGAGGTGACGGTTAATCATCCGGATGAAATTCGTACTATCTTTGACGCCATTAGTTACAGCAAAGGCGCCAGTGTTATTCATATGTTGGAAAAGTATTTGGGTCACGATGTTTTTCAGGGTGGGCTTAGGCACTACTTGAACAAACATCAATACGCCAATACTGACACTGTGGATCTCTGGGCCAGTTTAGAAGAAGTATCCGGTAAGCCGGTCAAAGAGTTTATGCAAGCCTGGACTACGCAACCAGGTTTTCCGTTGCTAGCTGCTAATATTAGCGACAATCAAATCAGCCTGGGCCAAAGTCGTTTCTTTGCTAACCCAGCTCACAAGAAACTGCCAGATCAACTTTGGCCCGTACCCCTTCAGGCATTAACGCCAGAAATACCAGCAACACTAGAAGCATCAAACAAAGATTTCCGTGTACCGGAAACACGGCAGCTCAAATTTAATGTCGGACAAAGTGGTTTCTACCGAGTGGCCTATAACGCTACGCAACTCGAACGATTGGGTGATCAAATCCAAAAAGGCCATATGCAGCCAGAAGATCGACTGGGCATCATCTCTGATCTGTTCGAAAACGCCAAAGCCGGCAGCAATGACACGGTTGACGCGCTGCATTTCCTGAGCCATTTTGCCGAAGAGGACAACTACGCCGTCTGGGACACAATTGCTGGAGCAATTGGTTCACTTAGGTTGACAATGGATGATGAAACTTTGCGTGATGACATGAAGCCATTTATTCTGCGATTAGTAGCTTCTCAACTCAAGCGGCTCGGCTGGCAGCAGAAAAAGACGGATAGTCATTTTGATAAGTTACTCAGGCCCATCATTCTGAGTCTGGCTGCCAATTCTGACGAACCCAAAGTGGTCAAACAATGTTTTGATCTATTTAAGAAAATTAAACATCCAGAAGACGTGGCGCCAGAACTTCGAGTTACAGCTTCGCCAACCCAAGTAAAACGCGGCATTGATATTGACCCGGATCTGCGCGGTACGGTTTTTGGTACTGTCGCCAGACTTGGTGGCAAAGCTGAGTTTGATAAGCTGGTGGCCTTGCACAATAACTCAACCCATAGTGAAGAGCGTACTACTTTATGTGCTGCTATAACTGGCTTCAATCAGCCTGAGCTTATTAAGCGAGCTCTGGGCATGATAACTTCGGATGATGTGCGCCTGCAGGACGTGGCCTACTGGATAGCCTACTCATTTATGAATCGCTATGCTAAAAAGCTAGCTTGGCAATGGACCAAACAAAATTGGAACTGGCTAGAGGAAAATCTAGGTACCGACCTTAGTTTTTACAGAATGCCGATTTATACTGCCAGGGTTTTCAGTGAGAAAAGTTTTATAAAAGAATACAAAGAGTTTTTTAAACCGCGCTTATCAATCGCCTTTGAGCGTTCATACAATCAAGGCCTAGAATTGTTGGATATTCAAATTGCCTGGAAAGAGCGTGCCCTCAAAGAGGTGAAAACCTTTTTCAAAAATCAAACGTAACCTATCTCCAGATACGGCTCACGTCCCAAATAACCATCCTCAATAATTATTCTGAAATCTTCGATTACGTCTTTGGGTAAATTATTAGGATCTACCCTTACTAATTCAGAACACAGTTCGGGTTCGTTATTGATAGGCTCTTCATTTGCTTCAAGACTAAGTTTGAATTCATAAGCGACGTACTCTGCTGTACTCTTGCGAGCAGCCACGCAATAAAATATAAATCGCTCCTCCGGTATTTCTAAACCAAGCTCCTCTTGAACTTCACGGGCCGCAGCTTGCCGCGGCGTCTCGCCAGCTTCTATATGTCCACCAGGCAAGCAAAGCTTGCCGTCCTCCCAACCAGTATTCTGACGGCGGCTTAATAATATCTGTCCATCTACTTCACATAGGACATTAGTCGAGCTACGAATCAAGTTCTTCTCTGACATATTATAAATCTGTCACAAAATTAGATATTTGCAAGTCAGCACCTGAAACCTCCAGTGCCGATAATTGATAGTCTCCAGACCAACGGTTCTGGCTGACCCACATTTCGGCTGCAAAAGTCATTTGCTCTAGCTTTTTAGGTGTAATGTAGTCTAAGCCACCACCAAAAGCATCTGATCTTCGGTATTTAACCTCGACAAAATAGATAGTTTTGGCCTTTTGGGCAACTATATCAATCTCGCACCAGCGGGTCCGCCAATTCTGGTCTAGCACTTTGAAACCCTGGTCTTTTAAATATTGGGCGGCTGCCGCCTCTGCCTGGCGACCACTAACAAAAGTTGTCATGCTAGTAATGCCTTGACTGGTTTATATGAACGTCTGTGAACTTGGCTGACGCCGTGTTTTTGCAGTAATTGTAAGTGTAGTTTAGTGCCATAACCGACGTGTTTATCGAATTCATAATCGGGGTAGAACTGCGCCAGCCTAGTCATGTGTTGGTCGCGTTTAACTTTAGCGTAGATACTAGCGGCACTGACGATTGGCTGGGTTGCGTCGGCTTTAACCATCGTCTTTACATTTACAAATTCGGCTGGACAGTAATTGATCAGACCGTCCATGATGATATGTTCATCTACCAACGTACCTAGCGCCATTAGGGCCCGGCTGACGCCCAAGCGCAAAGCACGGGTTATACCAATTTTATCGATCTCCTCCGGTTGGACCCAGCCTTCGCCAAGATCGCAGCATTCTACTATTGGTTCAAAAAGTTCTTCGCGCTTTTTTCTGGATAAAACTTTGGAGTCGGCCAATCCGTCTGGCAAGACTTGTTTGGCACGGGCAGCAACTACAAGTAAAGGACCGGCCCAACTACCGCGTCCAACTTCATCTATACCAACAACCCGCATGGGTTTATTCTAGCACTAAATTTTTCTATTCTTCTTCGCTGGTCTCAGATTTGGCAGCCTGATCGTGGGCGGCTAGAGCGGCTTCGGCTTTAGCTTCTTCTTTGGCATCTTCTTCAGCTTTCTTAGCAGCTTCAATCTCGTGCTGTTTGGCGGCTAATTCTTTGGCTTCTTGCTCAGCTTTCTCGGCTTCTTCGTCGCGGACATCATTTACAGATTGAGCGTCAAAGTCTAGGCCGGTTAGACGGGCTGATTTGCCAGTGCGCTCACGCATGTACGTCAGGTAATTACGGCGCACTTTGCTACGCTTGGTAACGTCAATCTTAACTACCAAAGGACTGTGTAATAAAAAGCTTTTCTCAACGCCAACACCACTAGCAATACGGCGAACGGTAATGCGGCTAGTATGGCTACCTTTGCGGTCAGTACGGATGACCAAGCCTTGGAAGATCTGAATACGCTCTTTACTGCCCTCGCGAATTTTCTGATGCACTTTAACAGTGTCGCCAGACCTAACGTCTACGACTTGCTTCTTGCGGTACTTGTCCTCAATTTTGCTAATAACAGATTGCATAACCTGAACACTCTACCTTACTCTAAAGATTTTTTCAAGCGTTTAGCGCTATGACACCGGGCTCAGATTGTTGCCTATATGCTATTTTGGCTTTTCTAAGCTCTCGTTGCCCCCAATAAGCCGTAGTCACTGTTTTACCCTGTCCTTGCTGGTTGCCATACTCTTTAGCTAGCAAAACATCTGGGAAAAGACGAACCGTTATGAACCGTTCAATCACAGCCTCGAAAGCAAAACCTAATTGATCATTTATCACAATTGGAGGATTTTCCGGGTCAAATTCAAACACACCACGAACTTTAATTTTTCCTACCGGTTCATCAAACTCTTGTCGACCCAAAATCAAGCCACCAAACGTAAGCTTACGCGTCTGTGTCTCGTATGATGGCTCAAGTCCTGGAACCAACGACTGACTCAATTCATTTAATTGTTTTGCTTTATAGATCGGCTCAATCGGTGCGACCGAAAAAGTGACATCCTGGCCAGGTATTTCATCAAACCCAGTCGGATTCAGAAAAACTTTATTGTGCACATGCGCCACGCGTATATCATCGCGATCATGTAATGCTTCAGTGATAATCTCTAGATTGTTTGTCATTTTACCTCCGCTCTTTTTATAGCTTACTCTCTATGAGCGAGCCCATCAATAAGCTATGATTAGGTAATGGATTATAGGAAAGAGGCGTTAAAAAAACACAAACAACTGAAGGGCAAAATTGCTGTTGTATTAAAGGACAAATTGGACAGCCAAGACAAGTTGAGCACTTATTACACACCTGGTGTGGCCGCGGTTTCTAGCTACGTGGCTGAACATCCCAAGGAGGCCCGTGATTATACTTGGTTAGGAAACAGCGTAGCCGTGATCAGTGACGGCTCAGCTGTTTTGGGTCTTGGCGATATTGGGCCGTATGGCGCTTTGCCCGTTATGGAAGGTAAAGCTATGTTGTTCAAACATTTTGCTGGCATTGATGCTGTGCCGATTATCCTAGATGTTCATTCAGCCGATGAAATAGTCAAAACAGTACTAGCTATTGCGCCCAGCTTTGGCGGTATCAATCTAGAAGATATTGCCGCGCCGATTTGTTTTGAAGTTGAGGACCGTGTTAAAGCCGCTCTCAATATTCCAGTAATGCACGATGACCAACATGGCACGGCCATTGTTGTCCTGGCCGGGCTTATTAACGCAGCCAAAGTTACTGGTAAGGACCTGAGAAAATGTCGGGTGGTTTGTGTTGGCGCCGGCGCGGCCGGTACTGCAGTTATGAAATTATTAAATCTATATGCCAAGCCAGAGATCTTAATTGTCGATAGCCAAGGCATAATCAGTCGTGGCCGCAAAGATTTAAATTCCGAAAAGAAGAAACTACTAAAGTTCACTAATCCAAAAAATGTCAGTGGTTCACTGGAAGATGCTATGAAAGGCGCTGATATATTCATCGGCGTGTCTAAGGCCGGACTGTTAACGGCTAAAATGATAAAAACTATGGCAAAAGACCCGATTATTTTTGCCATGGCCAACCCAGTACCTGAGATTATGCCCGATATTGCACTGAAAGCAGGTGTGGCTGTCATGGCCACCGGCCGCAGCGACTTCCCTAATCAAGTCAATAATGCTCTGGCCTTCCCGGGTGTCTTCCGCGGAGCGCTAGATAATAGAGTCAATAAGATTACTGATCAGCACAAAATTGCCGCGGCCGAAGTTATAGCTAGCTTGGTTGCGAAACCTACAGCCGATTGCATAATCCCCAGCGTCCTTGACAAACGCCTAGTGCCAAGCATTGCCAAGGTTATAGTTTAGCCAACAGTGCGGTAGATTTCTTCGATGGTGGTTTCGCCAGCTAGAACTTTCAGAATACCGTCTTGCAGAATTGTGCGCATACCGCTAGCAATGGCAGCATCTTCTATGTCTTGGGTTGACGAGGATTTACCACTGCTCAAAAGCTCGCCAATCTTGCCGCTCATCAGGAACTGTTCGCGCAAAGCAACTTGGCCCTTGTAGCCAAACGGGTTGTCAGCCGAACTGCCAGGTTTATAGAGCTGTAGGTTGGTCAGATTTGGTTTGTCGGTTCCCGGTGGCAAGGTATCGAGGACTTGTTTGATCTTGCCAACAACGGCAATGTCTGGCGTGTAAGGCTGTTTGGTAGCATCGTCCAGCCGGCGCACCAAACGCTGGGCCATAACTAGGCGAATAGCCGACACAAACAGCGGGTTTTGGCCAATAATATCCACTAAGCGGGTGAGTGCCGCAGCAGCCGAACCAGCGTGAAAGGTCGACAGTACCAAATGTCCAGTCAGGGCCGCCTGCAAAGCAGTTTTAGCGGTATCGGGGTCGCGGATCTCACCAACCATCACGACGTCTGGGTCAAGCCTTAGCACGGCGCGAAGTTTCTCGGCAAAGTTAGTCTCCTGCGAACTTTGCGAAGTGACTGAGATCTGAGTAATGCCCTCAAACTGGTACTCAACCGGATCCTCGATAGTTATGATCTTGCGCTCCTCGGAATTGAGCATGTTGAGCATGGAATAAAGCGTTGTAGTCTTACCAGATCCGGTTGGCCCGACAACTAAGACCAGGCCGCTGGGTTTGGCGATGATATCGTCAACAATCTGACGCTCACTGGGCGACAAACCCAAACGATCCAAGTTGTACATTGACTGGTCCATATTGAAAAGGCGCATAACTACGTCCATGCCGTTAATGGTTGGTACGGTTTCAAGACGCAGATTAACGTCTACCGAAGCGCCATCGCTCATTTCGACAGTTTGTGAGACATGACCCTGTTGGGCTTCTTGAGCCGATGTCGAAACATTGCCGGCACTGGCAATTGCAGAAATCAAAACTCGGTACTTGTCAGGTTCTAGCCGGGCAATCTTATGCAGAACACCGTCAATTCTAAAACGGACCTGCGCGAAAGTGCGCTGTGACTCCAGATGTATGTCTGAAGCGTTCAAACGATGAGCTTGTTGCACTAGGTAGGCCAGCATATCAGCCGCTTTGACCTGTGCAAGTACTGCCGATACTTGGTCTACCTGCCCTTGGTTAGTGGTCCGCTCAATGGAAATATTTTGATAGACGACAGCTTTCGGTGGATCGTATAGCTTCATGTAGTCTCTAAAGCCAGCATCAGAAATCAAGGCAAAACTAATCTGTTGATCCGGGAAACGGTGGCGCAAATTAGTCATGGTTTGCTGCGAGGTGGTGTTAGTTATGCCGAATAAAATATTATGTTCATCAGACTTAAGAGGTATGACCTTGAGGTCATAGAGCTCGGGATTGGTCAGAATGTCTTTATAAAGCTGCTTGTTAACTACCGCCGACGTATCAAAATAAGCCAAATTCAGAATTTGGGCACGGCGCTGGGCATTGGCTTCTTCATCACGGCGGGCATCTTGAGACATTGACACTCATTATAAACGTAAGCATATAGATTGGTAAAACCAGATTAATTTTGTAAAAGCCTAAAAGTGCATACAATTGAGGCATGAAACGCATTGTCTTGATTGCCCATAACCTTCGTAGCTGTCATAACGTCGGCTCATTGCTGAGGACAGCCGATGGTTTCGGGGTTGAGAAAGTTTTTCTGACTGGTTATACACCCTATCCCATTTCGCCTGATGATCAGAGATTGCCGCATCTGGCTTTGGCGCAGACCAAGCAGATACATAAAACAGCTCTAGGAGCCGAAAAGACTCAAGCCTGGCTTCATCAGCAAGACATCACAACCCTAATTTCAGACTTAAAACAACAAGGTTACAGGGTAGCTGCGCTTGAGCAAACTAATAAGTCTACACCTCTCAATAGCTACAAGAGTGAGGCTGATATAGCTGTTATTGTGGGTAACGAGGTAGACGGCTTAGCACAGTCCGTTCTGGGTCTGTGCGACCAAGTTCTGGAGATCCCTATGCAGGGCAAGAAAGAATCTTTTAATGTTGCCAGCGCTGCGGCCATTGCGCTTTACCACTTACGCTTAATAGGTCCACATCTTCGCACCAGCCGGACTGCTTAGATGCAAAGCACCTAACTCTGCCGGCTTCTTGGCGCATTGCTACGTCAGCGGCCTCTGTTATTCGCTCACCGTACTGCAGAGTACGTTTCGCTCATTCCTCGTGGCTTCCTTGCACTGCATCCAAGTGCAAAAATGTGTTACAATAAGCTTATGCCAACAAAAGCCCACAGGCATACTGGGCGCATAAAACCAAAATCTATCCTCAAACACGAACATCGCCATTATTGGCCTTATATTCCGATGTTGGTGATGTTAGTGGTAGTTCTATTTTCCAGCTTTGCTCAGCCAATGATCAAGCGCCATGTTTTGGCCTATGCCACTAGCATGAGTAGCGATGCTTTGCTGAGTGCTACTAACACCCAGCGTGATCAAAATGGTGTGGCCAGCCTAAATATAAACGGTGATCTGACGGCGGCGGCCCAGGCCAAAGCCAATGACATGGTAAAACGCAACTATTGGTCTCATAACACACCCGACGGCCAAGAACCCTGGGTTTTTATCCAAGCAACCGGCTATAAATACACTAAAGCTGGTGAAAACCTGGCCTACGGCTTTGATAATAGTAACGACGCCGTGACTGGCTGGATGAATAGCCCTTCGCACCGCGATAACTTGCTAGACAGCGCTTTTAGTGATGTTGGCTTTGGCTACGCCAATAGTGACAACTTCAATAGTAGCGGTCCAGAAACGGTGGTAGTGGCTATGTACGGCAAACCGCAAGTATTAGCAGCCACCCAAGCTGTTGCGCCAACACCAACCAAACCAGTTCAAGCTGCACCGACCCAGGCGCCAACCACCAAAACTGAAACACCAGCCGTTAAGCCAGTTAGTTCCGATCAACCCGTTAAGGAACCAGCTACTCAACAGATCGCCCGAGTTCAGAACCTATCCAGCGGACACGCGCCATGGACTGCCTTTGCTGCCACCATGTTGAGCGGACTGGCCATTGGTGCTTTGCTCATTAAATATTCTGCCAGAATCAGGCATTTGATTCGGGATAGCGAAAAGTTTGTCTTACATCACCCAGCCTGGGATTCGTTGTTGGTTAGCTTGGTTTTGCTAGGCATATTCCTTAGCCAAACCACCGGTTTCATCCGCTAAGACTCTTATTGCAACTTGACGTGCTCTTTGCCAACAACAGTTATCAGTTCTTCCAAGCCTGGCTTGTGGTCAATCTTGTTAGGCAGTCGGATTATTTGTTTCTGTTGATCACCAATCACTAAAACTACCTCTGTTTCACCGGGGTACTCGTCAATAGTGCGCTTCAAGGATTTAAGCTGATCCTCATCGTTGCTACTAACTAGTCTGACATAGATTCTCTGGTTTGCAGGCTCAACTTTTTCGGGAGTTTTGGTCGGCGCTTTTTTGGTTGATTTAATTTTTTTGGCATCGTCTAGATCGACGGCTTTAACATGGTCAACCAGAACCTTGATCTCGTCGGTAGCATTGCCAGCCCGGTCTTTGGTATTGACCTTGCCCTTGGCTAGGATTATCCGGTCGCGTACTATCAAATCTTTTTGTTTGTCATAGGCTTTGGGGAATAAAATTAGTTCAATTTCGCCAAATTGATCGCTAAGTTTAACAAAAGCCATTTTTTGACCATTTTTGGTGACTATTTCTCTAACATCGGTAATGTTACCACCAACCGTAACCGTCTTGTTATCATCGGCTCTCTTTATAGTGTTGATTGGCGTAGTTTTCTGGGCCAAAAACTGTTGATATTCATCGAGTGGGTGTTGACTGAGATAAACACCTAGTAGTTCACGTTCCCAAAGCAACTGTTCGGCTTGAGCAACTGGTACGACATCCCTATTAAGGGCAAGCGTAGCTTTGACCTGAGCAGCCTCAAGCTGGTCGCCAAACAGATCGGTTTGACCGCTAGCGGCATCTTTTTGGAGTTTAGTCGCGTAGGCGCTCAAAACATCCAGATTGGCAAGCAACATACCACGTTCTCCGAAACTATCGAAAGCCCCAGCTTTGATAAGACTTTCGAGCGACTTTTTATTTACCGTACGAACATTAACGCTACCAAAGAAGGTTTCGAGACTATCGAAACTGCCAACTTCCTCGCGAACACGTATGATTTCCTCGGCCGCGTTAGCACCAACGTTTTTGATGGCATGCAAGCCAAAGCGGATTTGCTGTTTGCCTGGTACGACCGCAAATTCCAAAAACGATTCATTAATATCGGGGGGCAGAACTTCAATACCATAGTTCTTACACTCGTTAATTTCTATGGCCAATCTATCAATATTGTCATAATCACTGGTCATCAATGCGGCCATGAAAGCTGCCGGATAGTGAGCCTTGAGGTAGGCCGTCCAATAGGCAATCAAGGCATAGCAAGCCGCGTGGGCTTTAGGGAAAGCATATGAAGCAAAGGCTTCCAACTGCTTCCAGAAGCGTTCCATGTCACCACGGTCCGCGCCGACAGTTTTGATAGCGCCTTCAATGAATTCGTTGCGGTATTTAGCCAGAACCTCGGGTATTTTCTTACCAATGCCCTTGCGCAAGCTGTCGGCCTGACCACCGGTGAAGCCGCACATCTCCTTACTGATCTGCATGACCTGCTCCTGGTAAACAATCACACCGTAGGTGTTAGCTAAGGCCGGTTCCATGGCTGGGTGAGTATAGCTAATGGCCTTTTCGCCGTGTTTACGGGCTATAAAGTCTTCAATCCATTGCATTGGACCCGGTCGGTACAAAGCATTCATGGCTATCAAGTCCTCAAATTTAGTGGGTTTTAATTGCTTGAGATAGCGTTTCATACCGGCTGATTCAAACTGGAAAACGCCGGTTGTACCGCCATCTTGAAACAGCTTAAAGGTAGTTTCATCGTCTAAGGGAATGTCGTCAACCTTTAGACTTTTGTCGTAAACTTTTTTGACTATCCTTAGAGCGTTCTTGATGATAGTCAAATTAGACAAACCCAAAAAGTCCATTTTAAGCAAGCCGAGCTCTTCAATTGGCCCCATCGAATATTGGGTAGCAACCACGCCCTTTTGAGCCATTTCCAAGGGGACAAACTTAACTATATCGTCCGGTGCAATTACCACCCCCGCCGCATGGACGCCATGGCTACGAATTGTGCCCTCCAATCGCATAGCCTGGTCCAACACGGTCTTGGCAGTTTCATTTGATTCATATTCAGCTTTTAGAGCCTGGTCATCTACCAGTGACTTCTTGAGAGGAATGTGGCGTCCTTGTACCGGTTGTGGGATCATCTTGGCCAAGCGATCGGCTTCAGCGTAGGGCACTTGCAGCACACGCGCCACATCGCGGACGGCGTTGCGAGCAAACATGCGGCCAAAAGTAACAATATTGGCTACCCTGTCGGCGCCATATTTATTCACGCAGTAGTTAATAACTTCTTCGCGACGCGTATCTTGGATGTCAATATCAATATCTGGCATCGAGATACGGTCGGGATTGAGGAAGCGCTCAAACAAGAGATCGTATTTGAGTGGATCAAGTTCAGTTATGTTAAGAGCATAGGAAATAATCGAACCGGCAGCCGAACCCCTGCCAGGACCAAAGACTATGCCTTTTTGCTTGCCCCAGTTCACAAAATCTTGAATGATCAAAAAATAGCCATTGAAACTCATTTGATCGATAACGCCTAACTCATAAGCCGCCCGTTCGACCACTTCGGCTGGCAATTTTTGTTTGGCGGCCTCTTGGCTCAAGTCAGCAGTTTTACTGCGAGCGACGTTACCGTAGCGCCAAGCCAGACCTTGGTAGACTAGGTCATGCAAATGGCTACGCTCAGTTTTGCCTTTGGGCACGGTGAACTGAGGGATCAAAATATTGCCAAGGTCAATTTCAAGGTTGCAACGCTCGGCGACAGTCCGTGTATTGGTGATCAATTCCGGATGTTCAACACCCCAGCGGCTGATGACTTCGTTGGCTGGAGTAACATGCAAAGGGAAATCCTTGAGTGACATGCGTTTGTCATCACTCAGATATGAGCCGGTGCCAACGCATAATAAAATCTCGTGAGCTTCTTGATCCTCGTGCCGCAAATAATGAGCATCACAAGTCACGACAGCTGGTATCTTTAGTTCTTTGGCCAGCTCCAGAACCTGATTGTTGACTTGCTCTTGCTCGGCGTTGTGCATTGGATTCTTGGGGTGGCCATGGTCTTGTACCTCCAAATAGTAACGATCACCAAAAACACTCTTGTACCATTTGGCTATTTCTTGGGCTTGTTTGTATTGGTTTTGCTTGAGAGCATCACCAATTTCACCACCCATACAGCCACTTAGAATAATCAGGCCTTCGTTATATTTTTCTAACAATTCGTGATCGATCCGGGGGTAGTAATAAAAGCCATCAAGATTGGCTATGGTACTGAGTCGCATCAGGTTTTGATAGCCGATTTTGTTGGTGGCCAAAATTATCAGATGATAACGGTTTTTGTCTTTGGTTGGGTCTTTATCGGTGTGATTGCGAGCCGCAACGTAAGCTTCCATGCCTATAATCGGCTGGATTTCGTGGTTAATGGCTTCTTTGTAAAATTCAATGGCACCAGACAAGGTACCGTGGTCAGTCATAGCCACGGCTGGCATACCTTGCTCGGTGACATAGTCCATTAACTGGTCAACTCGAGTTAAACCATCCAGCAAGCTGTACTGGGTGTGATTATGCAAATGGACATAGTCCTTGGCCGTCAGTTGAGTACTTTTCATCTTCCCTTTTGTCTCTTTATTCTAAAGCAAAACCACATTTCTGAGGAGACGTACAGGTTATATTACAACGCTAGTTGGTGTTTTGCTGGATTGAATGGCGAACATTATTAACCACTCTGTTTATCAGTGGTACATGCTGAAAGAAGGACAATAGCCAGAGCATCAAGGCTACTACTATGGTGGCACCGATCACACCTCCCAGACCACCCAAGACACCTTTGATAAAACTCATCTTATAGGCCTGATTTCTATCTATATAGCCCGACTCGTAGATATTAAGCAGCATCTGCCCCAGCTGCTCGTGCGACTTAGAGTGGTTATTCTTAGGCTGTTTTGCCAATGTAGTTCTTTAGATGCGCGACGGCTTTTTTGACGTCATCAACGGCTTTTTGCAGGTCTTTGTCATCGGCTTCGCCCTCATGAATAGCTGATAATATCTCACGAGTTTTTTGGCGGATTTTCTCGGCTTGATCAACTGCTGACTTGAACTCGCCCGAAACTTTATCCTTAGACCGACCAATTTGTTGATTGGCTTTTTCAAGCAGATCGGACAAATCACTATGAGCACTCTTAAGCTTGCGTTCGGCTTCAGTTTTAGCCTTGAGGGCTGCCCGGCGGAGGTCCTTGCGAGTCTCGCGTCCGCTTTTGGGTGCTGTTAATATGCCAGCCGCATAACTAATGCCAGCCAGAATTACCCCACCAATTGCTAGGTTACGCTTCTTAACCATCGTGCTCCTCCGATTTACTTGATTTCTTATGCTTGAAGACAACATCTGAAATATTTGAAAACAGTTTTACGATAGCAGCTGGTCCGGCGGTATAGCGAAAGAACTCGCCGACGTTCTCGGCGGTATTTATTAACTTTTCAGCTTTTTCTGAAATAACTTTCAGATGATTGAGAATCTGAATTAATTTTACTAGAGCCACTATGCCTAAAATCAGAAAGATAGCCAAAGTTGCCGACAATATAATTACCAGAATCTGTTCGCTGTTACCCATTTGTACATCTATTGTACCATTGTCTAAAAAAGCAAAACAATGATCACAGAAAACTTTACTTGCTATGCCACATAAACGGAGTATAATCAAGTTTCTATGGAATCTTCACTCAACAGCCCGAATTTTTCCAACTACCGCCCTGAGCTAATTGATAATGTCAGCTTCGTTGCCAACCGTTTGTATAACAATGATTACGAATACCATAATTGGCAACACATCGAAAACACCTTGACCGAAGCTAGACGATTAGTAACGTTCTGCGGTGAGAATGGCTTAGTTGTAGATCAAGAAGTGGTGGAGCTGGCTGTACTATTGCACGACGCTCTGTTTGACGTGCCTGAAGACATACACCCCCACCAAAGTAAAGAGGAATTTTCAGCCGCTGTGACAGCAGATGTGTTACAGGGTTTCCCAGTTTCAGCAGACAAAACTAGCCACGTTCAAGCCTGCATATTAAGCACTCAGAGGGGCGTACAATGCACTAGTCCAGAAGCTATAGTTGTCCGTCGAGCTGATTTAGCGAACGTAGCTGATAATTTTGATGTCTTCATGGAAAACGCCGGTAAACTTCTGAAGGAATTCCGGCGTATCAATGGCAAGGATATGCCTATCGAACAATGGGTCAACGGCATAAAACAAAACCTGGACGATTACTTCTCTGAAAATTTGAGCCTGGGAGATTTCGACCGCGATCGCGCTGGCTTTAACCCTTTCGTACGCGGCTATAAGCGAAACATTGCTCGGCTAAACAGAGAAATTGCCGATGCTGCACGGCAAAACTATGACAAAATTCGTAGCAAGCTGTTCCCGCAAGCCGCTTAAATTCCAAGTTGCTTCTTGATCAACTTTTGGGCTAGGCCGGGGTTGGCTTGGCCTCTTGACTGCTTCATAACTTGGCCGACTAAAAAGCCGATAGCCTTCATTTCGCCCTTCTTAACATCTTCGGCTGGTTTAGGATTGTCTTTAATCACTTGAGCGACAATTTTAGTAAGCTCGCTTTCATCCGAAAGCTGCAGGACTGATTTAGCTTTGGCTATCTCTGCTGGCTTACCACCTGAACCGAGCATTTCTAGCAAAACTACCTTGGCCCCAGACGAGCTGACTTTGCCAGCACTCACTAGTTCTGCTAGTTCAATTAGATGTGCGGGCTCTAGTTTTAGACTTTCCCAGCTTAGTTTGTCGTTAGAGACTAACGCTTGAACGTCGCCCACCAGCCAATTAGCTATTTTCCTGACTAGCTCTGGCTTAACTTTTTGGTCTATCAGTTTAATTATCACTTTTCCGGCCGGGATCTCATCTAGCAAAGTTTCGATTGAGGCCGGGTCAAGCTCAAGCGCTTGCAGGCGACCGCGGATAGTACCAGGCAAAGCTGGCATATTCTTTTGGACTTCATCAACTTGTTGACCACTCAAAACAACCGGGGGCAAATCAGGTTCAGGGAAATAGCGATAATCATGGGCTTCTTCTTTGCCGCGTTGCGAAAAAGTCTTTTGCTTGGCATCATCCCAACCACGTGTTTCCTGGACAATCAACTGACCCTTTTCTAAAAGTTCAATTTGGCGTTCTACCTCATACTCGACGGCTTTTTCAACACTTCGGAAAGAGTTCAAGTTCTTGGTTTCAGTCCGAGTACCAAGCTGTTCATCCTTGTTAACTGATACATTGACATCAAAGCGCATATTGCCGTGATAGAGGTCGGCATCCGAAACATCGGCGTAGCGCATTAATAGCCATAACTCACGGACATAGGCTTTGGCTTCGACTGAGGAATGCATGTCCGGTTCAGAGACAATCTCCAAGAGCGGTGTGCCTGCCCGGTTCAGATCGACGAGGCTATAGTCAGCCCCGGTCGGGTGAGTGGTCTTGCCAGCATCTTCTTCCAGATGGGCCCGGGTAATATTGACCCGTTTAGGTTGGCCGTTGACATTAATATCAACCAAGCCACCGACAACGATTGGCTGATCGAATTGTGTAATCTGGTAGCCCTTAGGCAAGTCTGGATAAAAATAATGTTTACGATCAAACTTACTAAAGTGCTGTGGCTTAGTATTGAGGGCAAAAGCGGCCTTGATAGCTAGGTTAATAGCTGCTTCATTCAAAACCGGCAAAGCGCCAGGCATACCCAAGTCAATGTGACTTATTAGAGTGTTAGGCGCAGCCTCGCGAGCATCATTATTAACAGCCGAGAACAACTTGGTCTTTGTCTTGAGCTGGACATGGCACTCAATGCCAATCGTCACTTTGTATTTAGAGCGGGCTTCTTTACTTATCATTCGGCAAGGCTCCTAGATCCTTCAGAGCTTCACGGTAACTAATCAGCGCTTCTTTGACTACTGATTCGTTGAGCTTGACTTTATCTGGCCGCTCATTGAGTTGTTTGACAAGGTTGTGAGCTTGCCAGACATCATCATTGTCTTTAAATAATCGTTGCGCCGATACCAGACGCGCGCCCATGGATTTGCCCTTGATGCGCTTTTTCCGAAGGGCTTTGTCTAACAATTTATCAGCCGCCCTTAGTGCTTGTGGCCAAGTTGTCTTATCACGGCAATACAATTGAAGTTCCCGCCACCGGAGGACGAATTTTGGTTTTTTGAGCCGTTTTGACAATAATCGGTAAACAAATAAGACGATAGCTATCAAAACAAGCGCTGACGCTGCGCCTAGTTCAGCCAAAATAAGTTTGCTCATGTCAGTAACTCCTCAACCGAAGCCGCCAAACCAAGCAATGACCGGTCAGCTTTTTGTGGTGCCATTAATTGCAAGCCGACTGGCAAGCCGTTAGCTTTGCCAGACGGTAAGCTTATGGATGGGATGCCGGTTAGGTTGGCAGCTACCGTCATAATATCTGTCAGATACATTTTGAGCGGATCATCAACGTTAGCACCAATTGCAAAAGCAACCGATGGTGCCGTCGGACCAAGCAAAAAATCAACTTTTTTGAACACTTGATTAAATTCGTCTATTAGTTTGGTACGGAGTTGCTGTGCCCTTTTGTAATACGCGTCGTAGTAGCCACTGGATAGAACGTAAGTACCGATCATAATGCGCCGTTTAGCTTCCTGGCCAAAGCCCTCACTTCTCGACCAGTTGTAGCTATCGTCTAGGCTCTTAGCCTCTTTAGAACTGTGACCATAACGCTGACCATCATAGCGGCTAAGATTACTGCTGACTTCAGCCGGCATAATTATGTAATAAGCTGCTAACGCTAAAGGTAGTGAAGGCAAACTAACTTCGGTTATTTCAGCACCAGCCTGTTTTAGCTGGTTTATATTATCTCCTATAATTTGTCTAACTGCGGGGTCCAAACCTTCGCCCATGTACTCTTTGATAACGCCTATTTTGGCACCTTTTATGTCCTTTGTGCCGACATAACTTTTTGGATCACGCTTAATGCTAGTTGAATCCAGTCCGTCTTGATCTGCCATAACGTCTAGCACATAGGCTGCGTCAACTACCGTTTTAGCCAAGGGCCCAATTACGTCCGTACTGCTGGCCATAGCAATCACACCACTGCGCGATACTAAGCCATAGGTCGGCTTATAGCCAACAGCACCGCAGAAAGCAGCTGGCAAGCGGATAGAACCACCGGTATCAGTGCCGAGCGCAAAAGGCACCATATCTAGAATCACCGAAGCCGCTGAACCACCGCTACTGCCACCCGGCACACGAGATTTGTCGTGCGGGTTTTTAGTAGTCATAAAATCCGAGTTTTCAGTTGATGAGCCGTGGGCGAAGGCGTCCAAATTAGCTTTAGCTACGCAGATAGCGCCCTCGGCCTCAAGTTTTTCAATGGCCGTAGCCTGGTAAGGCGCTTCAAAACCTTTGAGAATGTTGCTGGCAGCGGTAGTTTCTGAGTCGAAGGTCAAAAAGTTGTCTTTAGCTATGAAAGGCACTCCGGCCAGCCGTCCGATCTTCTTACCTTTTGAGATGTCCGAATCAATTTGCTTAGCCCGCTCCACGGCGCGATCTTTGATAACGCTAATAACAGCATTGAAATCCTGCTCTTTCTCGATAGTCTTGAGGGCTTTATGCACTAGCTCAGTGGCTGTTTGCTTGCCGGACTGAACATCGTCAGCAATACTAGCAATAGATGGCCACTGGCTCATAGGATCCTTTTTACTTTTATGTGGCCGTCTTTGGTAGCCGGTGCGTTTTTCAGCAAGTCTTTAGTACTAACGCCGTAGTCGATTGCCGTGTCAGACCGCATAACATTAGTCAGCCCAGTGACTTGACTGGTCGGCTCGAGATCTCTTAGATCAAGTTTTTGTAACTGCTCAACATAACCCAAGATAGACGAAATTTCGGTTTGAAATTTGTCGACTTCCTCATCAGACAACTGCAGTCGCGCCAGTCGCGCCAATCTTAAAACATCGTCCTTAGAAAGTTTTGCCATTTCCTAACAGTATATCAAAGAAGTAAAATTGATACCTTTACAATGTTTTTAGGCAGGACTACAATAAACTAAAGCTTGGAGCCTAAATCAAAACTATGAATGTGATAAACCTATTTGATCGTAACGCTGCCGTTGGTGAACAAGAACAGATACACCCTCGTGAAAACGGGGGTGTTTTATTAGAACCACCTATTCCCTATGAGCTTGATGTTGTTAAACGGCGCCTGCTATGGCAAACCGACATGGAAGACATTGGTCATTTTGAACGTTATGAAGTAACTTTTGATGATGGCAGCCGCTATCAAGAGCAAAAATCCATGCCACTAAACCAAGCTTATGATTTAGGTGTCAGCATGACCACGCCATGGTGGGTGCGTTTATCTGGCTATGCTACTGAAGTTCAAAAAGAGCTTGCCAAAGAAGGCATCGCATCGGATTTAGTTGGTCCACCGGAATTTAACTTTAACTTCAAGTCTATCTTTCATTTCTTTGATCAAGTCAAAATGGAACGGGATGCCTCTGTCCAGATGGTCTTGTTTAAGGAAGCCGCTCGCAGTGGCTTGTTCAGCGAAGAGGAAATGATGGCCACCGGCTATTCACGTGGAGCAATGATGATATGGTATTTGCTGGCCTTCGAGGAAGCTTTCGGTGTAAACCTCGCATATTTCGATTCTAATGATCCATGCTTGACAGAAGCGATCTCAGCCAGCGACGTGGATCTCCATGACCTTGATACCTATACTTATTTACCTCGCGAAATTTTGGCTGGTCGCGAAGCTATTAGACGGCACTCCAAAGAAGATAAGTGGCGGCTTGTAAAACATCATGAACGAGGCAGGCACTTTCTCTTACAGCACCTGGCGGTCGGAGCTTCAATACTAGACGGGCAGGCCGGCAAACCACTGCCATTTATACCTAAGGATAAAACGGGATCGGTACGTTTGTACGATGACAGTATTGGCAACCAGGGTGATAAATTAAAAGCCAAACTGGTTGGCCACCCATACATCCACGTCGGCGACAGGCGAGGTCTGCACGCATCAGGCATGAGCCCAAATGTGCGACGAGCGGCCGTCGGCCGCATTGCCATTGCTCAAAACTACCATAAAGAGCAGATACCTTTTGGGAATAAAGACTTACTTAAAATAACTTATTTACAAGAAACCGCCTAAAGCTTGCTCTTGACGTCGGCGATGATTTCGCGGAGTTCGGCGGCTTTTTCGAATTCCAAGTCGGTAAAGCCAGTTGGGTTACAAGTAAGCCGACTATTGGATGAAACCTACCAGAATATGCTTGTGTATTTCTTGATTATATGTTATTATATACTTATGTCCGGTGAATTACTGACGCAGCGGGTTCGCGGTAGCGCTATGGCATTTGCCTTGGCCGGTTCCTTGATACTAGGCGGCTGTGTAGAAAGCGGTCACACTTCAAAACAGGCCGACTCCGCTTCAGCAGGATTCTCACCCTTCACCGAGACTCCCCAACACTGTATTGAACCGACAATTGACGAGATTAACACAGCGGATGATTTACTCAGAGCACCTGAAGATCCGCTGGCGAGTATTCCAGTTTCCGTAAGTCAGAGAGGGTCTGATTACGAGGATCAGATGGCAAAATATACCGATTTCTTAAAACAAACTGCCGCCGAAGACCACGTAACTATCTTTGATGGTGCACCTGCTGCCAATAGCATTTATAACAGCCTGGCTGGCATGAAACCCGCGCCTGAATCATTTGCCACTTACCTGACCGAGGTTCAGCAGTTTTTAGATCAACTCGGCGTGACCGTGACAGTAGCCGAACCGGGCGTAACGTACTCGTACGGTGGCCGCGTTCCGACTGCTGAAGAATTGGCTTCAAAAAGTGCCGCTTATTTATTGGCTGATATTGCCACGGCTTTTTCTAACCTGCCTAAGGAATACGTCGGGCTGGCTGGCTTGAAGCACATAATCATCGTCGCTGGTACTGATACTGAAGACGTCGCCGGGTATGCCAATACTGAATATCCGCACGACACGATTGTCCTGGACATACTTAAAACTCCGGACCAATCAATCTCCCCTAGTGGCGTGAACCATGAACTCTATCACCTGATTGACGCTGCCAGTTGTGGTGCCGTAGACATGTTTAACGACCATGGGTTTGTAACGTTAAATGGCAACCGTATGTTGTATTCAAACGTTCCGCTTGACACAAGACCTACTTATCCTTCATACAAAGGCAGCTTCACAACAGAAGAAAACAACGACACACAGATGCTCGTTAATGCCAACCAGCAAGCCGACAATACCTTGCGGTGTCAGATTGTTAGCCAAGAGCTCTCTGATCAAGCCGAAGTTGTAACCGTGTCAGACTATCATCCTAATCCTGCTGAAGATAAGGCCGAGATCGGCTCGGTTATTCCAAATACCAATGACTATGTTGAATTCGACAACCCGCAGTATGCCACCTTATACCCGAAATTTCGCTACCTTTTAGCTCGTTTATATCATCAAAACCCCGGCATTGTCAGGTTCTTTGCCAAAACCAGCCGGCGTCCAATGGAAGATCCACTGCGAGCAAACTGCTAGATTTTAGACTTGACGTCGGCAATAATGTCTCGTAGTTCAGCGGCTTTTTCAAATTCTAGATTGGCTGCCGCCAACTCCATTTGCGAGCTCAGGTCGCGGATCAGATGGCCGTATTCATCCTTAGGGATTTTCTTGAGATCCAGTTTGGCCTTTTTGGCTTCTTCGGGCATGTCAGGACGCATACCTTTTTCAATAGTTTTGGCAACGCTGGTCGGGGTTATATGGTGCTTTGTATTGTAATCTTCTTGGATTTTGCGCCGTCGGTTAGTCTCATCAATCGCCCGCTTCATACTGCCAGTGACGTGATCGGCATACATTAGCACCCGTCCTTCCTGGTGGCGAGCGGCACGGCCGATGGTTTGGATCAAGGCTTGCTCACTACGCAGGAAACCTTCCTTATCGGCGTCCAAAATGGCCACCAGACTAACTTCTGGTAGATCTAAGCCTTCTCTGAGCAGATTAATGCCGACTACGACGTCATAAGTACCCAGCCGCAGATCACGTAGAATGTCGGTGCGCTCCAAAGTCTCAACGTCGCTGTGAAGATAAGTGACTTTGATCTTGATTTCACTCAAATACTCAGTTAGGTCTTCGGCCATGCGTTTGGTCAAAGTTGTCACCAAAATACGCTGGCGTTTATCAATGGTGGCTCTTATTTCATTTATCAGATCATCAATCTGGCCCTCGATGGGCTTGAGTTCAATTTTGGGATCTAGTAACCCAGTTGGGCGAATAACCTGCTGAGCCGGCTTGGGGCTGCGGCTGAGCTCATAGTCTGCTGGCGTAGCGCTAACATACACCGCTTGATTGATGTGCTTTTCAAACTCCGTAAAAGTCAGTGGACGGTTATCCAGAGCACTTGGCAGTCTAAAGCCATGTTCAACCAACACTTCCTTGCGGGCTCGGTCGCCGTTGTACATGCCACGTACCTGGGGCATGGTCATGTGCGATTCATCAATAAATAATAAATAGTCGTCTGGGAAATAGTCCATTAGCGTAGCTGGCTGTTCGCCTGGCTCGCGATTTGTCAGATAACGACTATAGTTTTCAATACCTTTTACAAAGCCGGTTTCTTCCATCATCTCCAGGTCAAACCGAGTCCGTTGTTCAAGCCGTTGGGCTTCTAGTAGCTGGCCATTTTTCTTGAAATAACTTAGCCGCTCGGCTAGTTCGGCTTCAATCTTACCCAAAGCACCTTTGAGTTTTTGCTCTGGAGTAACATAGTGGCTACTTGGGAAAATTCGCACACTAGTAGGTTTTTGCAGAATTTCACCCGTCAACGGGTCAATTTGCGTGATTTTGTCTATCTGATCGCCAAAAAACTCTAGCCGATAAGCTAGCTCTTCGCCGGCTGGAAAAACATCGACAGTATCGCCGCGCACCCTAAAGACTCCGCGATGAAAATCATGGTCGTTGCGTTGGTATTGAATATCGGTCAAGCGTCTTAATAATTTGTCGCGCTGGTGTCTTTCGCCTAACTTAACTTGCAACGACAAGCTACCGTAGTCTTCAACTGAGCCAATTCCGTAGATACAGCTGACTGAGGCGACAATGATGACATCACGCCTGGTTAGTAGCGCGTCAGTGGCGGCGTGTCGCAAGCGGTCAATTTCCTCATTTATTTGTGAATCTTTTTCTATGTAAGTATTGGACCGCGGGATATAAGCTTCTGGCTGGTAGTAATCAAAGTAGCTCACAAAATAATGAACAGCGTTATCTGGAAAAAACTGTTTGAATTCTGAGTACAACTGGGCTGCCAGAGTTTTGTTATGACTGAGTACCAGAGTTGGCCTTTGCTGATTGGCAATCAAATTGGCCATTGTAAAAGTCTTGCCACTACCAGTTACACCAAGCAAAACCTGCTCTTTAACTTTGTCTTCTAAGCCTTTGTTTAACTTAGCAATTGCCGACGGTTGATCGCCAGTTGGCTGATAATTGCTCTTTAGTCTGAGTTTAGTCACCGTCTAATTGTAGCAGCCATGATTTAGTCTTCACTAAAGGCATGCCACGTTTTCCGCACTTAGGCTATTTTCGGTGCGCTCTTGCGGAACGCAAACGAGGTGTATATGCATACAGTGAGTGCGTACCGTAAAAGAGCAAGCCGAAAATAGTCAAGAAGTCAGCGGTGTTTCTGGCTTCGCCAGAAAACAGGCTGACTGATGCGGGAGACGTGGCTAACCAAGCTGTTTGTGATGGCCGTCTTGTTCCATAAACCATTTATGGCTTAGCTCAGCAGCGTTGAAGTCTTTGTATTCAACGTCTAGCATGGCTATGACCTTTTTGACCAGTCGGGCTGGATTATCATCAAGAATCATATATTGACGATTGACGGCTTCAAGGCGGTCAAGTAGTTCAGGGATGATGTCAGCCGTGCCACCACTACCAACTAAAACACCACAAGGCATGCTGGATTCTAGAGCGGTAGTAAACTCATGCAAGCTACCGAAACGACCACCAACAGTTATGATGGCATCGCTTGATTGGACTAGGTGGACATCACGACCAACGTAGTGCATGCCGGTGAAGTTAATAAAATCATAGACCCCGAGTGGCAAACGATATTTAGAGACGTGTTCACGCAAACTACTGGCCGGTGAAAAACCGATGCTCATACCCCCGTTTTCCTTGGCGGCTTTGGCTGCGTAAAACGGCAAGCCAACTGTTGCTCCGGTTGTCAAAATGTGTCCAGCTTTAGCTATAGCCTCACCCAAGTCAGCCGCTAGCTCGTGAGCGTTTTTAACAGTTTTGCCGCTAGCTGCTCCAGACACACAGATAGCATAATTCATACAGCGAACTCCAGCTCCGATAGCACAAAAGGTTGGTCAAAAACTCTCTCTTCCAGTTGGTTGAGTAATTGCCTTTCCAGCGCTGGTTGAGCCAAATAACGGCTATGCAGTTCATGCCAAAGACTAGCTTGCATATGGTAGGATATTCGTCTTTCGTATGGCAGCTGATTCACAAGGTTTATAGCTACGTCCAAGAGATTGAGGCTAACTGGACCATCAGGCGCTGGTAGAGCAACATAATCAAGCTGGTGCCAAAAATGCAGGGCTGGTTCAACCCTAAACAAGACAGCTTCGGCTTTACGGTAAGCCAGGTCACTTGGCTGGACGTGTGGTTCAAAAATTTCTGGGTGATTTAGGCGTGACTTTTGCCCATAATGCCTTGCGATCATATGCCAGTTTATTGCCTGGCCTGCCAGATTAAAATCGTTGCTAGTTTTGTGGGTTAAGACATCGTCAATCAAGCCGCCAAAATGCGGTTGAACTTGATGAAACTTAAGATATGAGCTGTGAACGCGGATCTCACATATTTCTTTAAGGCCATGAGCAAGGCTCAAGAGCATAAGTCCTGGTCGATTAGGGATTTCCAGCGGCAAGACCACAACCATGCCCGCTTCCCACGAGCTAACTACAAAACTGTGGTTACTAGCTACGTGTGCTTGAGCCAAATTGCTCCAGCGTTTGGCTTCCGGGTATAGAACTTCGACTGGCTTGGTCTCAAAATCGGCTGATTCTAGCCGTTGGTACAAGTGACTAAGTTTGCTATGCCATCCACTCGACTCAGTCTGTTTAGCTAGACATAGCAGAGCGGCTACGTTCTCTCGCTTTAACATCGAGTCAGCTGAGCGGTAATGCAACTGTCTCATAAGATTTTTGGGCGGATTTTTGGACAAAAGTCGGCGAATACTGGCGGCTTTTAGCGTCCAAGCCGATCTGGGTATTTTCAGACGGTTCAATACTTCTGCTGACCTCTGTAAAATACGCGTACTGTCAGCATTAGCTGTTAAATTCAATTTTCTCAGCAAGAAGCCGTCGTGTAATCTGGCTAGCTCCAAAGAGGCGCCATAAAGCTCATGTGGTGTGGTATCGCGCGGATCCAGCCCAAGAGCACGGGTTTTTTGGTGAAGCGAGCCAAATATTTCAGCCGACAAACGGATATCAACGCCAGGCTGGCCACTGGCGGCTTCCAGCCGGTGGACTCTATTGGCCAACTCGCGCCTATCGGTTTGGGTTAAATCAGCGATTAATTTACACATTTTCTTTTCTTTTTACTTGTGCCCTGTTGACTTAAGCATAACACCGCTAGACATAAGCGTAAAGAGTTATTTGAAGGGTTCTGGCTTGTACCAACTGGGTGCTTTTTGCAACCATTCGCCTATTTCTTGCTCGGTGAGTAAGCCGGCTTGCGCCCCGACTTTTTGAACCACGCTCATAGAGTTGATCGGTGCCCACTGCAGCGCCCCTTCTATAGAGTTGCCCTTTGCCAAAGCAGCCACAAAAGTACTAGAAAAAGCATCGCCAGCACCAGTGCGTTCAAAGGGTGGTGCTGGGTCAGGATATGGTGGCATTTTAAGCTTTTGGTTACCATCAGAGGCGTAAGCACCGGCTGGTCCATCAGTAATAACAACCATTTTAGGCCCAAGCTTGTGTAAACGAGCAAATAGATCATTGATGTTATCGGCTTTACCACCAGAAATTTTAGCGGCTTCCTCACGGTTTACAATCAGTACAGCCGAGTGTTGATAGAGCTTAGCCAAACGCTCGGCACCGGCCTCAATCTGAAAAGTTCCGGGCTGAAAAGCCATATTAATCTCCGGGTTTCGCTCCAACCAATCAGCTATATCATCGTGCATATTAAGGGCATGTTGGCTGATTGAACTGAAATAAACCCACTTAGGCAGTTCTTTTGGGGATAGGTGCGGCCAATGGTAGTCGTACTCCTCGTGCTTGATTAGAATTGTACGTTCTTCTTTGTACCAAAGTACGTAATGATAATTGCTCTTTTTGTCTGGGTTGATGTGGACAAAGCGGGTATCAACCTTGGCTTGATGCAAAGCATTTATCATGTCACGCCCATGCTGATCACCACCAACATTGGTCACAAAACCGCTTTTGAGCCCGAGTTTGGCAAAGGCTACGGCCGCATTACTGGCATTACCAACCGCTTCAATAACTTCAGCATGGTCAAATGGCAGTTTGGTGGCAAACGGCATAGTTAGCCACTTGCCGTTGGCATTTTCGTAAGATACCGCCTGATCATCAAGCAGTTTGATAAAAGCGTCCGTCACGACGTCGCCGACGGCTAAAACGTCAAATTGATCCATGTTTGCCCACCATACTAACTCCTAGTCTACCACGGCCTTTCCAGCCGAATTAAACATATCGATCTTTTCTTCAACCACTTCCTGAACGGCCGCAATTACTTTATCCATCAACTTTACGACAGCGTACTCCGTAGGGTTGTCGGCCAATACTTTTTCTAACGTTTTACGGTAAGCCACCCGCATATCAGAGTTGATATTGATTTTACTTACGCCAACTTTGACAGCTTCTACGAAGTAATGTGAGGGCGTGCCACTACCACCGTGTAAGCTGATATTACAATCCAGGGCAGCGCGAATTTTTTTTAGTAAATCAATATCCAGCATTTTCGGAACTGGGTATTGACCATGGAGGTTGCCAATTGCAGCTGCATAAGTATCAACACCGGTTACTTCAACAAACTGTTTGGCATCTTCCGGCACAGTAAAATGTTTTTTGATCTCGGCGTAGTCTATTTTTTCTTTATGCAGGTTCGAGCTACCGCCAAAATAGTGTGGTTCACTTTCAACCAATGCCCCCGTTAATTTAGCGTATTCAACTATCTGTTTAGTTTCAGTAATAATCTCTTCCAAGGTAGCGTCGTGGCGAGCCTGACTAATATCAATATGGATGAACTCAAAGCCAGCTTCAATACCGGCGATTGCGGCAGCCACACTCGGACTATGATCCAGATTTATATACATTTCTACACCTAACTGGTCACGGTAGTTATCAACCATGTCGCGGACATTGTCTAAGCCCATGGCATCAACTTCACCTTGACTGACCTCTACCATCAGTGGCGCTTTCTTAGCTGCTGCGGCTTGGGCAACCGCTTTCAAAGTTTCTTGATTATCTAGATTGAAGGCGCCTAGGGCAAAATGTTCTTGGCGGGCTCTGGCCATAGCCGCTCGGGCTCTTTGGCAGTTTTCCCTAATTTGTTCTAGCGCTAGTGGCATAATCAATTCTATTCTAACCGCTTATGACTGTTATCGCCAATAGATAAGCACGATTCCACCAACTGCCAGCAAAGCCGCTTCCAGTTTTCGGAAAAGATAATCGCGCTCTTTTAATATATAGACGCTAAGCACCGCTGCCATGATAACTTTTAGACCGGTCAACACAGATATAACTGATAAGTTATTGGCGAGTTTAAGTGAAAATACAAACAGTATACCGCCAGCCATTCTTAACAAACTCGCTGGCAAAGCCAGAACCCAGAAGCTGCGATTTCCTAACAATCTCAGATTGGTATCAATACGGAGTGCGCAGACAAGAGAAACGACTGCCACACCGATAAACTGGAATCCCCATCCGAATACTAAATATGTGGGCAAATTCACGTGATTAAGCAAGTATTTCTCTGTGGTTGTTGCAAAAGCAAAGAAAATTGCTGCTCCAACGGATAATACAACAGCTTCTGCCAATTTCTTATGCTCGTAATGGCTTACCCTAATAGTTAGAATTAATTCGACGCCTCCAATCAGTAACAAGCCTCCCACTATCTGAAGAGGCTTAAGTCCTTCGTGAAGCTTGATAGTCGAGAGCACTACCGCTGCTACGATGTTCAGCGTCGATAGCAAAGTGGCTACAGCCGCATCAACGTATTGGAAGACCACGTAGCTCAACATATTACTGATAGCAAAACTAATGCCGGCGAAAATAAACCATCCAATAAAATGGTTGAAGCTGGCGGGCAAAACCTGGTTGAAGCCTTTGACAAGCGCGTAGATTAGCCCCGTGCAGGCAATCACAAGATAAATCATCAAATTCAATGGTACTGTTGCCCGTTGAAACCTTTTAGCGATAAGGCGTGAATTAATAACGAAAACTGCTGCCAGAAAATTCTGGAACAGCATTACCACTTGCCATGGCATGCTAGCTGGCTTTCTTATCTACTACTTCATGGGCGGCAAAAACAATGTGTTTGGCGGTGAGTCCAAAATAGTCAAATAGTTCCTCTGGTGTGCCTGATTCGCCAAAACGATCTTTCATACCCATTCGCTTCAATGGCACCGGATATTCTTCGCCTAACAATTCCGCAACCGCACCACCAAGCCCACCGTTAATTTGGGCTTCTTCAACAGTTATGACCGCCCTAGTTTTGCGCACGCTTCTGAGGATTGTTTCAGTATCCAGCGGCTTAATGGTTGGGCAGTGTATGACTTCTGCGTCAATGCCTTGTTGGTAGAGTTTTTCGGCGGCTAATAAAGCATGGTAAGTCATTCTGCCCGTACAGATAATACTAACGTCATTACCACGATCAAAAACGTAGGCTTCGCCAATCTTAAAAGGTGTTTTTTCGGTAGTAAAAATTGGTGTGTCGTCCCTAGCTATACGCATATAAGCAGGCGTTTTATAGGTAGCCAGGGCTATCGTTGCCTTGCTTGCTTCTATGCTATCGCACGGAGCAATTACGGTCATATTAGATAAGACTCTCATCAGGGCGATGTCTTCCAGCATCTGGTGCGTTGCACCGTCCGGTGCATCAGATAAACCCACATGAGTAGCTACTAGTTTAACTGGCCGATTATTGATACAAATAGTAGTTTTGATCTGTTCCCAGTTGCGGCCAGGGCTGAAAGCTCCATATGCAGCCACGTAAGGTATTTTTCCCATTGCTGCTAATCCGGAACCGACCGTCACCAAATTCTGCTCGGCAACACCAACCTGGACAAAACGATCTGGGAATTCTTTGGCAAATGCATCAGTGCCAGTTGAACCGGCTACATCCGAGGAGGCGGCGACCACATTTTCATGTTGGTGGCCAGCCGCTACCAGACCACGGCCATAGCCTTTTTTCATGGGCTCTTTGACTACAGCCTTGTCCGTGATGTCACGAATCAAATACGGCTCATTCATTCGTGCTCCGATTCAATTTTACCTTGAAGTGTGCGTAGTTCATGGAGAGCTTTCACAGCTTGCTCATGATCCGGCGGTTTGCCGTGCCACTGGAAGTCGTATTCCATAAAATCAACCCCTTTACCAGGCACCGTATGGGCTATTATCATCACCGGTTTTTCAACGATGGCACGGGCCATGGCACAAGCATCAATCACGGCCTCAATATCGTTGCCATCCACTTCTATAACGTGCCAACCAAAGGCTTCCCATTTGGCACGTAGATCCTCCAATGGCATTACGACCTCTGTTGGTCCATCGATCTGGATGTTATTCCTATCAGTTATGGCAATTATATTGTTAAGTTTGTATTTAGCACAAAGCATGGCTGCTTCCCAGACGTTACCCTCGTCTTGTTCACCGTCACCAGTAATGACATATATCCAGCGGTGACTAGTTTTATCCATGCGCATAGCTAGTGCCATACCAGCTGCCTGGCTCAAACCGCTGCCTAGTGGCCCGCTTGTGTTCTCTAACCCAGGTAAACGCTCGCGTTCAGGGTGACCTTGCAACCTAGAGCCAAATTTTCTCAGAGTCAGGAGTTCTTTTTTGTCAAAATAGCCGTTTTCGGCCATGGTAGCATATAGTACTGGTGCACAATGACCATTGGATAGTAGTAAAATATCACGCTCTGGCCAGTCAGGTTTCTTGGTATCGTGTTTTAAGACGTCGAAGTATAGAGCTGTAAAAATGTCAGCTAATCCTAATGGCCCAGCCGAATGGCCGCTGCCAGCCCGTTCCAACATGCGGATGATGCTTTCGCGAATAGCTTCGGCTTTGAGTTCCAGCTCTTTTATAGTGTATGTTTTACTCACTTTTACGCCTTATTACTTCTCTTATTTTAACATAAGCGGTCTCTGGATCTGGATCGTTCATGATAAAACCACCAACGTTCAAAACATCAACTCCAAGTTCGACCAAAAGTGGAGCGTTTCTATTGGTGATACCGCCGTCCCAACCAATTTCGGCTTCATGATGCAGACTGCGAATGGCTTTAACTTTCTCGAGAAGCAACAAATCAGCCTTGCCGCCATGGTAACCAAGCTTACCGCTGAAGATTAGAACATGATCAAAACCATACAAATACTTTTCTACTTTTTCGACTGGGGTATCAGCCAGCAAAGCCAACCCGGCTTTAATGCCGGCTTTATGCAGGTGGGCCGCAAACAAGCTGTGATCAACTTTTGCTTCAGCATGGATCACCACCAGGTTAGGTTTTAGCTCGACTAGTTTCGTCATGGCCGTTGCTGGCAATTGATACATCAAATGGATGTCGGCTTTGACACCATGCGGCCACCAGACGTGTTCCAGCCCCGGCGAACGCGTTGGTGCAAATTGGCCGTCCATCAAATCTATATGAACGCGTGTGGCAAAACTAGCAATTCGCTCCATCTGCGTCCGATACTGGTGAGTGTCGTAAGCCGTAATTGTTGGTGCGACCCAAACCATGCTAAAGCTCATCAATCTCTTTGATACGCCTAACAAACCGCGGTGCGGCGGCAAACTCAGTGTTTAGGAATGTTTCTACAAACAAGTTGGCATCGTCTTTTTCAAATAATTTAGCCGGCAAGCAAAGCACATTGATATCATCATCATTGCGGCTGGATTGAATGGTCTCGCGACTATAACCCATAGCGGCCCGGATGCCTTTGAAGCGGTTGGCCGCAATACACATACCCTGACCGCTACCACAGATCAAAATGCCACGTGGATCGTTGTCATCACTGGCCAGCATGCCGTTGACTACCTTGCTGGCAAAAACTGGAAAATCGTCGTCAACATCCAATTTCTTATCACCATCGTCAACCACCTCATAGCCAGCTTTTTTCAAATAACGCAAAAGCGTATTCCTAAGATAGAAACCTTGGTGATCAGCCCCAACAAAAACCTTCATTTATTTCAACCTAAATAAGCGAGTATTTTTCGCAAAAGAGACTAGGGCGAAACGCGAACCAGAGTAACCAGCTGGATTACTCCGCGTGGGAGTGGTCTCTTGAGGAAAAATACGAGCGTTCATGACTGCAATTGCTTCCCAGCCTCAGCTGTCATTTCCACCAAACGGTTAGAATAGCCCCACTCGTTATCGTACCAAGCAACTACTTTGAGCATATTGCCGCCGATAACAGCCGTTAAGTTTAAATCAACAATGGCCGAATGGCTATTGCCAATAAAATCGCTACTGACTAATTCTTCTTCAGTCACTGTCAGAATACCTTGAAAGTAGGGATTGGCGGCGGCTTTTTTGAAAGCTTCGTTTACCACCTCGACTGTGACTGGTTTTTTAGTGATGATAACGAAGTCACTCAGGCTAACCACCGGCGTTGGTACACGTATGCTCAAACCACCAAAAACTCCTGTTAGGGCCGGTAAGGCTTTAGCGGCGGCAATACTAGCACCCGTACTAGTTGGCACGATGTTCTCAGCAGCACTACGTGCTTCTCGTAAATCTTTAGCTGGTGCGTCCTGCAATTTCTGGCTAGCTGTGTAGCTATGGACGGTGGTCATCATGGCTTTTTCGATACCGAAGTTACTTTCTATAATAGCTGCCACTGGTGTAATACAGTTAGTCGTGCAGCTGGCGTTAGAGATTACTTGGTGGTCGGGATTTAAGTCTTGCTCATTAACTCCCATAACGTAGGTGTCGTGATGAGTGTCGTCCTTTTCTGGAGCAGACAATACAACTCGCTTAGCACCAGCTTCAATGTGCTTGAGCAAGTCTTCATGTTTAGTGAAAAAACCGGTCGCTTCAATTACGACCTCAACGCCCATTTCTTTCCAAGGCAGTTTGGACGGGTCTTTCTCGGCCAGCACCTTGATGGCCTGGCCAGCCACTATCAAGTGACCATCATCAGAGGTAACTTCACGGCTATAAACTCCGTAATTGCTGTCATGTTTCAATAAATGTGCCAAAGTTTTTGGGTCAGTCAGGTCATTAATGGCTACAATCTCCAGATCGGCCCGTTCAAAAGCAATTTTAAAGGCGTTGCGCCCGATGCGCCCAAAGCCATTTATAGCAATCTGTGTTTTCAATTTTACCCACCTCGTCTATATTCAGAGATTATTGTACGAGCTCATAAGGTTAAGCGCAATATTTATAGCCTAGCCGGCCGGAATTAATTCCTCTATGACACTAAAGTCGGTAATTGTACTAAGGGGTACGATCTCGTAATCTTCTCCCCAGGTCGGATAAGTCACCAGAGCTATCCATCCTCGGTTAGTCTCCTGTGTCTCTATAACTTTGCAACCTTGGTAATCAACCGGTTTCATTTCTTGATCGGTCAATGGATAGCATGGCACAGTCGTGATAGCGCGACTACCATCTGGGCGGCGAAGTACGCAGGCATGACCGCTTGGTCTGGCTTTAAATTGCAGTCTTTCGTCAGTCATTTTACCTAGCATTGCAGCAAAGGCTAGTATGCCCAAAGCATGTTTTTGGCGAGCTTCGTGAACCGCGTCTTGTGATTCCTGTTGCCGCGCGAACAATTCTTCAATCGTAGCCAATGGGCGTGCTTCAACCCGTTCACCTGGGAATCCCTCTCCCATTAGTTTTTATCCTGGTAGCGCTTGGCGCAAGCGGCAATGATCTTCTTGGCCTCGTCTGCATCACCCCACCCTACAACTTTAGTGCTGCCAGGTTTTTTCAGATCTTTGTAGTGGTTAAAATGATGTTCTATTTTTTGCTTCCATTGATCATGTAGATCATCTAGCGTGTTAATGGCATCGCCAGTGTTGCGATCATCGGCAGGCACACAAACAATCTTGTGGTCATTGTCACCATCATCAACAAAATTTAACATACCAACTACCTTGGCTTTTAGGTAAACGCCGGTTGGGATTGGATCATTGGTCAAAACCAAAGTATCAAGCTCATCGCCATCATCGTCCAGAGTCTGAGGGATAAAACCATAATTGCAAGGCTTAGCAAAAATACTTGGCTCAACGCGGTCTAGCTCAAATATAGCCAGCTCTTTGTTCCACTCAATCTTGAGAGTTGACCATTTGGGAATTTCAATAACAGTGTTGATGACACCGCCATCAACATCACCAGCGTCCAAAATTTTATTAAAATCAGCCAATGTAATATCTCCGATTAATCAGTAATATTGTACACTACCTTTCATGCACATCATCGGCCACAGAGGCGCGGCTGGTTTAGAGTTAGAAAATACTATGGCCAGCATCCAAGCTGCCTTAAATTATAGGGTTGAAGCTATAGAGATCGATGTCCGTAAAACTAAAGACAAACATTTGGTACTGTGTCATGACGCCGATCTTCAAAGAGTGGCGGATGACGAACGCAGGGTTCGTGAACTTACGCTCAAACAGATTCAGAAAATACCACTTCTAACCGGTGCCGTGATGCCAACCCTTGAAGAGGCGCTGGAGTTGATAGGAAAAAAGCCAGTTGTTATTGAGCTAAAAGAAAATGGTTGTTTGGAGTTATTAATCGCTGTGCTAAAAAATTTCCCTGAGACCAACGTTTCCGTGGCATCATTCAAGCATGCTGAACTAGTTAAGTTAAGCCAATTACAGGCTGGGATTAAGGTTTATGGCCTGGAAAGGACTAAGCCGTTCGATATTATTCATAATGCCAAGCGCTTGGGTCTAAATGGTGTTGGCCTAAACTATTGGCTACTAAACCCTTTAACTTATTGGCTGTGCCGCAGAGCCCAGCTTGATATTTATATCTATACTTTAGACAAGCCCCTTTTGGCCCGAGCAATATCAACTCTGTATCCAAAGGTTTCAATTTGCACCAACTTCCCTGATCGATTCGTGAAGAGGGCGTCTAAGTCTATCTAGTTGCTGGGTTTGGCTAAGTCAGCTAGAACTTGTAGATAGATTTCAGACTTAGTCTTTGGTATGTCTTGCAACCAGTCGTTCATTGCCTCCGATACATCAGACTCTAGCCTAAGTAGCGTACGCCGACCGCGGATAGTGACAATAACTTGACGACCACGGCGATCTTTTATTAATATTTTCTGTTTAACAAAGCGTAGTTTGGTGAGTGTTGAAACTAAAGCTGTTACCTGCGGCAAGGTGACATCAAGCGAGTTTGCAATTTGTGACATGCTGACGCCCTGTTTGGGGCCAGCTGCAATAACGTTCAGAGCCAACCATTCCATGATACTGAGACGACTTTTAGATAGACGGTCAGCTACGAGACTGCGCATTGCCCTGTCAGCTCGAGCGTGGTTCAGGCACAACTCATACATGGACGGCAAAACACTTTTATTCATGAACTAATTTTGTCAATAAAACTTCAGCTTGTAAAGTATCCCTTTGAAGATTAGTTCCTAGAGTAAAGTGCTTGAGTCTCTGGCTAGGCGCCAGCGAAGGACGGACTGAATCGTATAAGCAATACGATGAAGGAGTACTGGAGCTGACAACAACGCCAGAGACCAAGAGTCTCAGCGGGTCGTGAGCCACACTCAGGAGCAGGCTGAGACGGCACTTTGCTCTAGGATCGTTCTATGTCTTCAAGGCGTTTGCGGATCATCAATGCTGCCGTGGCTCCTTCGCCAGCAGCGCTAGCGATTTGCATGGTGGCACCACTACGAACGTCACCAGCTGCAAAAACGTTCTTCATACTAGTTTCCAGACTACTGTCAGTCTTGATCATGCCAATTTCATCTAGCTCGAGCTTGCCCTTTAGAAATTCCGTATTCGGCTTAAGGCCAATAAATACAAATACGCCATCAGTCGGGAACTCAACCTTTTTGTCTTTGGCTATGTCAGTACCAACCACTTTGACAACGTGACTATCCTGGCCAACAATTTCATCGGTTGTTACGCCCAAATGAACTGTTATTTTATCTTTGTGCTTTTCCAGCTCCTGGATCAAAATGTCACTGGCTTTTATCGTGCTACGCACAAGTAGGTCTATGTGACTAGCGAACTTGGTTAAAAACAGCGATTCCTGAACGGCCGAATTGCCACCACCGGCTACCACCAGTCGTTTATCACGATAGAACGCACCGTCGCAAGTGGCACAGTAGTGCACCCCACGGGCATAGTATTCTTTCTCGCCAGGCACGCCTAGTTTCTTATAATCACTACCGGTTGCTATCAAAACCGTCTTAGCTTTGACTACGCCATCAGTTGTGGTTAGCTCTAGTAAGTTGCCGTCAGGCTGAATATCAGTAGCATCGCCTAGACGGATTTCGGCACCAAAGCGTTCCGCTTGCTCTCTAAGACCATCAGCTAGCTCCAGGCCAGCTATGCCCTTAGGAAAACCTGGGTAGTTGTCTACCCAGTCAGTTACGGCCGCTAGACCACCAATGGCACCTTTCTCAAACAAGACCGTTTTGAGATCCTCTCGGCAGGTGTAAATAGCTGCTGCCAGATTAGTTGGCCCAGCTCCCACCATGGCAACGTCGTAGACTTCTGTCTCGCTCATATTTACTTAATTATAACTTACTTCTAGCCGATAGCCGGCGCTAATTGAGCCAGATTGTAGCCAACTACCACTTGGCGCGAATCATCCTGCTTGGTAACAACTGTAACCGGTACGCTTAGTGAACCACTCAACGCGAAAGCTTCCTGCTGACGATCTGGGTTTTGATCCAGGTTAACTTCCTCGTAGTTAAACCCCTTGGCTCCCAACCAACGTTTCACCATGACACAGTAGGCGCAGGTGTCAGTGGTAAAGATCGTGATATTTTTGACCATTTCTTTAGTCCTTTATTTAGTTTTGTTAGTTATTTTTTAAACGTAACCCTTATTGTATATGGTGCATGGGGTAGAATGCAAGACGCTATATGTTGTGTTTTTTTATCTATTTATCCACCATTTATGGATTTTGAACAGCAATTAACTCAACGTCAAAGACCATATCTGCGTTGGCGCGAATGCCCTGCGGAGGTGATGCGCCATAGGCCATTGCCGCTGGGATCAATAATCTTCGTTTGCCACCAGTTTTCATGCCAGGAATACCCTGTGTCCATCCTTGGATTACGCCATCAAGAGCGAAGGTTATTGGCTGACCACCGTGTAAGTCAGAACTATCAAAAATACTGCCATCAGAGGCGTAAGCACCAGTGTATTTTACGGTTACTTTTGAGCTACTGGTAACGACTTCACCTGTTCCGACCTGTGTATCCGTCGTTTGTAAACTATCAATTTTACTGATTGGGTTGAAATTACTCAGCTTTTGCATGGGTGCTCCTTGATTAGTTTGATTTGTCTGTGGGTTAGTCTGGTTGCTTTGGTGCATTTGCCAGAGTATGCCAGCCGTTATCGCCACTGTTGAGCCCAAGAATAACAAGGCCCCAACCAGTGCAAATATTCTATGGTGTAGTCTAGCCATATTTATCCTCCTAAAATTCAATCGGCGCCTGTGGCCAACCCGATTTTACCGCTTCTAATATACGTCTTTTTAAATTTTCTGACAAAAACGGCAAATTTTCTAAGTCGCTAATCTTCACCCAACCTGGCTGATATAAGTTCTTGCCCATTTTGTTAATGTGATCTTCTTCTGAACCGGGCATGAGCGCTGGTTCACCGCCGGCAAAATCACATAGGAATATCAGCTGGTCACCGTAAGGTACGCCAGCATGCTCAACAAAAACCATGCGTTGATTGCTAATTGTCAGCTGAGTTTCCTCACCCACCTCGCGTTCCAGTGCCTGTTGCGGTGTCTCGCCTAGCTCAATATTACCGCCTGGCAAAGTGTCGTATTCTTTGCCAAACTTGTTGCGGTGCATGACAAGTAACTTGTTGTCCTTGATAACAATTGCTCTAACAGCTCGTCTCATGTTTTAAATTCTAACAGCTTTTAGTTTTTCATTGGCAGCTTCGGCGACTTCGTCAAGAATTTTTGCAACTTCGGGATCAGTCAAAGTCTTTTCATAAGAAGCAATCTTTATCCGGAAACTGACTTGCTTGTGGGTTTGGTCATCGTCACGTTGGAAGATATCTAAAGGTTTGGTCTCTACTAAAAAACCCCGTCCGGCCAAGTTGTCTTTGACTAGCCCAAATAATTGGCTAAAACCGACTGAAGTTTTAACTCTAAGAGTAATGTCCTGCTGGACGCTAGGATAACGCGACAGCGGCGTATAGCTGGAGGTTGTCTCAAACAACAACTGAAGCCTGCCAAGATCTAGCTCAAAACCAGAGCTAAACGTAGGTAGTTTTAGATTTTTAGTTACACCCGGCTTGAATTCACCAACAATGCCAACCCATTGTTCGTTAATAGTAATAAATCCAGTCCGGGACTTCTCGAAAGGCGCCAATAGTTGACGACCTTGGGCAAATTTTGGTTCGTGATACGGTTCTATAGCATAATTAACCCCTAAGTTATCTAACAGCTCAGCTAAGAACCTCAGGGCTTGGTAATATGGCGCGCCACCGTAGCTTGACTGGACAGTCTTGTCATCAGCAGCAAAAACCAGCGCTAAACGCTCTTCTTCGGCTGGAACGTCTGGTTCGTCTTTGTCCAGCAGACCCTTAATATGAGCTTTGCCAATTTCGAACAAGGCAAATTCGCTATGACCAGTTTTGATGTTCGGATGAACTTTATCTAGCAAGCTGGGCGTTAAGCTCATGCGGTAGTATTGCAGATCTGGGCTAATCGCATTGCTCAACTGGAAAGCCAGTTTGCGGTCTTGACTAACCCTTTCCAGTAAGTTTCCGTGTACAAAACTGTAGGTTAGCACTTCATTGGCGCCAGCCCGGCTCATAATATGCCTGATTCGTGACTTAAAGCTAAGTTTAGCGTCTGGTTTGGTGGCTGTTAGATCGCGTTTAGGCAGTTCCAACGGCAAATGATCATAACCATACAAACGCCCTATTTCCTCAACGATGTCTTCAGGGATTTCTATGTCCGTACGCCAGAATGGTGGCGTAATCAAAAGTTGCTTGCCAGATGTTTTTAGTAGCTTAAACTCGACGTTTTCCAGTAGTTTAGCCATGGTGCTAATGGGCAGCTTTAGACCCAAGCGTTCATTGACAAAGTCCGGGTCAACTTTGAGCGAACCTACCTCTGGGCGTTTTGGAAAATTGTCATGGACAAATTCTGAAGCCTGACCGCTGGCATACTTTTGAGTTTCAGAAACAGCAAAAGCTAGGACATGGTTACATTGCAGGCTACTCTGACCTTTATTGAACCGAGTAACAGCGTCTGTAAATAGGCCGTGTTCCATAGCCGTGCGCCGGATGGCGTACATGTCAAAGTTAGCGCACTCCAGTACTATTGTCTTGGTATTCTCATCAACCTCAGTGTCAGCCCCACCCATAACACCACCTAATCCAATCGCTACTTTGTCGGTCGCGATCACGATGTCTGATTCGTTGGCGGTCACTTCCTTACCGCCCAGCAAGCGCAATTTTTCGCCTTTGTTAGCCAACCGGGCTTCAATAGCCGGTTTATCGCCACTCAACAGCTTTAGCTTGTCATAGTCATAGGCGTGCAATGGCTGCCCCGTCAGATACATCACATAGTTAGTAATATCGACAATAACATTGATAGGCCTGATACCTACCCGGCTCAGGTAAGTTTGTAACCAAAGCGGACTAGGCCGCTTGGCCTCGACGTTTTCAACTATCTGGACCATAAGTCGTGGTACTAACTTAGGAATATGGTTGACTACTTTTAGCATTGGGTCGTTGCCGGTTTTGGGAGTTGTCGTGTTGGCCAAATACCATTTGGGCGACTCAAATGACTGATGATTAATACCGGCTATTTCGCGGGCCACGCCTAAAATACCGAACAAATCTGGCCGGTGGGTGAACATTTTGTTTTCTATATCAATAACGTAATCATTCAAACCATAAGCCTTGGCAAAATCATCACCGGGCTTAGCGTCCAACGGGTCAACATCTAATATACCACTGTGGTCTTCACTAATCGCTAGCTCATGGGCGCTAGCCAGCATACCATTACTGACTTCACCACGAATCTCGCGAGCCTCTAATATCAGCGGTTCTTTATCAATGGTGGCTGGCACAGTTGAACTGGGCGGCAGCCAGGCTGCCAACATGCCAGCGTGGACATTCGGTGCCCCGCAAACCACCTGGACTAGACCATTGGTGTCACGTCTAACGTGCTTGGCCTGGCGACCATCATCAACTTTGCAAAGACTGAGCTTGTCAGCATTGGGATGTTTTTCGCACTCAACCACTTTGACCACAATGATACCTTGGTATTTTTTGCCCAGGTCAATAACCTCTTCAACTGCCCCCAGCTGGGCACCGATTTTCTCTACCAGCTTATCAATCGGCTGATCCAGCTCTTTGCCGCCAAACCACTTCATCCAACTAACGCTAATCTTCATGAAAATTGCCTCAAGAAGTCCAGCTTGCCGGATTCAAAATGGCGGATGTCCTCAATGTCGTATTTCATCATGACCAAGCGGTCGATGCCACCACCCCAGGCAAAACCGGTGTATTTGGTAGGGTCGATGCCGGCCATTTTGAGAACATTCGGATGGATCATGCCGCAACCTAGCAGTTCAATCCAGCCAGAATAGCTACAGACGTTACAGCCCTTTTTATCACAAAACGGACAACTCAGTGCAAACTCAAAACTCGGTTCAGTAAACGGGAAGTAAAATGGTTGAGTTTTAACTTCTAGTTGCTTGCTGTAATACTCCTGCAAGAATGTTTTGAGGGTAGCTATAAGATGTCCGGCGTGGATACCCTTACCCACCACCACGCCTTCTAGCTGGTAAAACGTGTGCTCATGCCTGGCATCCAAGTCTTCATTCCTAAAGACTCGTCCAGGTATTACAACCCTAATATCTTGGCCGTTTTCCAGATCTGCCTTGTGGGCTTTGAGCACACGGTGCTGCATAGTGCTGGTGTGGGCTGGAGCTATTAGGCCCTCGGTTGTTATAAAAGTATCGTAGTCATCACGGGCCGGGTGGCCTTCAGGAAAGTTCAAGCTGGTAAACATATGGAAGTCATCATCCAGCTGGCGTGATTCTACCGCCATAAAGCCCATGCGGTAAAAAATATCCAAAATCGTTTCTAACTCGGTCATCAACGGATGTTTGCTGCCGTGGTCGCTAGTCAGGAGTTCTGGCTTTTTATCAGCCGGCACATTGGTATCAAACGGTGCCGTGACATCAATTGGACTCAGATCAGTTTGTTTTGCACTTGTCGCCTCTTCAATCAGGGCTTGGAGCTCAGCTTTGAGCTCATTAACTTCACGACCAAACTGGCTGCGTTGGTTCTTGGGCAAAAGCGCTAGCTCTTCATAAAGCGCCTTCAATTCAACCGCCCTTAAAATATCGGCTTTGTTTTCCAGCTCAGCTAGACGTTTTTTGAGCAATTCAGCAGCCTTAGCAATTTGCTTATGATTGTATCCCATGCTTATTAGCAGTATAACATCTGTTAGGGAGTCTAAGAATGGAAATTAAGATTCATCAGCCGCCGTATTTAGAATCTATACCAGAAACAGACAAAGTAATCTTTTTAGCTGGACCAATTCAGGGTGCCCCAGATTGGCAAGCTGAGGTTATAGATATTTTTCGCAGCTTGCCTCTCTCTGTTCCAACACTACGTTTTGCAAATCCTAGGCGTGGTGGCTTGGATGAAGACTTTAACTATCGGATACAAACCCGTTGGGAAAGAAAGCATTTATTTAGATCTATGAAGCTCGGTGCTAGTCTATTCTGGCTAGCCTGCAAAGATGAGTCCTTGCCCTACAAAACGGGCAGAGCCTATGGCCAAACAACCCGGTTTGAGATGGCTATGGCCTACACCCGGGCTTTGACTGACAAGTCGGTGCATATTAGTTTTGGGATGGAAGAAGGTTATAAAGGAAGTGAAAAATACTATCTCGATTTAGCTGATGAACTGAGTCTGCCTGTGCATAGTAGCCTAGAAATGGTCACGCTGGACGCATACAGGCACATCGATACAAGCTAACACTTGCGTACCAGGAGTACAATATTAGCATGAGCGTTATGCTCGATCCGCCTAAACTAGGCCAAATAAAAACTTCAAATCCTAATGAAACCAACTTCTGGCGAAAGGTTGAGTTGCCATTGCCCGGGATTATGACTGCTGGCCAGCGTAGATTACTAATTATAGGCAATGTCATCGTGTTCCAGTTATCTAATGGCAACCCTGAGCTAGAGATTGATTATACCTACCAGAAAAACGAAAAAGACAAGTTGATAGTCGCTAAACTTGGTGGTTTATCGACTGTTCAGGCTTTATCTGAACCGTATAACTTATTCATCTTCAAGACTGAAGATTTCGATCTTGGTGCCTGGAATCAAGTTAGCCAGCTTTTGCAAAGCCAATCTTACGTATCAGCCGAAGGCTTCCTAAGCTTACCCGGCCAAGCAAACCTCGCCGCTTAAGTACCTTAGGCGATGAATTCGTTGTGTACGGCTGCCGAGTCTCTATCACTAGCAAGACTACCGTCAGGCTTTTCATCAAAAAGACTAGTAGGCGAGTCAAGCCTAGCGTTTGGGTTAACTAAGAAGGGGTTAAAGACTTTAACCCATATACCGGAATTGTCGTCTTCAAAATCAAGTGGGCCACCGTTGTAAAAACGTTCCGGGTTCTGGCGGGTATCCCACTCGCCACTTTCAAATCTACTAACTGACATTACGCGTCCTCCTCAGTAGTAGAACCTTGATTCCACAGCTCATCGCTTTGGGCGTCCAACTCTGCTTGAACAGCACGGTCGGCACGAGCATCACGGTCAAGATCTAAATCATCACCAACAGCAACAGCTTCATCGGCTGGCAACTCATCGCCAAGACCTTCTTTGGCTAATAGCTCTTCCCAATCAGCGGCAACTGATTCGTATTCTGGGTTATGTCGTGGGCTCATAGTATTCTCCTTAACTTTCCATATTTTAATCTAAATCTTCTAGTTTGTCAAATGTCTAGGCTATCATCGATTATCTTTTGGGCAACTTGTATCATGGCATGTTTCACTTTGTCGCCTAAATCTTCCAGGGTTTGTTCGTCCCACTTGCTCAGGAGAGCTTCGTTAGGTGTATACGACTCTTTTGTAACACCAATTACGGCCGGGCTTTTGATGGCGTATACCTTGGACCATAGAATCTCACCATCAGCATCAACGTCTTGTTCCACCTCACTGTCGGCGGCTACGCCAGCGTTGTACACCCTAAACACTAGTCCGCTTTCCCCGTCAATCGCTCCTGCAAAGGACCTATGGTGAAAGCTCCTTTTGGCTATAAAATCTTTGTCAAAGCCAGACAACAGTAGCACATCGCTATCTTCGTCGAGTATTTTCAAAGCTTCGTAGCCAATGGTTTTATCGGTCGGTGTTGCAATTTCTGTGCTTTTACTTTTGGTAGCTCTGGTCTCATGCTCGGCCAAATTATTTACGAAACCAAGCGGTTGGATATAAAGACTCTCTCCGCCCGTGTCTAGCCCGAATGTTTCGGGCGATAAAATACTAGCTTCAATACTGGTTTTGGCAAAAGCAAATACAACGCGCCGATCTTGATGTGCCTTGCCTTGGTTAACCACGTAGAGCACATCGGGCAATTCGCCGTAGGTACTTATAGCCCAGTCGTTGAATTCTTGATTTGATATTTTCAGTGGTCTTTTTTTGGTAGTTTGGCCCCTGGCTGTTGGCATAAACACATAGTTATTGTCATAGTCTTTAACAGCTAGCTGGTAGTTGTAGGGGTGGTAATCGAGCTCGTTTTCGTAGACTTGCGGGTTTACCTCATCGAGCACCTTGATGAGTGGATTACGACCAATGTTAGCGTCTGGTCCGGTGAGATTAAATTTGGCAAAAAGACCACCGTCTACTCTTGTCTCTAAATGAGCGTATCGGCCGTCTATCTCGGTTTCCAGACCTTGGTTGCGCTTTAGGGCTTCTTCTACCCACGTCTTAGTGATTGTTTCTTTAGGTTTTAACAGCACAAGTTCTTGAACCTTGACTTGAGATTTATCTTTAGTACGGCTTTCTCTGCCCTCAATCTGGAATAGAAAAGCCCTGTTTTGGCTTAGCCGGCTTAGCACCATGGCCTCCCCCACGTTGGTTAGCGACTCTGAGTGCACTAGAGCGCGTTGGCGTTCACGCCAAGCTTCTATGTCTTCTGGGAGACCCAACTGAGCATGGGGGTTTTCAGGAGCGACCTGTTCCTCAATGACTGAGGCTTTCGCGCGCCTAGACGGAACGTAGCCTCTGTTTTGCCTAATGGCCAACAGGGCTGACATTCTGGCTGCGGTTGGGTCTTCTTCTAGTTGCTCTTCTATCTTCTTAAACTCGTCAACGAGGGCGGCTCCGTTAAGCAAATGTTGGTTAAATTCAATCACATCTGGATCTTCGCTGTGCTGATCCTTGCGCCATTTTTCGACCACTGCTTGATCGGCTACATTAGTAATATAATCCGGATGTGACCGACTTTTCATGACTTTGGCTAAGCCACCAAAGGCCGCCTTTAGGGTTTGGGCGTCGTAGGCATCCAAAAATTCAGGAGCAAAAATTTGACTCAATTCCATACCGACTTCATTAGGCTTGGTTCGAGCAAGTTCGTCAAAAATATCGCTCATAATAAGTAGCTCCTGGCTATTTAGGAGCCGGATCGGCCAGTTGGCTTGTCTAACGATTCTAGAAGGGCGCGGATTCCAGCTTCTTCTAACTCTCTAGCTTCACGTTCGGCTTCGCTTTCTTCGTCGTCTTCCTCGTCTTCAGATAGCATCGAAGCTAGCTCTTCACTAGTTGCGGTTTCTTCTTCGTCATCTAGATCGCCATCTTCGTCAATAACTTCGGCTTGATCTTCAGCTTCGACAGTATAGATTTCAGAGATGCTCTCAAGTACATCCGCGTTTAAGCCACCATGGCCGTCAGAGAAACGTACTAAATCATCCAGTGAATCAACCCGTTCGAGCGCGATAGCAAATAGAGCTCGGGCAGCTTCATCGGCCAAATCTACACCGTACTGATTGGCTGTGATGACTAGCTCATCGGCGGCAAAATTGTATTGCCTAGATAAATCGACTGCTTGCATTGAGACAGCAGGGGCAAAACCTGAACGCACTAGGTCTAGAACTGGCTTTACTTGATCATCAAAAAACGCGTCTTGTTTGTCTGGGGTTATGCGGTCTTCCTGCATGCGCAGCGTCAAGACATCGCCCAGTTCTATCAGCGTTTCACCACGAGTCGTAGTCTCGCCGTTACGACGGTGCACAACCGCGCCTGGCTGATCTGGTTCGTTAGAATAAAGTTCAGTGCTGGCCCGACCCAAAACGTTTAAAGCAGCGTCTTTGATGGAACGAGATAATTCAAACACACTGAGAGCCTCGTCAGTTCGACCGGCTTTTTCAAGATCACCAACCACCTTGGCATAGTCAAACATTAACTCAGGTATAGCATGTGCTAAAACTACTGATCCACTTTCTCGAACCAGTTCCAGTTTGCCAACTTCTTTCCAATCGACTAAACCATCAGGATTTATAACTTCAGGCAAGTTAGATTTTAGGCGTTCACTCAAACTATCTTCTATTTCCCCGGCTTGGCGGACAATAGTGTTTGTGAACTCAGATCCAGCTTGATCGCTCATCAGTTACCTACCTGTTACAATAAACATATATTAGCATATTTAAGCATTTTATGTCAACAGTGGTAATTTTGAAACTAGCTAGCTAGTGCTATACCCAGCAGGTGGGTTGTCACCCCATTTCTCATAACTGTCTAATTTGGCTGCCATAAATTCGTCAGCAATTCGTATGCCGGTCTGGCGATAATCCATGCCTAACTCTTCATTCTGCCAAAAAACGGTGACACCACTTGTAAAATCAGCGCCGTTTTTAGTTCTCCTGAAGACTTCCTTACCGGTGACTACTCCCAGAGTACTGTCTATCTGTACGTGCTCTGGTAATAAATCTCTGAACGAGCTTGTCATGTCTCGTCCCACGGGCCCAGTTGCTCGGCCACTCAGACCACCTAAGTTGCCTTGGACTTGAAGGGCTGGATCGCCCATTTCCGTTAAGATACTCTGACCACCAATTGTATTAAAACTAAGTGCCACCCTGCCAGCAACTTGGGCGAAATAGACTGCCGTGGGGACAATTAATTTCCTCTTTTCCCCTACCAAAGGCGCAATTTTACGGATTAGCCAAATTTCAAGGCCGACACGTCTAACTATTTCTTGATCAATCTCCGTCATATTATCCAAGTCATACGAAAGAATCGGTTCTCTACCGCCCTGTTCATCAATTTTGTTTGGGCAACTGTAGTTGACTTCGAGGCGTTTTACTCCAGCCTCTACTAGACGCTCAGCCATTTCAGGCAAAACCTCAAATGGATCTTCACCTTTGCCAGGGGAGATGCCTGGGATTACGTCCTTGCCACGATCCTCTGCTTCTTTTTGAAGTTCTGGGTAAACTTCAGTCATAATTTTGATACCTACACTGGGAAGACCTAATGAATTTACAGTTTGTCCCGTTAGGGAATTATGATAATAGACTCGGCCGTAAAGGGGCTCGTTGCCTTCGCCACCAGCATAAGTCGTTGACCCCCAGCGACTAAAGCTCAGCGGTGAAGCTAGAACTTGTCTGTTTCTGTCAATAATACTGTCAACATTCGGGCCATTTATTGCACCCATTGCTGGTGCGAAAGGTACTTCAACTTCTAAACCTAAGAACTCGCTCATAATCCCTCCTTAAAAACTTGCTGTGAGCTGGATTATGTGGTTGACTATAGAAACTGTAAATTTGACGACGAACTTCGTCGTTATTCAGGGAAAATGACTGATTTAAGACTTATCCAAAAAGAGTTGGAAAAATTTGGGCTCTCTAAAGGCCAAGCCAAAATTTATCTGTTACTAGTCACTTACAAAGAACTCCGTATCCAAGAGATAGTCCGACTTGCTCACATCCCACGCAGTTCGGTTTATGAAAACCTGAAGAAACTCTACGAATTGGGGATAGCTGAGGAAATAATAGAAAATAGTTTCAAAAAAATACGTCCGTATTCAGTGGGAGCGATGCGGCATGGTTTAGACGAAAGGATGCTAGAGCTTAAACGGCTGACAAGCGATTTAGAGAAGTTGGAGAAAAGTCTAGCTCTAGCCACAATAAATAAAGCTAACTCTTCAACGGTTGTGCGCTATTACAAAGGTCGCTCGGGTGCCAGACAGCTTTACTGGAACACTCTGAAGGCCAAAAATACCATATATGTTATGAGGGATTGGGGACGAGGAAGATACGTCGGTATGAAGTTCTACGAACGTTTTGTTGCTGAATCCCGTGAGCGAGGGATCAAAGAAAAGGTGCTAATAAATCCAACCGTCGCAAATCTGGAATCTATCAGAGTATACACTTACCCCGGCTCACCAATTTCCCGAACCAAATTAGCAGATATTCGGGCAATAGACGAAAAAAATATCACAATAAAAGGGGATGTTCTTATGTACGACGACATATATGCCAATGTCTACCTGAAAAACGTCGAGATCAATGGCTTTGAGATTGAAAGCAGTCAGTTCGTTGAAACCCAACGATCTATTTTTGAAAGTTTGTGGGAAACAGCTAAACCTATAACTGAATTGCTCTAGTCTAGTTTTTTGGGATGATGATCTGGCCGAAATCAGTATCATTGTTTGCTGTCATGAACACGCCATTTTGATAAGCTGTATGGCCGTGGAGATCAACTTTTACTACCCTGCCGGCGGCCATTTTGCCGATAAATGGCGACCAGCCAGCTTTAGAGCGGATATGACTTTCGCTAATCTCATAGTGCTCCATAGCTACGGTTACCTTGGTGCGGGGGTCTACTTTGTAGCCCATTAGTTCTGCTGGGCGATAGACAGCCTTTTCAACTAACTGCTCCATGGTTAGACGCTTTTGATGTTCCGCCTGCAATAACAAGGGCAAAAGAGTATCCAAGCCAGGTACGCCATACGATTTAATGGGATTATTAGGATCGCCTTCAGGGTTTTCCTGGTTAGCCTTGTCTTTCTCGGCTTTGGTGTGCGGAGCATGGTCAGTTTCAAAGACATCAATATAATCTAAGTGTGCCCACAAAAAATCTTGGTCTTCTTGGGTTGCTAAGGCCGGTTTCATGCGGCCATACCAACCCAAAGTAGCTACGTCGTCCTCGGTCAGGAATAAATGATGCGGGCAGACACCAACTGTCACAGGTAGACCTTCTTTTTTAGCTTTCATGGCTGCTTCCAGCACGAATCGATTGTTGGTGTGGGGTATATGCAGTGGGTGTTTTATATCACGTGCTACCATGCCAATCATATCCTCGACACTGCGGTTTTCGACATGGGCAGCAATTACCTTAGTAGGGTTAAGTTCGTGCAATAACTGCGTGGCTTCCCTAAAATCCTCTGGCGTGTATTCTGTGTCGTTGCCCGTTGTTGGTTCAACATAAAACTTAGTGCCAGCAGACAAAGGCAGCAAATATTTAAGCTGGTCCATATTCTTCTGTTCGGCATTGTATTCACCCCAGAAACCGATATCACAATAGGCGTTGCCTCTGGCCAAAGCTCGTTTCATAACCAAATTATTAAGAGTCGTAGTCCGGTTCTTGAATGGCTGTTCGGGATTGGACGGATTATTTGGCATGTCAAAAACGGCTATAACACCGCCGGCCAGAGCGGCTTTTGTGCCGGTTTCAAAGGTTTCTTTGTGAGTGGCGCCAGGTTCACGCAAATGAACGTGGACATCAACAAGGCCAGGCAGTTCAATATATTCTGTGGTGTCTAACTTCTCATGTTTGGGCAAAGTATCCGGCTCTTGATCCATCAACTGTTCATGTTCCGTTATTTCAGCAGGGGCTCGCTCTAGAGTGGCAACCATGTATCTCCTTGATTTACTTATATGCTATGGTAGCCACCCCGTCTTATGCAAGCAGTAGCACTTTTGAAGTTTGGGTTATACTGTTAGGAGATGGAAGAGCCTGAAGAACAAACAACACAAAAAGTCGAAGAACAACCTCATACAGAGGAAACTCATTCAGTAGACCCTCTGGAAGAGGCCAAGGCTGTCCTCAAACAAAACGACCAAGGCAATTACACCGTGCCAAATCCATACCTCTACCCCCATCAATGGTTTTGGGACAGTTGTTTTGTGGCTATTGGCCTCCGGCACTTGGATGTAGATAGGGCTAAGACTGAAATACTTAGCTTACTGCGCGGACAGTGGCATAATGGCATGTTGCCCAACATCATTTTGGCTGATGGCGATAAGTATCACCGTGATAAAAACATTTGGCGCAGTTGGCTAAACCCTAACTCGCCAGATGGTCTAGCTACCAGCGGCATCACCCAACCACCAATGTTGGCCGAAGCCATTGTGCAAGTTGGACAAAAACTCAAGGGGGCAGAACGGCGCAGTTGGTACAAGCAAGTTTTTCCGGCTTTAGTCAAATACCACCAATGGCTGTATAACGAACGCGATCCTCACTCAGAAGGCTTAGTTTTGCAGATCCACCCCTGGGAAACTGGCATGGATAACACACCGCCGTGGATTGGTGAGTTACGTGAGCATCAGCTAGCATGGTGGATCCGGTTCATAGAAAAAGCCCGCCTCAGCTGGTTTCTAGGCTTCTTCCGGCGTGACACCAAACTAGTGCCATCCGAAGAACGCTTAAGTACAGTTGAAGCCCTGGCTCTATATAGCACTCAGCGCCGTTTGCGCCGCAAAAATTACGACATAGACAAGATCTTGACCCATTCTTTGTTTGCTATAGAAGACTTGACGTTCAACAGTATATTCATAAGGGCCAATCAGCACTTGCGTGACATCGCCGCTCATATCCGTAAGAGCATTCCTGAGGATTTAGACGCCAGAATGAAAAAGACCGAGGGCGCTTTGGAAGGTCTTTGGGATGCCTATACTAATCAATATTATTCACGCAATTTTGTAACTCACAAGCTACTCAAAGAACCATCGATTGCAGCCCTGATGCCGTTATACGCCGGCACAATATCCAAAGACCGAGCCGAGCAACTGGTAAGAATGCTAGAAAACCAGCATTTGTTTGGCGCCCATTTCCCGGTGCCATCGATTCCAATTAATTCTCCTTGGTTCAAACCAACCGCCTATTGGCAAGGTCCAGTTTGGGTTAACACCAATTGGCTAATTATTGATGGACTTAAAAGGATGGGGTATAAAGACCACGCCGAAGCATTGGCAGAAACTACTATTGATATGGTGGCATCAAGTGGTGACGCTGAGTACTTTAGCCCTCTGGATGGCTCTGGGGCTGGGGTGGACAACTTCTCGTGGACGGCGGCTCTGACGATTGATCTGCTGGAAACTCAGAGTTAGCTGACCTTGGTTTTAATCGAGCAATAGTGGCGTAAGCTTCAGGTGACATACGAAGAAATCCATCTGAGATACTCTTTTGCAAGAGAGCATGGGCGATGAGCATGGCTTTGTTATTGGCGATTATGTCAGCCATAATTACTTCGCGTACATAGCCGGACGATTCCATAGTAGTTAGATACTATATAATCCTGTTAATTATTAGTCAAAAAGAGCTACTCTGAGTCGTCGTCTTGGGGTTTTTCTAGTAGCAGTGGGTCAACCTGCTCCTTGCCACCAGCAATCTTCACCACGTCTTTATCGACGCGGGATAGCTCCTTGTGAGCACTGTTGAAGTGTCCGACCGTAGCCCGCAATGAATTACCCAGCCGCGCAAAATAGCCGTCAACGTTCTTGAGATGCCGTCCCAGTTGTTCAACGTTTTTACGAATAACTTCGGTGTCTTTCTGGATTTCTAGACTTCTTAGTCCTTGGGCGACTATCTGGAGCATAGCCGACAAGGTGCTTGGGCCGACGATGGTTACTCGTTTTTCAACCGCGGCGTAGTGCATCAAATCGCGGCCATTGACCCCGCCAGCACCTATTTTGTTGGCTAGTAGATCATAGTAGATAGCTTCACTGGGTATAAACATCAGCGACTGCTCAAGCGTTCCTTTCTTGGGCAGAATGTATTTGGCGGTTTCATCGATGCGTTTCTTTAGATCTTCCTTGAAAGCCTTTTCTAATAATGGCCGGTCTTCGGCCTTGGCACTAACCAAGCGGTTGTAGTTCTCTAGAGAAAACTTGCTATCAATCGGCAGCAATTTATCATCCAGTTTGACGACGGCGTCAACAATCATGCCTTCGGCTAGATGGTATTGGAGTTCATAAGTGCCGGGTGGCAGCATGTTTTGCAAGATTTGTTCCAGATAGAATTCGCCCAAAACGCCACGCTGCTTGGGATTGGTCAGGACATTTTGTAGTACTTTGAGCTCGCCAGCGATGTCGCCAACCTGCTGGTTAGTTTTTTCCAGAGAGGTTAATTTAACTGTAACGTCTTTGATGATTTCAGCACTTTGGGCAAACTGCTTGAGCATCTGGGCTGTATTTTTGTCCAGCCGCTCATTGATCTGGGTGTGCAAACCTTCTTTCAACTGGGTAACGCTCTCGGTTAAGGTGTTTAAGTCCTGTTTTAGCATCAAGGAGCTGCCCTTTTCTGGGCCAGAACCTTGGCGCAGCAGCAATGCCCCAAGAATGAACACTGCAACCCCTAAAATAACCACCGCTATAAGCATGTCTACATTGTATCAGTTATAAGAAACGAGTGACGATGAACATAAACACGGCACCGCTCACGGTTAGCGCAATCGTGCCATAAGATGACTTTTGGCTGTGAGCTTCGGGCAAAATCTCGCTGGCGCCAATATATAGCAAGAAGCCGGCAAAGAAGCCAAGATACACAATTAAGCCTCGATCAGAAATATGAAATAACAGAGTCGACACTGCGCCCAGCACAGGTGCAATGGCATCGACCAAAAGCAACTTGAAAGCTTTGGCTTTATTGTTCTTATGCATCAACATCAAACTGACAGTGTTAAGCCCATCTGAAAAATCATGAGCGATAACAGCTATAGCAACCGCGATACCTATTTTTGTACCGACTTGAAAACCTAGGCCGATACCAACACCGTCCAAGAAGCTGTGGCCAGACAGTGCCAAAGCCGAAGCCAGACCAACATGCGGATGACGGTGCTGACCATAATCTTCCTCTTGCGCGTGGTGCAGTAGAATGCTCTTTTCGACAATATGAAACAACAAGAAACCAACAATTAAGGCCACCATTGGAACAACAGCGTCCACATGCTGTTCTTTCAATAGTTCAAAGATTTCTGGCAAGATATCAAAAGCCACCACACCCATAACTACACCAGCGGTATAGCCCAGTATACGATTGAGGCGATCTTTGTGCCTAAGAGCCGTAAGACCACCAGTGAGCGTAGAAAAAAAAGTGGAAATAGACAGGATTATCGGTAGCATCTTAATAACCTTTCACGTTATTTGATTTATTAGAAAGAATTACTTCTAGTTTATTCTTCTTGTTTACTAAATTGCAAATTTTTCGCGATTTAGTATAAGATTGCAATATGGATCAGGAAACAAAGCTATTCACGATTACACTGAAGAACAAGGGACATTTTGTAACAAAGCCTCGAGTAGCACTCTTCAAGATACTACAGAGACGCACTTCACTGTCTGTTGGACAACTAATCAGAGGTCTCCCCCGCCAAGACCAAGCAACGGTTTACCGTAATATCAAGTTATTTGAAAAATTGGGTATAATCCGACGTCTACAATTGGGCTGGCACTCCAAGTTGGAGCTAAGCGATAAATTTCACCATCACCACCATCACATGACTTGTTCGAATTGCGGCAAAGTTTGGGCTCTCAAAGAAAACCCTGTTCTAGAAAAACAGATTAATGATATCGCCAAAAATAAGCGTTTCTTGCCCGCCGACCACCAGCTGGAGATCCGCGGCCTCTGCCAAGCCTGTCAAGTGCTCTAAAAACATGGATCCCGAGAAAGACCCGGGATCTGCGGAAGCCTCACACTTCCACCTTTAGCTTATGCCCGAGAAACACCGAATGCAATACTGCTAAGTGTGATTTTGCGCACAGTTATGAACTAGCCAACATAACGACGAACCGGCGGATCAGCAGCCATAGCCACCGCTCCCAATATGGTCAATTGATTTTCATCGAAACCATGGGTGTGCTCACCAAAAATCTTATAATCACCGCTGAGTCGATGACCATTTCGGGCTTCCCAACGCACTGCCATATATTGTCGCCTGTCGTGCCCTCGCACTACTTCAATTTCGTTGTGAACATCTATAACCTGCGCCCACTCAGCATCATGCTGAGAAGCAATTAACTTGTGTATATTAGCGTCTTCAAAAGCCTTGAGCTCTTCAGGGTTAATCATTGTTTGTGTTACTTATCTCCACCACCATTATAACGCTTACGTCAATGGATTGATATCAACTGGTTGTTTTGACAGCGGCTGGTCTGGGTTTTAATTTGTGGTAATAAATGTAACCAAGGCACAGAACCAAAACGACCCCATAAAAATACCAAACGCCTCTGAGCCAACCATGCTTGAGCTGAGTACCGAGCGTTAGGCTGTGCAGCAGAATACCGAGCATCGCAAAGTCAGGCAACATCTGGACGTAGTGCCACCAACTTTTGTCTTTAAACCAGCGGCGGAGTTCATAACTCATGAATACTAGCCAGCAAACCGTTGCCAACAGCCCTGCCCACTTCAGGCTGGGTTTTATGTAGTTATTAAGGTAACTGCCGGGTGGCCAGCCCAAGCCATCACGCATCAGCTGCCAACTTAACAGCCCGGGGTGTAGTGCAATTGCAACCAAAACAGCAAACCCGGTAACCTGAAAATAGGTCTTGGTAGCTGAGCTTTCCACCCCTGCTAGCTGCCGTGCCACGCTGATGACGTACTGTGTCCACATCAAGCTGAAAGCCAACAGACCAAAGACTGGGAAAAGGTCGTAGGTCGACATGTGGACTAGCTGCCAGTGGTTGTACTGCCCCCAAGCCGTTATGGCGATGCTCACGACCGTCAATACAAGACCCCAAGCGACCAGGTTAAGCCAGGCTGCTTTTTTGGCGGTATTCATATGTTTTTTAGCATACCACGTTAGGGTATGGCATTGGGTTGAGGCTGGTTAGCATCATTAATACAAAAAGATTCGATGGCTTTGCTGATCTTATATTTGGCCAACTGGCTGCACTTAGGCAAACCGCTGCTGCCCGGACGCGTTGATGCGTCAGAGGTGGCGAAATATTCATTAAGTGGAATCAGTTGCCATTTGCCTGACTGTTTTATGGCCATAATGTAACTGTTCAGCATCGACGAACAGCCGTAAGCAATTTTGGCAAATTGATCTTTTTCTACCTGGTAGACCGCCCATAAACCTACACCCTTGGCCGTACCTGAACCTATATAACTCTTACAGTCTGCTTGTTTGAGTAGAAATGGCTTGAGCCCGTTTGGAAGTTTGACTGTGCTATCAGCCGCCCAGACTAAGTTACTAGGTTGGTTTCTGGCGCTAAGCCACGAGCTACCAAGAAAACCCACCAGTAAGCCGAGCATCAACAGGCCGGCCGGCAGTCTCAACTTCAATAGTTGTTTTTGATGCTTTTTTAGAAATGGTACTGATTTTTTTGCCATCTTTAATACTTATGCTTAGTCTAAGCATACCACGCCTTTCACTCTTAGCCATTGATGACAGATCACATCTGACCGAGCGAAAACTTTCAATCCGAGAGAAGCATAACCGTAGTTATGATGAATGAGGAGTGGGAGTTTGCAGCCGGTCAGATGTGATCTGGAGCGGAGGAAAAGGGCGAAAGGCGTGGTCAGCATACCTTTGTAAGATCTATTTTGATTCGAGCTGGTGAATACGGTCGTGGTCAAGACCGTAGTAATGGGCAATTTCATGCCACAGGGTGTGCTTAACCTGTTTTTTAAGGCCCGCTAGGCTATCGACAGACTGTAAAATCGGATGTTTAAAGATAGTAATTTTGTCAGGCAATACTAGATTGTAGTTGCTACCACGCTTGGTCAACGGGATGCCTTCATACAGACCAAACAGAGTCTGATTGCATGCTAGTCGCAGTTTTTCGCGCTGGGCAGGCGTGGGTTCATCGGCGTAAGTTATAGCAATGTTTTTGAGGTTCTTGATGTACTCCTGGGGGAGTTCGTCCATCGACTCGTTTATTAACTGCTCAAAATGGTCATCACTAATGTCAAACATTACCAGCTGATTGTAGCAGACTAGGCTCAGCTATACTGTTGGTATGATCCCTTTAGCCGAACGCTCACGACCACAAAAACTAACCGACGTTGTTGGCCAAGAACATTTGCTTGGCAACGACCAGATTATTCATGAAATTATAGCCAGCAAAACACCGACAAGCTTGATTCTGTGGGGGCCGCCGGGTAGTGGTAAGACAACCTTGGCACGGATTATAGCCAGTGAAACTGGTGCAGAATTTATAGAAATCAGTGCTGTCACGGCTGGTAAGGCCGATGTGGTTAAGGTTATTGATCTGGCTCAGCAGAATCAACGTTTGGGCCAACAAACTATTTTATTTGTCGACGAGATTCACCGTTTTAACAAAGCTCAGCAGGACGCTTTTTTGCCGCACGTGGAGCGTGGCACTATCACACTGATTGGTGCTACCACCGAGAATCCCAGCTTTGAAGTTATCAATCCGTTGCTTTCCCGTTCTCGTGTATTAGTTTTGGAGTCTCTGTCTAAAGATGACCTAATCAAAATCATCAAAAAGACTGCAAAAAAGGAAAAGTTAACCGCTAAACGCCTGCCAGCCAAAAGCATCGACCTGCTGGCCGAATTGTCAGGCGGTGATGCTAGAGTAGCCTTGGGCAATCTGGAGCTAGCCTTGCAGCTAACTACTGGAGCGATCACGCCGGAGATTATCAAAACTGCTGCTCAAAAAAGAGCGCCAGGCTATGATAAAAAGGGTGAATACCACTACAACGTCATCAGTGCTTTTATCAAGTCAATGCGTGGCGGCGATGCCAATGCTACCCTTTATTACCTGGCCAGAATGCTGCAGGCCGGTGAAGACCCCAAGTTTGTCGCCCGCCGTATGGTTATATTCGCCTCAGAAGACGTCGGTATAGCCGCCAGTTCAGCTCTGAACCTGGCAGTCGCCACCTTCCAGGCTGTCGAGAGAATCGGCATGCCGGAATGCCAATACAATCTGTTCCACTGCGCTCTAGTTTTGGCCAAGTGTCAGAAATCACGAGTGGTGGCCAGTGCCATGAGCAAAGCTCAGCAAGCAGCCG
>CAZJQT010000003.1:0-58717 GCA_964548655.1 uncultured Candidatus Saccharibacteria bacterium
AGCAGAGGCTTGAAGAGCCTTGTGTCCCCAGTTCGAGTCTGGGAGGAGCCACCAAGCGGGCGTAGCTCAGTTGATAGAGCGCTTCCTTGCCAAGGAAGAGGCCGTGAGTTTAAGTCTCATCGCCCGCACCAAAATTAGAATCACAACTGACGTGTCAAGTGCACATTGACAAAAACGCATATTATTGTAAAATGACTGTAAATGCAGAAAGATCCTGAAAAAGTTATAGGTAACTATAACGAATTTTATGGTGCTCAGCCTCCAGTTACACTTCAGCGGGGTATTTTTCAACTATTACAGCAGGGGGAACACCGCGCAAGGGAGCCTCAGGAAATTATACAAAGTGGGGTTAAATTAGTTAGCGATAAGATCAATTCACTCCTGGAAACAGACAACAAATTAACCAGGGCTGATCTGGCCTTTCCTGCTGTTCGTTTTATCGAATCATCACCTGAACGCCCTAACACGGCAGGCTACTTTGACTACCGTACAAATGAAATAGGGATTATTACCGATAAAATTGCAGATGACCCTACTAGCCAAACAAAAGTCTTCATTCACGAATATCTTCACTTCCTATCTCACAATGGACGTGCTGTAGATGAGCAGGTAAATGCGAACTCACCACTTGCCCGAAATAATAATATTGGTTTCCAGAGGTTCTTTGGGTTAGACATACGTGCTGGCAAAGAGGGCAGCATAACTACAGATTACTTTCTGACTTTCAACGAGGCTGTAACAGAACAATTAGCCATAGATATTTTGCCTGGTGTGCATGAAACTTATAGTAACTATCGCGGCTTGCTAAATCAGGTTATAGCCGATGCTGTGACTCGCAAACTAGGCTCGCGAAATGAAAATGATTTGTTCCAACCATGGTCACAAGAGCAAATAAAAAACTACATCTACGGTTGCTTTCTCAAAGGCGATCTTATTGGCTTTACTGCGTTGTTAAAAAATATCTACAAAGAATACGATATATCTGAGCAGGAATTCGGTTTAATGACCCACCGATTTGACTTGCCTTCAGTCATCAAAAAGCAAATGGATGATGATCCGAAGAGCCCACCATCATCCCCGTCTCGTGTTGCAGCGCGCGTCCGTGAACGCATTAACAGCAAGACACCAGATGACTATGTGACGGATGTTATTAATCTAGGACCAGAAAATGGAGGTACTGGTGCTGAGCTACTATACGGTACCGAATACGATAACTATGTCAAAGAGAATGGCATAATGCACGCTTCTAGCGAAACTATCGAGGGCATGCAATATGACTTCGATAACTTCGGGTACACTATTTATCGTGGTGAAGACGCCACCGCTTTGCTTGATAAAATCAGGACTGAATTAGACGATTTGCTAGCGCAAAACATTGACGCTTCTCTTATAAGCGAACGTATGGATGAGCTGTTATTTGATACACATCACATGTCGATGTTGTCCGATGGCTTTCGAGATTTTTATATCTACAAGCACTCCAAAATTAAATGGTTTTAACTTCGTAGCAATAATGCTGCCCCAAATGGGCAGCAGCAGTTTTGACAGCTTTTGCTAAAATGGATTTATGAGAAAAATAGTTGTTCTATCTTTTATTAGTTTGGACGGGGTTATGCAAGCACCGGGTGGTTCGGAAGAGGATAAAGCCGAAGGCTTTAAATACGGTGGCTGGACGTTTCCGTACTTTGACGAAGCCTCGGGAGAGGAAATGGGCAAACAGATAAACGGATCGTTAGACCTGCTGCTGGGGCGCAAGACCTATGACATTTTTGCCGCCTACTGGCCGCTACAGAACGCAAAGACCAATCCGGTTGCTGGCCCATTCAACAAAGCAACAAAATACGTCGTTTCGAATAACAAGGATTTTAAGACAAGCTGGGATAAATCCGTCCTAATAACCGGTGACGATATAGTCGGACAGCTTAAAGAACTAAAAGAGCAAGATGGGTCAACACTCCAGGTGCACGGCAGCAGTAAGCTCATACGAACGCTATTAAAGAACGACTTGGCAGATGAGCTATGGCTAAAGACATTCCCAGTTATCTTGGGCAAAGGCAAGCGCTTATTTGACGATAATGCCATCCCGCACACTTGGGATCTGGTTTATTCAAGAGTTACACCCAGCGGTGTCATCTTTGCCAATTACAAGCGCTCCGGCGAGGTAAAGACCGGTTCTTTCGTTTAGTAAGAGCTTATTGACATAAGCTTTTTAGAATTATATAATACTGATCTTATGAATTTGGATAGCGAGAAAGTTGCTAGGGCAAATTTGAATCCTGAGTCAGTATCGCAGGTCGTTTGTGTTATTGGTAACCAAGCGATTGATGCGGAGCTCATGACACCCGAAGAAGGCTTCGAGCCGCAAACTGATCATGTTGTAGCCGTACAAGAAGTTCAGGATGCCGAAGGCAACAAAACTCGCCGTTTTTTGCGCTTATCCAAAAAGGTCGTAGAAACCGAGCCGACAGAGGTAAGTTTTTTTGATAGTCATGAAGCCTTGATAAAAGGGGTTGGTGCGGTTGTTGTAACCGGCTTAGTCGTGGCCGGTAGCTTATTTGTACGGCGCTATAAAAAAGACTAAGTTTAATTTGATCTTAAGGAGTTGACTGATGGCATTTTTTAATCGTTATGAACCACTACCTTTAGAGCGACAGGGTTTTCGTTCTAACGAAATTCCTGTAACGCCAAATGATATTAGGGCTTTACACCAAGTTCATGGTGAGGAAATAGCTGAAAATGTTCGAATTGCAGTTCAGCAAATTCGTAGTAATGGCGGCGTCAATCCAAATAGTCGTGATGTTATTTATCCTAAGGGTGTTGATAAGACTTGCGAAGAGCCTGAGCTCATTCGAGTTGTGAGTAATTTTGCGCTTTGGTATACGTTTAACCACGAACCACACAATTATTCCCGCTTGGGCGAATAAATCTTAATAAATTGGAGGCGCGTACGGGTAACGCTCCCGTCTAACAGCTTTTGCAGAGCTGTACCTAAACTTCTCGGCCAACGCGCCATCAAGGGAGATTATACAGGAAAGCCTATTAAGTAAAACGTGAAAGTGTGCTAATCTTCGTGTATGCCAAAAAAACGCTCTTGGGAAGATGGAGAGTTAATAATAGCTGTCAATGAATCCAGAAGTTTTCGTATGGTTTTGCAGAAGCTTTCATTAATTCCGGCAGGTGGAAACTATGATCAAATCAAACGTAGGATCAAAGATCTAGAAATTTCCACAGAACATTTTACCGGTAAAGGTTGGAATGTAGGGTTAAAATTTAACCCGAAACCACAGATTCCTTTGGAGGTCTTATTAAACAAAGACACCGATGTCCAAAGCTACAAACTGAAAGCTCGGCTCTTTGCTGCGAATTTAAAACATCAGTCTTGCGAGATATGTGGTTGGTGCGTTAAGTCACCAGATGGTCGTGTACCGGTGGAATTGGATCACATTAACGGTGATAAAAGAGATAACAGGATAGAAAATTTACGTGTACTTTGTCCTAATTGCCATAGCCTTCAACCCACACATCGTGGTAAAAATAAGAAGGTTAAATTAGCGCGGGTGTTGTAATTGGTAGCCAAGCGACACTTAAAATGTCGTGCCCACAAGGCGTGCGGGTTCAAGTCCCGCCCCGCGCACCAATCAGAATCCCTTATGCTTGTACTATTGCTATCCACCGCATAAGATATTAATTATGGAAACAGGTGTAGAGGATGTTTCACAGTCGCCGGTTATACATCGACCAGACGACGATGAACTAATAGCTAGACTTGAGGATAAGCGCAAGGAATATGCTAGTCGTATTGGCGATGAATTTACACACCCTGAGCAAGGTATCATTACTGGTTTAGCGGCGGGTTCAGTTCAGCCCCTTGATGCATATATAAAACTCAAACTGCTTAATGAAGTCCTCGAAAATGGTTCCGTGGCTACCTGGGATTTCACATCGCAAATATTTGAAGATTCAATATTAGCAAGTCTTGGCGAGATTTACGCGCGTGAAATTTTAGATCGAGCGGCAAATGCCTGCGGTGTCATTAATGCGTATTGCAACAATGACCAATCACAACTCGTAAGCGGTACTGGCTTACAATAGGCCTGCAAAGTGATACAATGTAGCTACACATTAACAGGGAGTTTGGGATGTCTCTAGTCTGGATTGTACTGATTGTTCTGGGGTTGGTAGTAGTGGCCGGTGCGGTTATGTATAACGGCCTGGTGCGCTTGAACGTACGTGTCGACGAAGCTTGGAGTGATATTACCGTCCAACTAAAACGCCGTTATGACCTTATCCCCAATCTGGTAAATACCGTCAAAGGTTATGCTAAACATGAAAAAGAAGTCTTTGAGAATGTCACCAAAGCCCGGGCTGAAGCTCTTGGCGCCCAAGGTGTCAAAGAAACCGCCAAAGCCGATGGTGAATTCCAAAAAGCTCTAAAAAGCATTTTTGCAGTCGCCGAGGCTTATCCAGAGCTAAAAGCCAGCGATAACTTCAAAGAACTGCAAGCTGAATTAACCGACACTGAAGACAAAATCCAGGCGGCTCGCCGCTTCTACAACGGTTCGGCTCGTGATTTCAACATCAAGATCAAGACTTTGCCTACCAGCATTTTTGCCAATATGCTTGGCTTTAAAGCTCGTGAGTTCTATGAAGTTGACGAAGCTCAAGCAACAGCCGTCAATGAACCAACCGAAGTAAAGTTTTAGCAATCGCCAACAAGCAAGAAGGCTAATAGATGTATTCACAAATTGCTGCCAATAAGCGCAAGACAGTTATCATCATGCTGTTTTTTATTGCTTTGGTTTCGGGCTTAGGTTGGATATTTGGGCGGTTTACCCAACATCCAGTTATAACACCGTTCGTGATTATAGGAGCCTTAGTCTACGCGTTTATTAGCTATCTAACTGGTGCCAGGATGGCACTAGCTGTCAACCAAGCCAAACCGATCATAAAGAGTGACAACCCCAGACTATGGCGCATTGTCGAAAACCTCAGCATTACTGACGGATTACCAATGCCTAAGGTTTATATAATGGACGACCCAGCTCCCAATGCTTTTGCGACTGGTCGTGACCCGTCACGTTCTTCGGTCTGTGTGACCAGTGGCTTACTAGAAGTTATGGACGATCAAGAGCTACAGGGCGTAATTGCCCACGAGCTTGGTCACGTCAAAAACTATGACATTCGGGTTGGCATGGTGGCTTTCGCCCTAGTAGCGGTTGTTAGTTTGATAGCTGATATCATGCTTCGAATGAGTTGGTTTAGGGGTGAAGAAGACAATAATAGTTCCAATCAGCTTTTCTTTGTTCTAGGTATTGCTGCCGCCATTTTGGCACCTTTTATTGCCACTATGATTCAGTTGGCTGTTTCGCGCAGTCGAGAATATCTGGCTGACGCCACAGGGGCTTTGACTACTCGTTACCCAGAGGGCTTAGCTAGCGCCCTGGCTAAAATAGAAAAAACCGGTAGTGTACTGAAGCACCAAAACACCGCTACGGCGCACTTATTTTTTGTAAATCCACTCAAGGCTCACAGCCTGGCCAATTTGTTCAGCACCCACCCACCAATCGAAGAGCGTATCAAAAGACTAGAGCAGATGGAACGGCATGCCTAAAACCAAAAGCAAAAAACCGCTCAATACAAAAAGGCGTCTAACCCTTCCGAAATATCAGACTTTGCGCATGAGCAAGTCAATCAGGCAGCCCAAGCCTAAACTTTCCAAAGCCCCAAGATTATTCAAACACAGCCTGCAATTAATTTGGAAAAACAAGCGCCTGTTTGGCGCTATTACATTAATCTACATAGTCCTTAGCCTGGTTTTGGTTAAAGGCTTTGCCAGCACAAATAATTTGGCAGAGCTCAAGAATTCATTGCTGAGCCTCTATCAGGGCTCTAATGCCCAGATAAGCTCTAGTTTTGCTGTCTTCAGCGTACTGCTCGGCAGTGGCAATACCGCACCGTCGGCAGTAGCCAGCACCTATCAATCAGTACTTTTAGTTATCTTTAGCCTAGCTATAATTTGGTCACTTAGACAATCATTGGCTCTAAAAAAAGGCCAAAAAATCCGCATCCGTGACAGTTTTTACAAAAGTCTTGGTCAGTTGGTGCCGTTTTTATTGGTGTTGATTGTAATTGGCCTAGAGTTGTTACCGCTGATGTTAGCTAATTTTCTTTATGGCACAATATTTGGCGGTGGTTTAGCGGTAACACCTATCGAAAAAGGTCTGTGGCTAATATTTTTTGTGCTATTAGTAGTTTTATCAATCTACATGGTGGCATCGTCCATCATTGCGCTCTATATTGTAACTTTGCCCGACACAACACCTATGCAAGCCTTGCGTTCAGCACGCGAGCTGGTTAGGTTCAGGCGCTGGATGATCATACGCAAACTGCTGTTCTTGCCATTCATACTTATAGTCTTGGCCGGTGTAATTATTCTGCCGGTTATTATCGTGGCGCCGGTCTTAGCAGAATGGTTGTTTTTTGGTTTAAGTCTGTTTGGCCTTGTGGTTGTTCATAGCTACATCTATCACCTATATAGGGAGTTGTTATGACCAAGCCCGAGGCTGAAAAGCGGCTAAAAGAACTCAAGCAAACCCTAAGTGATTACGCCCAAGAGTACTATGTTTTAGATCAGCCAAGCGTCAGCGATGCTATTTATGACGGCTTAATGAGCGAACTCAAGGCACTAGAGGATCAGTTTCCTGAATTAGTGTCCTCAGATAGCCCGAGCCAACGTATCGGTGGCCAAGCACTGAGCGGTTTTGAGAAATACACTCATACCCAGCGCATGATGAGTTTACTAGACAGTTTTAGTGACGAAGAAACTACGAGTTGGTTCGAGCGCATTAGCAAGCTGGATCCAGCAGTTAAGAACGCCAGCTTTTGGGTGGATTCTAAAAAGGACGGCTTAGCTTGTTCGCTCCATTATGAAGATGGACATTTGGTCAGAGCGGTAACTCGCGGCGATGGTCTGGTCGGCGAGGTAGTCACTAACAATGTGCGCACCATGCCCAGTGTGCCGCTGAAATTAAGAGGTACTGGCCCATTTACCCAGGGTTTCACCGAAATTAGGGGTGAAATCATTATGCTCAAGAAAGATTTTGAGGCCTTGAACGCAAGAAGGCAGAAAGATAATCTGCCGGTCTTTGCTAACCCACGGAATTTAGCTGCCGGTACTATCCGCCAGCTAGACCCTAAACTAGTAGCCGCTAGGCCGCTTCAGTTCCGCGGTTATGACTTGTTGCGCCAAGATTCCAGTGAAGTGCCAATGAACAGTTTCGCCTATAAAACCATGAGTGACCTAGGCATAATCACCGATAAACTGGCTCATACAGAGAGCTCACTAAAAGACGTCCTGGAATATGCTCACAAATTTGCTGAATTACGCCATGATCTGCCATACAACACCGATGGACTAGTGGTTAAGATTGATGACCGTCGGCTGCAGACTCGTCTAGGCGCAGTTGGTAAGAATCCCCGGGGTGCCATTGCCTACAAATACCCAGCCGAACAAGCCACGACTGTTGTCAAAGACATTATTTTGAGTATTGGCCGCACTGGCGCGGCTACGCCAATTGCCGTTTTTGACCCGGTAGTTGTAGCCGGTACTACCGTTCAACACGCTAGCCTGCATAATGCTGACGAGATTGGCCGTAAAGATATCCGGGTGGGCGACACGGTGGTTATCTACAAAGCCGGCGACATTATCCCGCAGGTGGAAGAAGTCATATTAAAACTACGCCCTAAAACTGCTGACAAATTTGACATGGAGCACGAGCTTAAACGCCAGTTCCCGGAGTTTGAGTTTGTCCGACCAGCTGGCGAAGCAGTTTATAGGATGAAAAATTCTAGCGGTCCACTACTGCTCATGCGCTCTCTTGAGCATTTTGCCAGCAAATCAGCTCTGGATATCGAATGGCTGGGCGAGAAAAACGTGGCTGCCCTGGTAGAGAGTGGTTTGATCAAAGATATCGCCGATATTTACACGCTTGGTAAGTCACAAATTCTGGCACTAGATAGATTTGCTGATTTATCAGCCCAGAATCTGATAGATGCCATCGCGGCCTCCAAAAATCCAACACTACCTAGGTTTATTTATGGCCTAGGCATCAGACATGTAGGTGCGCAAACTGCCATAGACCTAGCCAACAAGTTCAAACGCTTGGACAATTTAGGTAGTGCAACTTTGGACAATCTGCGCGGCGTAGAAGGCGTTGGTGAAATTGTAGCCGAATCAATCATGTTGTGGTTTGATGATCCAGACAACCAACGCTTGCTGGCCAAGTTTAGAAAACTCGGCGTTTGGCCAGGTGAGGTCAAAGCAACCAGTGGCAAGTTAAGCGGCAAAAAATTTGTGATAACCGGCACGTTGAATGAATTGGGTCGTGATGAAGCCGCCGACAAGATTCGCTCGCTTGGCGGTACTTTCCAAACCAGCATTGCCAAAGATACCGATTATTTAGTCATTGGCAACGAGCCAGGCGCATCTAAAGTAGCCAAAGCTAGCAAACTCGGCACTAAACAAATAGACGAGCCACAGTTTCTAAAGTTGTTGGGGGCATAGAGTATACTAAATTCAACTGGAGGTACTATGAGAGAGCAAATCCAGGGTGGTGAACCGCAAGCAGATCCGATTGTGCAGTATCTGGAAAGAGTTGGTTGTCCGATTGATGGGTTGGCTGACAAGCTCTTACCAAACGAAGCTGAAGCGGCTTTCTTGAGTGATTATTTAACACTGCGTAGTAAATGGCGCAATGACTGCGTGTCTGCCGCAGGTGCTGAACAACAGTTTGTTAATCTCATGGGCGAGAATTCTTATAAATTTGCGCCCAAAGACCATTCAATTTTTGGGGATATGGAGAAGCTTTCAAAACGTTATGGCGCTACGCTAGCGGGCAGACAAGCCTTAGATGGCTTCCAGGCCATGCAATCAGCTGGACACGAACTAGCCGGGAGGCTCATAGAAAAACGACCCAAAGAATTTACATCACTTCAGCAATACGTCTGGCATTCAGTATTGGCCAATGACTATCCGATGAATAATGCCAACCTAGATCCTGTGGAGTTTGCTTATGATGCTTTCGAAATGCTAGAAGAAGCAGTCCGGCATATGGATGAACCTCTTCTGGTCATTAGAACCCGTCAAGGCGAGACTTCCGATATTATTTTGGCCACTCATTCACGTCTTAATTATGGTGAGAAATCAATTGATCTTGTTGCTGGCAATGGTACGCGTGTAGTTTTTGAGAGAGAAGTACAAGAACATTATGGTGGTCATCCGGGGCTTATTGGTGGTGGTCACTGGGAAAATGTTTGGCAAGTCATAAAAAAAGATAACTTAAAAGACCGCATAGAAAAATTTGATAATTTAGCAATCTGTGAACTAGTTTCGCCAAAGGCTAATGGCGCCCAGGCTAAAACACGCTTCGCTGCTCTTTCGCAATTAGCCCAAAGCGACCAACAAAGCTTTGAAGATCATCTAACCTATCGGCCAAAAACCTCTTTTAGCCTGAGTTATACTGAACCGGATCCACCGACATTAGCTATTTTGACTGGCGAACAGATAAATGGAGTTCTTACAGCCATTCATGAACAGGAAGCGCCAAATAATTTAAGGTTCCGTGAATTTTACGGAGCTCTAAAAGTAGGTATTGGCTTCTTATTTGAACAACAAAAAGAAGATGAACACGCCGCCCTGATGGAAAAAGTTGGTGAGCTAGCCGTTGATCCTACCGAGTTCTATGACTTACATCAAAACAGTTGACTCTGTTTTACAAACGGTTATGCTAAAAACAGTCGTGCGCATGCGGCGCATGAAACAAAAAAAATAAAATAAAAGTGGGCATCGCCGCTTCGGTGGGCGCGCACGTCGCAATCAACTACAACCCCGCCTGAAATTTTGGCAATCAAGTGACCAAAATTTGGCGGGGTCTTGCGTGGTTGCTCCTTTCAAAATTGCAAACAGCCAGAGCTTGGTTTGCAATTTTGGTAATAGGGCATTTCTGTTTCATATCTGTTATGTTACAATTTTCCCGTCTGACGAGGGGCATTGGCGCAGTTGGCTAGCGCGCTTCCATGGCATGGAAGAGGTCAAGGGTTCGAATCCCTTATGCTCCACCAATTTATAGACAAACTGATACAATACAAGAATGTCAAAAATATCTCAGTACTTTTCTGGTTCAAGATTGGCATTTCTAAGTGGGCTCGTACTACTGTTTTTAGCCAGTTGGACGATGTGGCATTTTGTCTACAGTAGCCCAGCCAGGACATTCCAAAGAATGCTAAATACCAACCTTTCGACTAGTTCAGTTACAAAACACACCGTCCAATCAGGCTCTGGCCAAAATATTGACCAGACATCTCAAGTACTGACTGCTCCTTATCACAGTGTCCAATCCCGCAACGTCGTCCAGCAAACCCTAGGCTCAGCCACGACTGTGGTGACTGAAAATATTAGCACACCAAAAGCCGAGTCTGTCCGCTATGACTCAATCAAGACCACCCAGAGATCTGCCAGCGGCCAGGACTTTGATTTTAGTAAAGTTTTGAATGTTTGGGGTAAAGCCGATTTTAATAGTCAGAATCCATACAATACTTCATCAACCTATAGTCGGAATGTTTTTGGAGTTGTACCAGTGGCCAATTTGCCCTTGCAGCAACGCCAGGCCTTACTAAACCAGATCAACGGTGACAAGGTGTACGCGGTCGACTATTCTAAAACCACCAGACAAAATATTAACGGTCACCCAGCTTATAGCTACGCTGTTTCATTGAGCCCGGTAGCATACATCAAGATGCTAAAGGCTTTGGCGGCCGATTTAGGTTTGCGGCAACTTGATCAGCTAGATCCATCCCGAGCCGCAAACGCTCAACCGGTAAGTCTAACTTTTGAGGTTGATGTCTGGTCGGGTGAACTACTGGCTGTTAAATATGAGGGCAATAGTCAAACCGAAAACTATAAGTCATATGGTCAGAACGTTAAACTGAGTGATCCGTCACCAACGATTCCACTATCAGATTTACAAAACCGTCTACAGCAAATCCAGTAAGCCTGGCAGGTTCTTTATCTCGCTTAAGGTGTTAAAATACTAACAAGATGTTTGCAAGCTTAAAAAGGCGTTTATATTTTGTAGCCGCTAGTTATTTTGCTTTCTGGGCTCGTCTAGTGCTTAGGCGTTGGCGACCAAAAGTAGTTGTAGTAACTGGCTCTTCCGGTAAAACCACCCTCTTGCATTTAATTGAAGCCCAGCTGGGCGACAAAGCTAAATACAGTCACCATGCCAACAGTTCTTTTGGCTTACCGTTTGACATACTTGGCTTGCCACAGGTAAGCGGCTCGCGTTCACAGTGGCTCAAGTTGTTTTTATTGGCGCCACTCAAAACTTTTCGCCGGCTGCCAGTGACGAGACTGTATATCGCTGAAGCTGACTGTGACCGACCACACGAGGGCAAATTTTTAGCCAAGCTGCTCAAGCCGTCGATTACACTTTGGGTAAGTGTTTTTCGTACTCACAGCATGAACTTTGATAAGCTAGTCAAAAATGGCCAATTCGATAGCCATGAGGCTGCCATCGCTTACGAGTTTGGTTATTTTGCCGAGGCGGCTAGTGAGCTGGTTGGTCTTAATGACGATAACTTATATATGACTGATCAGTTAGACAGGGTCGGTGCCCAGACCAAAGTCTTTACAGCTAGCCAGAAGGATTTAAAAAAACACGGCTTTGAGAATGGTCATACCGTTTTCCAGTTTGCCGATCAAACCATCAGACTGGCCGGATTGCACCCCAAAGAGCTAGCCATTAATCTCGAACTAGCCAACAAGCTCTTGGAGACACTAGGCTTGCCACTTGACGCTGACTACCAAAACTTTGAGGCGCCGCCCGGCCGCAGCAGTGTCTTTAAGGGCATAAAAAGCACCACAATTATTGACAGCACCTACAACACTGGTCTGGGGGCTATGAAAGCCATCATTGAATTATTTGCTGATTATCCAGCCAGACAAAAGTGGTTAGTTTTGGGTGACATCCTAGAACAGGGCAACGTTGAGGCTGAGGAACACGTCAAACTCGCAGAAGTTATCAGTACGCAAAATGTAGACCGTATCATCTTGCTTGGACCAAGAGTCAAGAAATACAGTTTTGCCAAGGTTAAGCAAGCCCAGCCCAACATGCCAGTTGATGTTTTTGAAGGCCCAAAAGAAGTTTTGGATTTTATCCAGTCCCATCTGAATGGTGGAGAAACTATCTTATTTAAAGGCGCTAGAGGTTTAGAAGGGGTGATCGAGCAATTACTAGCTAACCCAGCCGACGCCAAGAAACTAGTCCGGCGTGAGAAATCGTGGGTGAAAATAAGGCAAAAGTGGGGGTTGCCCTCATGAAGCTTTTTATACTACACGGCTGGACTTATAACCTAGATACTTGGTCAGAAATAAGCCAACAGCTCAAGACACTGGGACATGAGCCAATACTATTAAACGTGCCAGGCTTGACGACTGCTAGCAACAAAGCCTGGACAATCGATGATTACATAGACTGGCTAGACACTGAACTGAAAGACCAAGACAAACCAATAGTTATCGGCCATTCCAACGGCGGCCGCATAGCTTTAGCTTATGCTCAAAAATACCCAAACAAATTTAAGCAATTGATACTGATTGATTCTGCCGGGCTAGCCCACGAGACATTGCTGCGGAAAACCAAACTAGGGATTCTCTATGTTCTGTCGAAGTTGGCTAAGCCGGTTTCGGGCATTAAGTCATTTAGGCGAGCCTTTTATAAGGTTATTGGTGCGCGTGATTACTACGAAGCCTCACCAAACATGCGTCAAACCATGCGCTATATGTTGTCGGCTGACAAAACCTTGGATTTTAGCAAAATCACTGTACCGACCACAGTTATTTGGGGTGAAAACGACCGCATAACACCTATCAAAGACGGCCAGCAGATCGCTAAATTACTACCGAATGCCAAGCTTCATATAATAAACGATGCCCGTCACGCACCACACGCTACTCATGCATCTCAAGTAGCCGATATTATTAACCAAGCAACCAAGGTTTAGCCAATGGCGGTCTTTAACTCGCTGGGGTCCAACTTTAACTGGCGTGATAGCTGGCAATTTTTGTGGAAGTCTGGCAATAAAAAATCTCGAGCTGTACTGCTGGAAGAACTGCAAAACCAGTTTCATGGTCAAGTTACTTTGACCTACAAAGGTCGGCAAGCCTTAAGACTAGCTCTGGAGCGCTCCGGTTTAGCTAAAGGTGCCAGGGTTGGCATCAATGGCTTCACTTGCTACGTTGTTTACCAAGCAGTTGAACAAGCTGGTTATCGTCCAGTCTTAATTGATGTCGCAAAAGACAGTTTGCATTTTGACGTGGTGGGCTTAGCTAGCGCTAATCGGCAGGATCAACTCTCGGCCGTAATTGTTCAGAACACACTTGGCATTCCTTGCGATATTGAGGCAATTGAAAGCTTCAGCGAGGACAAGAAATTACTGCTAATTGAGGATTTAGCCCATAGTTTGGGCAGTGTCTATAGCGATGGAAGGCAAGCCGGTAAGGTCGGTAGTTTGGTGATGTTTTCTTTCAGCCAAGATAAGACTTTGGATGTGGTAGCCGGTGGCGCTTTAGTCGACAGGCTGAACACGACGGCTGAATCACGAGACTTTGCTTCCACACCAGCCCTAGTCAAACTCAAACTAAAGTTATATCCCTTGCTGACACATGCTATTCGTTCTAGCTATGGCTTTGGTGTTGGCCGTCTCAGCCACAAGATTCTTAAAAGTTTGGGCGCGCTATCATCGCCAATGGAAGACATAAAACACTTCCCTCAGTCAATCGCTACGACTTCAATGCTAATCAAGCGTTGGCAAAACTTAAACCATGAGCTGGCTCATAGACGCCAGATAGCTAGTATTTACCAGCAAAATTTACCAGATACTATTAAATTCAAGTCAATCGGTCAACCTATTTATGTCCGTTATCCAATTAAAGTAGAGAAAGCTGGCGAACTAAAAAAACACCTAAAAAGCCGGGGATTTTACCTGGCAGACACATGGTACGATGCCCCTATAGCCCCTGCTAAATATCTAGCACAGACTGACTATAGAGCCGGCCAATGCCCTAATGCCGAAACTGCTATACAAACAATTGTTAATTTACCTACACATCAAGAAATTAATCAAAAACAAGCCTTAAAATTATGCCGGGAGATAAACGCATGGCAGAAATCCTGACACAGTCAATTGAAGACAAGGCTGAGTGGGAAGTTTTTATAGCCGCTCACCCAGAAACAAATTTTCTACAGGCTTGGAACTGGGGAGAATTCCATAACAATCTGGGACATAAAATCTACAGAGTCGGCTTTTATAAATCATCCAAATTAGCCGGCATTATGCTGGCTATTGTCGAGCCTGCCAAGCGCGGTCGGCACTTAGTAGTACCTGCTGGACCAATTTTGGACTGGCAAGATAAATCACTGGTTCAGGCTTGGCTGAATGAAATAAAACGTCTAGCCAAAGCCGAAAAGTGCGTTTTTGTGCGCGTACGACCACAACTAATAGACGACGATACCAACAAGACATTGTTTTATAAGCTTGGTTTCAATAAAGCCCCCATGCATTTGCACGCTGAATTAACCAGCCAGCTAGATCTGACAAAAACAGATGAAGAACTAAGATCAGCCATGCGCAAAGGTACTAAATATGAGCTAAGCCGCGTTCAAAAATTAGGTATCAAAGTGGAGGCAATTACCGATGATTCGGCAATGGATGAGTTTTATGATTTGCAACTACAGACGGCCGAGCGCCAAAAATTTGTGCCATTTTCCAAACGTTTCCTAAGCGAACAATTCAAGGCTTTTGCTAGCGATGCTCAAGTGATCGTGTACCGAGCTAGCTACCAAAACAAACTGTTATCGATGGCGTTTATTATCTTTTATGGCAGTGAAGCTGATTATCACTACGGCGCCAGTACTGACCTGGCCAGACAATTTCCCGGTGCTTATGCCATCCAGCGTGAAGCCATCGCTGAGGCTCGCCGCCGCGGTTGCACACGCTATAACTTCTGGGGCGTAACCGAACACGGTCAAACCAAACATCGTTTCTATGGCGTATCGGTCTTTAAGCGTGGTTTTGGTGGTGAAGACGTTGCTTATCTGCCAGCCCAGGATCTACCAATCAGCCTGGCTAAGTATAAGTTGACCTATTTGTTCGAGACCGCCCGCCGAAAACACCGTAATTTGTAAAAAAGCAACAAGTATGGCATAATGTAGCAAATATGCACACTAGTCCGGAACGACCTACCGTTTTAAATTATGAAGATACCATAGTGCCACTGGTCCCTGATGTAGATGACCCTAGTAACATTAACCCTGTTTGTCTTGAAGTCCTAAAATATCAGCTGCGCGTTGAGGACCACACACCCTCATATCGTATTTTTAGTCAGATTAATCCTGATCTTCAGGCCGATAGTGTCTATGCCCGCAATGTTAATGTATGGGAAGCTCATGAGGAACGACATGCCGAGCAATTGTCTTTAGTTGTTCGACATTTTGATCCCGAATTTCCTGATCGGTTTGACGATAGAAAACAACAGCTTCAGCTTCACGATCGTTTCGGTAGGTATAGTCGTGTGGTTAAGGCGCTAATACTATCCCTAAACCCTCAACTGGCTACTTGTGTGGTTGGCTATGCTGGTTATAAAAATGAATTGATGACAGGTTACTCCTATGCCGCTGTCATGGAATTAGCTGACCATCCTTTGCTATGCAGGACACTGCCACCAATCAGGCGCCAGGAACCACAGCACGCCAAAGTTTACGAAGAGCGAATAGTGGAGTTATTGGACGGTTCACCTCGCCTACAAAAACAAACCAGAACTATAGTTGGCCGCATGAATAAGATTGTCGGCGAAGATTATCGTGGTCAGCAAGAAGCCGACTTTGTCATACGCGCTTTGTTTGGCAATAAGCGCATGAAGGGTGCCGTTGATAAAATAGACGCTAGACTCAGTGATATACCGGGTATGAAAGGGCTACGACCGCTTAGAACTCGCGTGGGTGCTGCCATGAACCGTAGCCAACCCGATACTTTTTTGCGTAGAATAGTAACCAATGCCTAAACAATCTAAAAAGAATACTAAGACTAATTCAAAATCCAAGACGTTTTTTGGACTATTGATCAATAAGAAACAAATAGCTAAAAACAAAACAATTCACCTAAGATGGCCGCGAGCAAGACGTTATCTAAGTACCTTTACACAGTACCAGAATTTATTTACAGCGTTGGCGGTTATGATAATGTGTTTTGCCTGGTATGGATTCAGACCCATAAATCCAGCTATTAACCTACAGAAGTCTAGCTCTGACACCAAAAGTCTTGAACAGTTCTTGAACGATAAAATCACAAGCGTTTCCAAAACAGCCGTGCCAAGTGTGCCAAAAATTGCTAATTGCCATTCTCATCCTTGTGTAGCCCTGACGTTTGATGATGGCCCCGAAAGCGATACAACTCCCATAGTTTTGAACGCTTTGGAGCACGGCCAAGCAGTCGCGACTTTTTTTGTCATTGGCTATAAAGTGGCTGGTCACGAACCTGTTTTGGCTAGAATGCAAAACGACGGCTACGAAATAGGCAATCATACCTGGAATCATGCCAATTTAACAAAATTAACCGCCCAACAAATTAAGGACGAACTAGATCAAACCAATCAAGCCCTGATTAAGGCCAATATTAAACCTTCACATATCTTTAGGCCGCCATACGGAGCAGTCAATAAACTGGTTTTGAATGCAGGCTGGCCGGCAATACTCTGGAACACCGACCCACGTGACTGGTCAACTGATAACCCTCAGGCCGATATTAACGACGTGATTGCCCATGTTAGACCTGGGGCAATTATTGTCATGCATGACACCAAACGTTCAACCGCGGCCGCCTTACCCGAAATTATTAAGCGCTTAAGACAGCAAGATTACCGTTTTGTGACTATTAGTCAGCTGCTACAACTTAGTCCGGATGCGGCCGGTAGTTTCTACAGCGGCAACTCTACCCTTGAGTAGAGCCTGACGACACCTTATACTAAACCAGATATGAAGCGCTACAATCCTAAAGAGGTTGAGCCCAAATGGCAGAAGATTTGGGATGAAACCGGAGTCTATACTGCAGATTTAGGCAGCGACAAGCCCAAATACATTGCTATGAGCATGTTCAACTACCCCAGCGGGGCCGGTATTCATATTGGTCATGCCATGAATTACACCATTAGCGATGTCAAAGCTCGCTTCAAGCGCCAGCAAGGCTACGAGAGTTATCATCCAGTGGGCTGGGATGCTTTTGGCTTGCCGGCTGAAAACTACGCTATTAAAGCTGGTGTTTCACCTCAGGAAAGCATGGCCACAATAATTCCTAGCTATCATAAGCAATACAAAGCTATGGGTTGGAGCAACGACTGGGAGAAAGAAATCTCTACTCATCTTCCAGAGTATTACAAGTGGACACAGTGGATCTTCAGCGAAATGTTCCGCCACAAGCTGGCTTATCAAGATTCCAGAATGCAGTGGTGGTGTACAAAATGCCAAACAGTATTGGCCAACGAACAAGTCATAGACGGCAAGTGCTGGCGCCATGACGGACCGGATGATCTGATTGTCGAGAAAAAGGAAGTCAAACAGTGGTTTTTCAAAATCACTGACTACGCTGATGAGCTACTGGAAGCTATTGATGAGTTAGATTGGACTGAAAGTGTTAAATTAGCGCAGAAAAATTGGATCGGCCGCAGCGTGGGCGCCGAAATAAAGTTCAAGGTTGACGGCTCAAAAGAAACAATCGATGTCTTTACTACTCGGCCTGATACTCTCTTTGGTGCCGCTTTTGTAGTTCTGGCACCAGAGCATGACCTGGTCAAAAAGATTACAACCAAAGCCCGGCATGCCAAAGTTGAAAACTACATTAAAGCTACTCAGAAAAAGACGGAAATCGAACGTCAGGAGAATAAAGAAAAAACAGGCGTGTTCACTGGTAGCTACGCCATCAACCCTGCAAATAATAAACAGATTCCAATCTGGGTTGCAGACTTTGTGCTAGGAGGTTATGGCACAGGGGCCGTCTTTGGTGATGCTCATGACGAGCGTGATATAGCCTTTGCAAAAAAGTTCAATATACCAGTTTTCATGACAGTTGAGCCGGTTGCAATTCGAGAAGATGCCCAGAATAAGAAAACCGATGTAAAAAAAGATAAGATTGTCGCTGTAGTCACAAACGACGAGGACGAACTATTAACAATAAACTGGGGATCAAAACTAGGAGGCCGACTATTCATTGGTGGCACAGTTGAAGGTAAAGAGTCTCCAGAGACCACCGCTTTACGAGAAGTTAAAGAAGAAACTGGTTATGCTGATCTAGAAGTAGAGGAGGTGAGTGAAGAAACATTCCACTACAAATATTATGCATTTTCTAAGCAAGAGACCCATGAAACAGATGTAAAATTCGTAAAACTAAGGCTAAAAACCAATAAGCAAGTCGCCCAAAAGCTAGATGAGTCAGAGAAAAATAATTTCAATGTAGAGTGGGTTTCCAAAGCCCAAGCGGAAAAAGAAATTACCGAACCGCTTCATCATTACGGTTTCGACAAATTTATATTGGGAGCGGCCTTCACGGGCGAGGGTATATTGTTTAACTCTGGTAAGTACGACGGCATGAGTACTTTTGAGGCACGGGAGAAGATTGTTGCTGACCTTGCCGGTCAGATCGGCGACAAAACGGTTGATGTTGAATTTGAAAATAATGGTGAACCAATCTTTATCCAGAAAACTGATAGTAGTGCTGTCAAAAAGGACCAACCATTTGTTGAACGTGAAGCTATCCTGGCTATTGTCAAGCATTGGAAAGAGGATAAATACATTGGGCTCAAATGGAAGAAAGTCGACTGGCAGACGGTTATAACTGGTGGTGTAGAGGCTGGCCAGTCAGCTGAGGAAGCAGCTCTTCGTGAAATTCAAGAAGAAACCGGTTACTTGAATCCGGTACTAAAGCGTAATCTGGGTAAAATACATGCCAGATTTTTCCACGTGCCAAAAAATGAAAATCGCCTGGCTCACTTCAATTGCCTGTATTTCGAATTGACCGATGATAAACATTTGCCAATCTCCAAAGACGAACAACAGAATCATGAAGTAGTTTGGCTGAGCAAAAAAGAAATGGAAAAATTTCGCTTACCGGCTAGCCAGCGATATGTCTGGGACATTTTAACCGAGAAAGCTGGCATAGCTAAGACTGTAGTTAATTATCGCATGCGTGATTGGAGCGTTAGTCGCCAGCGCTACTGGGGGGCGCCAATTCCGATTGTAAATTGCCCAAAGTGTGGCACAGTTTTGGTACCAGATGAGGATCTGCCGGTTGTACTGCCGGTTTTGGATGATTTCCAGCCCAGTGGTGATGGCCGCAGCGCTTTAGCGCGGGCAACCGACTGGCTCAAAACGACTTGCCCTGAATGTGGCGGGCCAGCCGAACGTGAAACCGACACCCTGGATACCTACATCTGTAGTAGTTGGTATATGTACAGATATTTTGATCCGCATAATCAAGAGCAGATATTTGATAGCAACATTGTCAAAAAGTGGGAACCAATTGATTTCTATAATGGGGCTGATCACGCCACCGCTCATCTGTTATATGCGCGTTTTATTGGCCACTTTTTCAAAAAACTTGGCTTGGTTAACAAACCAGAACCGTTTAAGCAATTTTTATTCAACGGCAAGGTCACCGCTAGTGACGGAAGCGCTTTTTCCAAATCAAAAGGCAATGGCATTGATCCGTTAGAAATTATCAACAGCGGTTACGGCGCTGATGCCCTTAGAACGTATTTGATGTTTGCGGCCCCGCTTGAGTTTGGTGCTCGCTGGGACCCACAAGGCGTGCCAGGGACTCACCGATTCTTGTCGAGGATCTGGAATTTGGTTCAGGAATACCAGCAAGTTAGCGCCGCTAAAACTCCAGACGATCAGGCCAAAGCTATGTTGCGCGTGACGAACCAAATGATTAAAAAAGTCACTGTAGATATAGAGGAAAACCGCTATAACACGGCTATCGCCGCTAGCATGAGCGCCGTCAATGACTTATATAGGCTTAAAGTCGAGAGTTTTCATAAAAATGAAGTTTGGCAACAGGCGCTTGATAGCCTCGTGGCTTGTGTAGCACCGTTTGCGCCCCATATTGCCGATGAACTGTGGCGTCAACTTGGCCATACTACTTCTGTTCAAGTCGACACCTGGCCCAATTGGGACGATAAGCTTATTGGTAGCGATACGATGACCATCGTCATCCAAGTTAACGGCAAGCTTCGCGGTGAGATTAGTGTTGCGAAAGACGCCGAAGAAAAAGCAATTGTTTCAGCTGCAAAGAAAGACAAAAAAGTAGCTGGCTATTTGAAAGACACAAACATCAAAAAGACCATCTACGTACCAGGCAAATTAGTCAATTTTGTAATCTAAACTATTTTAAGAGCCAGAATCTGAAGGCGCGAGCGTGGCGCCAGTAGTATCTGGCTGGGTGGCTGCAAGAACAGGCTCAACAAGATTTTTACCCTTATTAGCTTCATCGGCCACGTGACCAAGAGGCATACTATTTAGATCTTTTGTTCGTTGCACCAGCGCATCATAGTCACAGACGTTATTAGGATTAACTATACTTAACTCTTGATTAAGAGTTAAGCCACTTAAAGTTACCACGGTGGTAGCAACCTCAGCGCAGGGTTCAGCAGATCGGCTCGGCCGAGGAGTGTCTTCAGGCCCAGACAAGACGTAAACAGCGGCAAGTGTTGCAAATGTGCCAAAAACTAATACTGACCGGCGTTTAGCTAAACTCCAAGGGTGCTCAGGCTGTAATCCTTTCATTAATACATATTATAGTGATATATGTTAATTATGTCAAATTTACGACTTGAGTTCTAGATCGTAATGAGTTAAGCTAACCCTAAGATTTACTAATATAATATAACCAGGAGATCTGTTCATCATGGGTAAACCGAAGAAACAAACTTCGCCGCGCCGAACCGGAACCCGCCGTAGTCATCTGGTGCTAAAGCTAGCTCGTCGAGTCAACGCTTCAAGCCCAGTCAAAGTTTTTACCACTAGACGCGAAAGTGGCAAGAAACTGTCCGCCCAGAAATAATCGCTAGCCCCGAAAGGGATTTAACAATATGGCTTCAAACCGACATCTTGGCCGAATCATTAGTCTCCAAACACTTTACGAAGTAGAGTTTAGGACTGAGTGCGGTGATAAAAAACTCAAACTAGATGAGGTTTTGAAGCGCAACATCAAACGTTACGACAACATGGTCGACGATCAGAGCTTTGTCACTGAGCTCGTCCATAGTGTCAGTGAAAATAGCCAAGATTTGGATAAGCTGATCCAGCCGATTGCCCCAGACTGGCCAATTGACCAAATAGCCAGGATGGACCGCATTTTGCTAAGAATAGGTGCTAATGAGCTACTACACAGCAAAGACGTGCCACCAAAGGTCATCATCAATGAAGCGGTTGAGCTAGCCAAGGCCTTTGGCGGTGACAATTCCAGTAAATTCATCAATGGTGTACTTGGGACTCTGCTCAAACAAATTGAAGCTAAGACTAAGCCAGCCAAGAAGACTAAGAAGAGTAAATCATGAAACGACCCAAACCACTACAAGGCTTTAAAAAATTCGTTGGTCGCCGCCATCCGGCTATCAGTGAGGTAGTCCGCGAGCCAACGGCTGGTGGCGTCATTTTCCGCCGTAATAAAGCCAATCAGGCGGTTGAGATATTGCTGATCCAAGACGCCAAAAACCGTTGGACTATACCAAAGGGTCACATTGAAGAAGGTGAAACCGCCAAAGAAACAGCTGAGCGTGAAATCCGTGAAGAAACCGGACTACAAGAAATGAGAATCTTGAATTGGCTTGGCAAAATTCATTTTAGTTATAGGCGCGTTAATAGTCTGGTGCTCATGACCACCGAAATTTTCCTGGTTGAAGCCCAAGGTAATTCCAACAAGCTCAAACCAGAAGACTGGATGAATGGCATAAAATGGATGTCAACGGCCGAAGCGCTTGATAAAATAGAGTACGACGACATCGGTAAACTGATATTAGTTGCTATGAAAAAAATCCGTACAGGCAAGAACTAGCATGCAAGACCTTAACTCATATCAACAATTCGCTCAAGAAGTTCTTGGCGTAACTTTTACTGATATCAATTTGTTACTTACGGCTTTTACGCACCGTTCCTACGTCAACGAGCATAAGAAAACTGTTTTTGAGCACAATGAGCGTTTAGAGTTTTTGGGTGATGCCGTCCTGGAATTGGTTGCCACTGATTTTCTGTATGACAACCATAAAGAGGCCGAAGGTATTTTGACCAACTGGCGTAGCGCCTTGGTACGGACGGAGAGTATTAGTGCGGCCGCCACCCGTCTAGGTTTTGAACCTTATCTGCGCTTAAGTCGGGGCGAGAAGCGCGGTTCTGATCGCGCTCGTGAACAGATCATGGCCAACACTTACGAGGCCGTAGTCGGTGCGCTTTATTTGGACCAGGGACTTGATGCTGCCAAAAGCTTTATAGAAAAAAGCTTGTTAGTTACCTTTAAAGATATCTTGGATAGTCGTTCCTGGGTCGACCCTAAAAGTAATCTACAGGAGCTAGCCCAAAGCCAAGAAGCTTCAACACCAGTTTATAAGGTCTTAGCCGAACTGGGCCCTGATCATGACAAAACCTTCACAGTTGGCGTTTATGTCAATGGCAAACTCAAGGGCAAAGGCACTGGTCCTAGCAAGCAAATGGCCCAAGTTGCCGCCGCCGAACTAGCCCTCAAGCAATATTGAACATGTCATCGCGTTCTTATCTGTCTTATGCTTGCATAAAACAATAACAGGAGTATAAAAAGAAGCAATGTCAAAGGAGATGATATGAGAGAACGTGATCCGCTCAAGATTACTGGTCGACTGCTGCTTGCTTCAGGGGCATTATTTTTAGGTGGTGTTTCGATGAACATAGGAGCTGAGAGAGGACTGGCCGACAAAACTCATCTATCAGCCGAAGGACTTAATGGGTTAGGGGATGGTTTAGCAGCTCTAGGATTTTTGGGAACTGTATCTATGGGCGGTGAATACTTGGCGGAACGCGACCGCAAGCGAAGAATCGATCATGAGGCTGAGCTAGGCGAACTACGAGCTAAAAATAATACTATGCCAGCTGAGATTCTACATGAAAAACTCCCACCGGTTGCCAACGCACAGTTTGCCGCTAAAAAGCTCCTGCATTTTCAAGAATATCCTAGCCGCGTGGTTGCAGAAAAATTAAAGCAAGGTCCGTTTAATAGGGGAAATAGTCACGAGATTATCATGGCTATGCTACCTTACGGCGTTACTAATATTTCGGAGCTTTGGGAAGAATTTGATGTAGAGGCAGTCGCCGGAACTATGTGGTCACCTCTGCTCAGACGAAAAATACACCGTAACGACCATGGAGTAGTAGACGAGATCGAGGCTGGGGAAGCGCTCTGGAAGTCTGTTGATGCAGTTGTTGAGCTCTTTATTGAGAAGCCAGGCAAGGAGTCATATGTGGGTTGGGCCAGTCAACTTCTAGATGAGCTTGCACCATTAGATCAGACGGCTGAGAGTACGCCAGGTTGTTATGATGGAAAACATTGGTTTGATGTTATTCGCAGAATGGCTATTGATCGTGCTGGAGGTTACTCTGAGCTATATGACAGAGACCTTGTCCGTGAAACCGCCTAAGAACAGTTGACAACAGAGGCGCTTATCTGTAGAATACCCAAGATTGTTTGATAGTTACTAAGCATAGAAAGAGAGTCGTTTTAATTTAATGTTAGCTATTCGTTATCAACGCACCGGCCGTAAAGGTCACGCCCAGTTCAGGGTTATTGTTCAAGATTCACGCCGCAGCCCTAGCAGCGGACAACTGGTTGCTCAGATTGGTCACGTCGATCCACATACTAAGGCCGTAACGCTTGATAAGGAAAAGGCTAAATTTTATTTAGATAATGGTGCCCAACCATCAGATAGAGTGGCCCGAATGTTCAAAAGTGAAGGTGTTAAATTACCAACTTGGGTAACTATTACTAACACCCAAAAACGAGCCATTAAAAATCCTGAAAAATTACGCAAAAACCGCCCAGCAGGCGTTGAGGCACCACCAAGCAAAGAAGAAAAAGCCGCCGAGGCCGCTGAAGAAGCTGAAACTGTAAAAGCCGAGAACTTAGCTGAACAACCTCACCCTGAACAAGCCGTGGCAGAAACCAGCGAAGAGTCTGCAACTGAAGATGTCGCTGCCGTTCCAGCAGCCGATGAACCATCAGAACAAGCTGACGAAACAAACCATGAAGAGGCAGCAGAAACCGAGACCCCAGAAGCACCAGTTGAAGAGCCAAAATAACATTCTGATATACTGAAACCGGAGGAGAGACTATGACAAGCAGCATTGACCAACAATTTATAGAATACGTCGTTAAATCACTGGTTAGTAACCCAGATAAAGTTAGCATCAAGCGCACCATTGATGAAAAGGGCGTTTTACTAGAGCTGACGGTTGACCCAGAGGATCTTGGCCGGGTGATTGGTAAGCGTGGAGCTACCGCTCAAAGCCTAAGGACGCTACTGAGAGCATTAGGGACTAAGAATGATGCCCGTTATAACCTTAAGATTATAGATAACGGCGACGGTCCAACTCGTCGTCCTGAACCAAGCCAAGACACTGAAAAAGCTGAAACCAAAGACGAACCTGAGCAAGAAGACAAAAAGCCAACTGACGATAAGGTAGAAGAACCCATCGAAGACGTGGTTGAAGATGAGCCAGTAAAAGACGACGAGCACAGCGACGTTGTCAGCAAAACCCGCGCAGAGCTTGATGAATTAGACGATCTCGATATATAATAGATCGGTCAACAAAAATAAAAGGCTCATTGCGAGCGATTCAATTGAATCGGAGCTTTATGTGACAAAACGAACCCTTCTGGGGTTCTTTTTGTTTTAAGCGTTAGTAGAAATAACTGGGGTAAAATGTTAAAGTAACTCCTTATGAGTGAAGTTTTGAAGCATGTCGATGATTTTAATGAAACTCTATATGTCCATGAACTGAGTCAAGAGCAAGATCAAGTAGTTGATGATTTCGAACAACTCTACGTTCCAGAATCAACTTATCATGAACACCAGGAAGCGTTATTTACCGGTGAACTAGAACGTACTTCAAGTGGCCGATACATTTTAGATCAACTAGAAACTACACCTTATCGTGACTTTCATGATCATCGTTCAATCCAATTCACGCCTCAAGAAATAGAAACTATTGCTAGCTGTGAATCCAAAGAAGATGTTGCAAAACTAAAGTTCGAATCTTATAGGGGCAACGTTGTGGCTGAGCGGATTTGGCTAGATGCCCAATCTCACTATGATGACCTAATGTGCACCAAGACATCTTATGAGATGCGTCGTGGTAATACTTCTGACGCCTGTCGTTACGCGAGAGAAGTCGGACAATGGGGTAATCTCCTAGCTTTATTTAAAGAAGCCGCCAAATTAGGCGAGCTAGAGGTCTTAGCAGAACTGGGCGATATAAGACAAGAAGCTGAAACTAGGCAAAATACCCAGCTTCTGTTTGACTATCTTCTAACTGAAATTGAACTTGGCTGGAATATTGAAACTAACGCGGATGCAGTAGAAGTGTTAATCACTGATCCACAGCTCCATTGGAATGCTGTTAATAACCTGAGTCGCTATGTTGAATCATTGATACGGGGTAATGAGCTAGAGCGAGCTTGGCAAACTTTGCAAAATACAGAGCGTTTTGTTTACAATAAATTTTCTGATGATGCCTACAAGGCACTACGTTCAAAAATTTGGCTCGAGAAAGCCAGCAAAGGTGAGCTAGGAACCTACCATTTGAGGCATGCCCGACGCACTGTTAGAAAACTAGCGAAGGGAGCAGCCAGTTCTTACCCGAAGCACACAATTAACGGGGGTCAAATAGATGACATCATTATTGTTGGTCTGACTCATCCAGCCAATAGCAAACTAACAAAAGTGTTGAAAGAACGTGCCTCAAGCGTCTATAGCCTTTCAGAAGGACATCATAAAAAATATCTACGCCAAATAGATCCCGATAATTGGCGATCGAAAGAGCGCTATGCAATTACAGCTAGCGGCATAAAGCTCGCACTCGAAAATAATCAACCGCAAATAGCCGAGGAATACTATTTGTACTCAATTAGCAGAGGTGAAGATAATTACGAACTGTTAAAGATGTCTATGGAGCTGGCGTTACGCACCGGTTCGCTCAGTAACCCAGAAGACGAAGCGGTAACTAATTGTTTAGCTAAAATTGAGTTGATAACAGCCGATTATTTGCGAGAAAAGCGTCATATTACCCCGGATCTTGTCGATCAGTCGCGATTTCGTCAAAAACATAACCTTGAGTTGGCTAATGTTTTTCACACAGTTAAAACAATTCAAGATCCTTTAGGTCGCTTTAGAGCACTCAGTAAACTTATGCAAGTTCAGCAAGAACATGATGTTAATGCGCCTAGCTGGCAACACATGCAGGCAGGTTTAGGAAATGCGGCCAAAAGTTGTCTTGATTCAAAAATTATCAGGATGTCAATTACTCAAGAAGAATTAGAAGAGATATGTCAGAAGTTTGGCGTAGAGATGCTCAACGATGAGGAATAATATGAAAATTCAAATAATCACATTATTTCCAGACATGTTTCCGCCAGTGTTAAACACGAGTATGTTGTTCAAAGCGCAAGATAAAAAAATTGTTGAGTTTAGCTACATTAATTTACGCGACTTTGGTTTGGGTAAACGCAAGAACGTTGATGACACGCCTTACGGTGGTGGTGATGGCATGTTGCTCAAACCAGAGCCGGTCGTAGCCGCTATTGAACATGCTAAAAAGCTTGATCCCAAAGCTGCTGTTATACTGCCCACGCCGCGCGGCAAAATCTACAAACAATCTGAGGCCAAAAAACTTGCCAAAGTAAAAAGTTTGATCCTAGTTTGCCCACGCTACGAAGGTTACGACGAGCGTATAACCAATTGGGTTGATGAACAGTACTGTATTGGCAATTACGTTTTAACTGGCGGGGAACTGCCGGCAATGGTCATGATAGACAGCGTCGTACGGCTTTTGCCTGGCGTTTTGGGTGGTGAAAAATCGGCTGAGATTGAATCATTTCAGGATGATGACCAAAACATCGAGTTTCCACAGTACACGCGGCCAGAAAACTTCCGTAACCTCAAAGTCCCAAAAGTATTACTAAACGGTAACCACGCTGAGATTGAAAGATGGCGTAATAATCATGGATCAAATCACTAGTATCTTCAGGCACCGTGGTGAGAAAATTGACCAATTTCTAAGCCACGAAGTGGAATTGGCAAGAAGGGGCATTGGTGAAATTTATGACGACAACTCGGTTATTATTCGGCCGACCGTTATATCCTACGAACCAAATGTAGCCTTAAACGGTGCTCTTCAACTGGGCGATAAAGGGGCTGATGATTTTGAGGCTACTTTTTCAAAAGTAGAAGTTAACTCTAAGCAGCTTTTGGTAGTTTACTGTGCTTTGAAGCATGGCTTAGAGCGGAAACGGAAAAATCCTATTTTTCGCAACTTTCACGAGGCACTTGGTGACTTGGCGCTGCAAGCCATTGAGAACAAGTTAATCAGAAATGACGGTGATCCCCACCAAGTCGAAACAAACCTGATCGGTTACGCAGCCGCCCGCTTTTCTCGTTTGCGCGCTGGAAGCTTTGCTAGCACAAAATCTGAACGTGAACGCTTACCGGCCCTGGTCGTGAATGCCGCCTTAGTACAACCCAAACACAATGTTACAAGATATAAAAAAGAGCGTGATAAAACAATGTGGTATTTCGGCTTATCGATTCCAAAACTTGATAAACCTCTTACGGAAATAATAATGGCTGCCAGGAGGCCAAACTAGCGTTATACTAGGTGGGTTAACAAGACTTAGGGGGACTGATGAAATTTATCAAACCGGTGTATGCACACTGCGATTTACCATGTGGGGTTTATGATCCAGCCCAAGCCAGGATTGAAGCTCTAAGTGTCATGGCGATTCAAACAAAATACAAAGATTTAGATGAGGAAAATAAAATTCGGGCTTTGTTCATCAAAGAACAGCGCGCTGAACTGGTAAAACACCACCTATGGGTACTTTGGACCGATTATTTTAAACCAGAACATCTGGAGAAATTCCCTGATCTTCATGACAAATTCTGGAAGGCCACTAAACAAGCTGGCGAGTGCAAGCACCATTCTGACCCGGCTGAAGGTAAAAAACTACTGGAAATGATTGATGAAATTGCTGAAATCTTTGTCGAAACTAAAAAAGCCTGACGTCAACGATTTAAAGGTCTCGTTGCGGAAGCTAAAAAATGCAAGACCGCCGTTTTTGTTTAGACGGGTGGTTGGTCAAAGCATGCTGCCAGTTTTGCCACCCGGCACTTTTGTTATCGGCTGGCGCTATTTTAAAGATCTGAATCCTGGGCATATCGTAGTCCTAAATCACGATGGCCGCGAAAAAATAAAACGTCTGAGTGAAATTAAAGACAAACAGATTTATTTACTTGGTGATAAAGCCGAGGAGAGTACCGACAGCAGGCATTTCGGCTGGTTAGATTATGATTCTGTCAAAGCCATCGTAATTTGGCCTAGGGATAAGACTGATAAAAGCTACTAGCGGTCACAGATTGGACAGTGATTTTCGTTTTGGTCTTCGGCCAACCAGCGTTTGGTAGCTAGCTGCCACGGCTCATAGTCATGATAAGCAATTAAGTCGGCTAGCGACCTTAACCACCAGGCCTTGCGGCCATAAATTCTAAGCCTGCCCCAGAGCACAGCCGCCCACTTATGACCAGCTGGCAGAACATAGATAGGACGTTTGGCGATGTAGGGTATCGGCGATTTGCTGTTGGCAACCATTTTGAGGTTAGTGGCAATATAGCCACCGTCAAACAGCGCGGTTTGAGCTAAGCCACTGTAGGGTGTATCGGCATTATCACCGATGACAAAAATATCTTTTTCAGCCTGTAAGAACTGGTCGACTCTAACTTTGCCGTTAGCTGATAACTGAAAACCCTGAGTGCTAAAGAATGGATTATTAGCTACACCAGCCGTCCACACCACGGTGTGGCTGCGTATGGCTTTATCATGCACCATTAGAGCATCTGATGTTTGGGCCTCAACAGTCGTATTCAGATAGAGCTGGACGCCAAGTCTTCTTAAGTGTCTAGCGATGTGTCTCGAGAAATCTTTGGGCATCCTAGGCACTAAGCGCGGTGCAGCCTCAATTAAATCGACATGAACCTTACGCCGGGGCAAATCGTGATTCTTCATCACAAATCGCAAGTAAGCGGGTAGAGCTCCGGCTAATTCAATGCCAGTTGGGCCACCACCTATGACAACATAGTTAAGGTCAGGTCGTCCCTCATCTATGATTTGTGAGTGCAAGTGTTGTTTGAGCTCCTCGGCTTCGTAAGTGGTTTTAATGCCATAAGATAAGTCCTTCAGGCCCCCGATCCCGAAATAATTTGTTTGAACGCCAAGCGCCAGTACCAGACTATCAAAACTAATATTTTTATTTTTGGTGGTTTTGATAGTCTTTTTATTGCGGTCAATTGACTTAATAGAATCAAGTATGACCTCTATTTTTTTGTCAGCAAAAATCTCAGTCAACGGGATACTTGACATCATTTTTCTACCACCAGTGGCAGTTCTATAAAGAGTCGGATAGTAGCGAAAATCAGCATGATCGGTTATCAAGACAACATCAAAATGGGTGTCCTCCAAAAGTGCTAGAGCAGTCTTAACACCACCAAAGCCACCACCGGCTATCACCACTCTTTGTTTTGTCATATATTTATCTTAATTACACGCTTATGTTTACACAAAAATTATATCACGAACAGATAAGACATGTGTGATAAGCTAAAGCAATATGGATGATCTGCTTACAGACCTAAAAACTGCTGGTTTTAAGGGTGACATAGAAACCGACACAAAAAATCGCGAATTTTATGCCCATGATGCCAGTATGTTTGAGCTCATGCCTCAAGTTATCCTGGCACCTAAGAACGCTAACGATGTTAGTTTGGTCGTTGAGATGGTCAATAAGCGCAGAGCCAAACTACCTGGCTTAGCTATCACGCCTCGCAGCGCTGGTACTGATATGGGCGGCGCGGCTATCGGCCAATCAATTATCTTAGATATACATCGTCATATGAACCAAATCTACACAACTTCAAAAACCGAAGCTCACGCTCAGCCCGGCGTTTTCTATAGAGATTTCGAGAAAGCCACCTTGAGCCACGGCGCGCTACTGCCGTGTTATCCAGCCTCAAGGGAACTTTGCACAATTGGTGGCATGGTGGCCAACAATTCTGGCGGCGAGAAGTCATTGCAGTACGGCAAGACCGAAAAATTCGTAACCGAACTCAAGGTTATCCTAGCCGATGGCAATGAATACACCGTCAAACCCCTTAGTAAACGTGAACTGGATAAAAAAATCAGCCAAAAGGATTTTGAAGGGCAACTGTACAAGCAAATATTTGAACTGGTTGATAAGCATTATGATGAAATCAAAGCTGCCAAACCAAACGTCAGTAAAGATTCAACTGCTTACCATCTATGGAATGTTTGGGACCGAGACAAAGACGTTTTTGACCTGACACAAATAATCTGTGGTTCACAAGGAACCCTCGGCATAGTTAGTGACATTCATTTTAGGCTGGTGCCGGCACCCAAACACTCTGGTACATTGGTAATATTTCTGCGCCACACCAACGACCTCGGTGAACTAATCAATAATGTTTTAGAGCACGAGCCAGCTACGTTTGAAGGTTTTGATAACTATACATTAATGCTGAGCTTCAAGCTTTTTTACTATTTTCATAACACCTTAGGTTGGAAGGGTATGACCAAACTAGCCTTGCAACTTATCCCTGATGCCTTAAAGCTGTTTCGCGGTATCCCCAAAATGGTACTTTTAGTTGAGTTTAATGGTGAATCGGCTGAAGAGGTTGCGGAAAAAGTTCATAATATGCGTCTGGCCATTAAGGGTTTTGGGCATGAAGCTTTGTTTGAAGAAGATGCCAGCGAAGCCAAAGCCCGCAAATTTTGGATTATGCGCCGCGAAAGCTTCAACCTGCTTAGAAAAAAAGTTCACGATAAACACACCGCACCTTTCATAGATGATCTGGTGGTTCCGCCCAAATACCTGCCTGAGTTTCTGCCAAAACTACGCCAAATAGTCAATAAATACAAACTGCTGGCGACGATAGCGGGGCACATGGGCGATGGCAACTTCCATGTTATTCCGCTAATGAAAATAGAAGACCCGGCCGAAAGGGCTAAATTGACACCTTGCATGCACGAAGTTAACGCTTTGGTACTGAGCTATCATGGATCACTGAGTGGTGAACATAACGACGGTATGGTACGTGGTCCATGGTTGCACCAAATGTACAGTCCTTCAATGATGACTATTTTCAGACAAACTAAAGCCATCTTTGACCCAAATAATATATTCAATCCGCACAAGAAGACAGACGCCAACTGGAAATTCTCAGTTAGTCATATCCGCCAGCATTTTTAGCGGCTACGCCCTATGAGGGACACCTGCGGTTTTAATATTGACGGTTCCCTCGTGTCTACAGAAACAGTCCATCAGGACTGTTCTGGGGCTACTCTTTTCCCTTCAGGCAAAACTTTTACTTATTGGAGGATCGGATACTTCTTGACAAGCGGTTGGTTCATCCACCAATTGCGGAGTCCAAAAGCTTGAGTATCATTGGCATAGCACAAAGCGCCCAGTACTAAGATGTAAACGATATGCTCATCAAGAATGGGATTATTGGCAGGCCAAAGCGCGGCACTCCACATCATGAGCAATAGCGCTGAACCTGCAATTGTAGCCAGTCTCATAGCGACACCAAAAACTAGAGCCGTGCCAATCAGGAGCAAACCAGCCATAAAGAGCCAATCTACCCAGCTGTGACCCGCCAGACTTTGATAGAAAGAAGCAAACGGTCCTTTAGTAGCAAACTTGAGGAAACCAACTGTTGGCGAACCGCCTTTCAACCAGGCCGCGGAACACATATGGGTTATTGCGCCCGTCTTAACATTCCTACAGGTTGCAAAACCTAAACCCCACAATTTATCGACAAACGCCCACAGGAAAATAAATCCTATGCTAATTCTAGCCAGTCCTAAAAATTGACTGACTCGATTTACCTTTTTACTAGCCATGTTTTCTCCTTAATGCTTATGGTTGTAATCATAGTCGGTTAATAGGCTAAAGACAAGGAGATTAACTCTAGGGCAACCAGTGGTTGAGGGATAACATGATTGCTAAAACCGAAATCACGACCAATGAGAACAAAAACATCCTCCGTCCCCAAATAGTGCTGTTTGGGCTATTGAAGCCATCTAGACCCCTAATGAACCAAATAATACTTAGGCCAACCATTACTATCAGGTAGATTAGTCCGGTGTAACCAAACGCATAAAGTAAGAAATTTGCCACCGCAAAAGCGGTTATATAGATCATAATCTGAAACTTGGTTATTTCTAGACCTTTGACTGCTGGCAGTACCGGTAATTTTGCTGCTTTGTAATCCTTGAGACGATAAGTAGCGATGGCATAGAAATGTGGCATCTGCCAAAAGGCCAAAATCATAAAAAGCAAAAGAGCCGCGCCATCAAACTGATTGGTGACCGCTACATAGCCAACAACTATTGGCACTGCCCCGGAAACACTACCAACTAAGGTGCTATGTACCGATCCGCGCTTGGCCAGTCCATACAAAACTACGTAGAAGAACATGCCGGTTAGAGCGATCGTTAATGTCAATAAGTTTGTGTAAATGGCCAAGACCGCGTAGCCGACCAGGCCTAGTACTAGGGCGTAAATGAAGGCATTCGGTAGTGTAATTAGGCCATTAGCTAGGGCGCGCTGTTTAGTCCTAGCCATAACTTTATCGATGTTGCGGTCGATAATGTTATTCAAAACGCAGGCCGAGGCGATCACCAAACCTAGGCCCAACAAGGTTGCCAGGAATAAACCTAACCTGATATGACCTTTGGAAGCCAGTAAAAAACCACCGATCGTGGTTAGAATGTTGCCATAAATAATGCCAGGTTTTGTCAGTTGGTAGTAGGTTTTAAATTTGTCTATAGTTTTATTCCTTCGTCTTGGCTGGTGTAGGCATCGGGGTTGCTCGGCGAAACCGGATGTCCGCCGTGGTGGTAATTAAGGTTATACATGATCCAAAGCGAACCAAACACCAGTATTAATAAAACACCCAACATAAAACTAAAAACCAGCAAATTCCATCTTGGCTTAGTTTCAGAGCCGAGATGCAAGAAAAACTTTAGTTGAACTAGCAGTTGGACTAAGGCTAAACAAACAACAATAGACATCAATACACCGCCCGAACCCAGATGGTGACTAACCATAAAATAGGCCGCCAGCGTCAAGCCTAATGAGAGCAGAAAGCCGACTAGATATGATTTTGGGCTAAACGCGGTAGTTACTTTACTCATCGCGAGACAGCCCCTAACAGATAAACAATTGTGAAGATAAATATCCAGATTACATCCAAAAAGTGCCAGAACAGACTGAGCATTACCAAACGGCGCTGATTAGCCGCGCGCAAACCTTGTCTCATGATTTTAGCAATCATAACAAACATCCAGATTAGACCAGCAGTGATGTGCAAACCGTGCGTACCAACCAGTGTGAAAAAGGCCGACAAAAAGCCACTGCGTCGCCAACTGTTACCTTCGATATATAAATGCCTGAATTCGGTTATTTCTAGAGTCAAGAAAGCTAGTCCTAGCAAGAAGGTCACGACAAACCAAAAGATTGCTTGTTTTCTGTCACTGCACCCGGCTGCCAACACCGCCAAGCCACAAGTGAAACTGCTAGTCAGTAAAATTACGGTTTCACTGAGCACAAAATTAAGGCTAAATAGCTCATGGCCAGATGGGCCGCCGTAGGTGTTGTTTCTCAGCACGGCGAAAGTTGCAAACAAAGTTGCAAACAAAATACAGTCGGTCATTAAATAAACCCAGAAACCAAAGATGTTCCTGGAATCTACTTGATTGTCTGAGTTTGTTAGCTGGCTCATCGGCTGGCCTCGATCCTCTCAACTTCGGCGGCTGAGATAACGTATTCGGTTTCATCCTCAGAAATACGCCAAATAATGCAGGTGATAACACCAAGTAAGGCAACTAAAGCTAACCACCAGATATGCCAAATGACGGCGAAGCCAAATAACCCGGCAAAAAAGGCAATAAACAGACCCATCGGTGTGTTTTTGGGCATAATAATGTCCTTGTAAATTGGCTTGTCTGGTTTTGCTGCCTGCTTCATAGCCCAAAAAGCGTCGCGGTCGTTAACGCGGCTGAGGACTGCAAAATTATAAACTGGTGGCGGCGAAGTAGTTGACCATTCTAGAGTACGGCCATCCCACGGGTCGCCGCTAGTGTCTAGGTTTTGTTTACGTTGCATGATACTGACGATTAATTGCAAAATCTGGAAACCAATCCCTAGACAAACAAAGCCAACACCAACAGCCGCGACAATAAACAGACCCTGCCAACCTAGCGAAGCATCGTAGTGGTCGAGGCGTCTAGTTGCCCCCATCAAACCCAAAATATAAAGCGGTACGAAAGCTAACAAAAAGCCGACTAGCCAGCACCAGAAAGCGTAACGCCCCAGCTTTTCGTTGAGCTTAAAGCCAAAAACCTTTGGAAACCAATAAGTGATACCAGCAAAATAACCGAACACCACACCACCAATTATCATGGTGTGGAAATGAGCCACCAAGAATAAACTGTTATGCAGCTGGAAATCGGCCGGCGGCAAGGCCATTAACACGCCGGCGGCTCCGCCAACTGTGAAAGTAGCAATGAAGCCCAAGAACCACAACATAGGCGTCGTAAATCGAATCCGTCCGCGATACATCGTGAACAGCCAGTTAAAGACTTTAACGCCAGTCGGAATAGCAATTATCATGGTCATTATGCCGAAAAAGGCATTGACGTTAGGACCGGCTCCCATGGTGAAAAAGTGGTGTAACCAAACCGAGAATGAAAGAAAAGTAATAGCCGCTAGAGCCCAGACCATCGACTTATAACCAAACAAACGTTTGCCTGAAAAGGTTGACACAACTTCCGAGAAAACGCCAAAGGCCGGCAATATCAGTATGTAGACTTCCGGGTGCCCCCACGCCCAGATCAGGTTGATGTACATCATGGGATTACCGCCAAAATAAGAAGTGAAGAAATGCATGCCAAGTGTGCGGTCAAGGGACAACATAGCCAAGGTGGCTGTAAGTATAGGAAAAGCAAAGATTATTAACACTAGGCTATTGAGTACGCTCCAGACAAACAGCGGCATCTTCATCATGTTCATGCCGGGTCGGCGCATTTTGATAATAGTGGCAAAGAAATTGATGCCGGAAAGCAAACTGCCAATACCTGCAATCTGGACACTCCATATCCAATAATCAACCCCGACCCCTGGGCTAAAGGTTAGTTCAGATAAAGGCGGGTAAGCCAACCAGCCAGTGGCAGCAAACTGGCCGCCAAATATTAACGATAAATTTATTAGAACTGCTCCGGCAAAATACAACCAAAAACTAGTGGCGTTAAGAAAAGGGAAGGCCACATCGCGCGAGCCAATCTGGAGCGGCACTACTAAATTGATTAAGCCAAACATTAACCCCATGGCAACAAAGAAAATCATAATGGTGCCGTGAGCTGTAAAAATCTGCTGATAGTGGTCGGCAGGTAAGATACCATGGGAGGCGCCGACTGATAAGGCTTGTTGAAGGCGCATCATGACAGCGTCGGACACACCACGCAACAACATTACAAAGGCGACTATTAAATACATAACACCGATCTTTTTGGGGTCAACTGTGGTTAGCCACTCACGCCACAGCCACTTCCAGCGCTTAAGGTAAGTTACTAAGCCGGCGATACCAAGCGCGCCACCAATCATTGTCACCCTGGCACCAAAAATGAAAGGGTCAAACTTACCAGCCTCGTGGGCAAAGAAGCCAAGATGTGGCAACAAGCTAAGTAATTGGTTCATTGGTTGGCTCCGTAATCGGTGTGCTCATGATTATGCAAGTTAACTGTTTCATGCGAAGAAGGGTCCATAAACTTATTGACAACACTGCTGTATAAACCAGGCTGCGCACTGCCGTAGGCAACGACCGGGTTATTCAGACTGGGTTCGGCCAAAATATTGTAGCCTTTGTTGTCGAGCTGGTTGGGCATCATTTTGATGGTTTGTACCCACTGGTTAAATTCAGTTTCAGTGCTAACTCTGGCCGTAAATTTCATGCCAGCAAAACCCTCACCGCTAATATTAGCCGACACCCCTCTATAGCTACCAATCTCACTGGCAATGAGGTGCAGCTGGGTTGACATGCCTGTCATGGCATATATCTGACCACCAAGCTGTGGAATCCAAAAAGAGTTCATTGGCGCGTCTGAAGTAATCTCGAAATTAACTGGTGTGTTAGCCGGAAATTCAACATAATTTACGGTAGCAATGTTTTGCTCTGGATAAATGAACAGCCACTTCCATTGCAGAGCTACAACCTGTATGGTCATTGGCTTGGTCTTGGAACTAAGGGAATGGAAAGGGTCTAGTTCATGACTGCTCTGCCAGGCTACAACCGATAAAACTAGTATTAATAAGGAGGGTATTAACCACCAGGCGGTCTCAACTAGACGGTTATGATCCCAGTCAGGGGTGTACTTGGCTTTTTCGTTTGTAGCCCGGTAACGCCAGGCAATTGAAAATGTCATGATGTAAACCGGTACGACGATGATTAACATTAGCAAACTAGCGTAAATGATCAGACTGCGTTCTTTGCCAGCGATCAAGCCTTTAGAGTTTAGGACGGCAAAATTATTACCATAAACTATTACTGTAATAATAATCCCGGCCGCTAGAAAAAACATAATGGCCATGGCCAAACGGTCTCTGGCAGTCATTTTCTTACGGCTTGAAGTTGAACCTAGTCTGTTTAGGCCTTTCTCGGCTACCTTCAAAGCTTTACGCAAAACACCCATAATCCTATCCACGACTAACCACAATCATTATTCTTACTATAACACTTGTTGAGCTTGAGCTTGTATAGTATGACCAATGGCATCATTTGATTTTGCTGGCTGGCTTGGGGTTGATAATCTATCCAAATATCACCAGCTGGTTGATGACGAACTGGCAAAAATACTTTCAACCGACAATGCTTACCTAAGAGCTCCCCTGGCGCAGTTATTGAGCCAAAAAAGCAAACGCTTGCGATCCACCTTAGTTATCGCTGTGGTGCTGTCCCAGCAAAAAGCTGTAGACAGTGCTGTCATCAAAGCTTGCGTTGTGATTGAGCTGCTTCATCTGGCTAGCCTAGTTCACGACGATATCTTAGATCATGCCGACTTACGCTGGGGTCAAGCTAGCATTAAGGCAAGTCACGGCTTGAGCCAAGCTATAATTGTTGGCGATTATTTGTTTGCCCTAGCTACTGCACAGGCTGCTAAACTTGACCAATCAATCAGTCAAATAATCACCAGCACCTATACCCACATGTGTTACGGCCAAGCTCTAGAACTAGCCGATCAGTTTAACCTTAAGCGTAGCCAAGCGGCTCTCATACAAGCTATTGAAGGTAAAACCGCCGCTCTGATATCTGCCGCCACCCGGGTTGGTGGCTTGTGTGCTAATACTAAAGCCAATGGACTAACTGCCTTGAGCAAATTTGGCTTGAACTTTGGCATCGCTTTTCAGTTAATCGATGATCTCCTGGATATATTATCCAGCCCAAAAATATTAGGCAAACCAACCGGTAATGACATAAAAGAAGGCGTCTACACACTACCACTGGTTTTAACGTTCAAAACTCAAAACTCGGTCACAAACAAACAGATGTTGTCCAGACCTACTGCGTCCACCAGACAAACTCTACTTAGTAATGGATCGGTCGGAAAAACTATTAAACTCATTGAAGACTATAGCCGATCAGCCGCAATCTCTTTAGCAGTAGTAAAAGGGAGTGAACACTTGGCCAAACTACCTATGGCTTATTGGCAGTGGGTTTTTGCCAATCAAATTTTGCCGACTTATCGCGGAACTCTATCAAAAAGCTAGAATATTGATGGCACGAGCAGCTACAATTGCCACGGTTGATAATGAAACCAATGCCTGCACGCTCATCAGCAATTTTGCCCGGTGGGTTAGAGGTAGGGCGTCAGTTGGACTGAAGGCCGTAGCGTTAGTTAGTGACACAAATAGATAATCAAAAAAACTTGGCCGCCAGCCAATCTCTTCTGTGATTGTGGCGTTGGTCGTCATTTGCGGGAAGAGCCAATCGACTGGCCTTACATGGGTTCCTTTGCCACCGTGGCCACCACCATCGAGCTGCCAATACCAAAGTCCAAAAACGATTATGTTGGTTATATAGATAGAAACAGCCGAAAGAATTAGCTGTTTGCCACCCAGATTGCTGTTGGAATGATTGATTAGCTTGTTGCAAACCAAAACTAATGAGGAAATATTGGCTAGTGAAACCAAAGCCGTCAGTGACAAGCCAGCAAAACGTCGAAGCCGGGTTATTAGATCGTGGACGACTGGCATCGACAGACGCAAACCAAGCAGTAGTGATAGCTCCAACGCAGCGATCAAATACTTAGGGCCAACACTTAATTGGCTTGAGAGTAGTAGCTGCAAAACGACTGCCAATAAAATTGCCAGTTCGGCGTGCCAAAACGGCTCAGGTTTTAAAACGCTGCTCATCTTTCCTGCTCACAAGCTATTGATAGCCAGCCGGTCATCTGACTACGTCTGGGCAATAGACGATTCATGAACCTAAGTATAGCATTGCCAATGGAAAAGCCGGGCAGGGCCCGGCTTTAACTATTCTAACTATTTATTTCTTGTTTTCAGAAGCCATCATTGAAACGATGGTGTACACACCATAGACGGCAGCTAGTCCAACCAAGGCGTAGACAACTCTGCCAACGCCAGATTCGACACCAAAAACCTTGTCGACCAAATTATATTTGAAGAAGCCGACTAGACCCCAATTAAGGCCGCCGACCACCAGCAATAGATACACTGCTTTATCGAGTGCATTCATTTTCATTTTTCTGTCCCCTTATTTAGTAATGAATTCAGCATAGACCCTGTTTATGCTTATGTCTACTAGGGTCTATAAGCGGTTGTGTATAACTAGAGCTAGAACTATCAGCCCAACCGTGCGCCGAAAATAATTAACTCCCCAAAAAATCTCCAAGATTGACCAGGTTACTATCGAACCAAAGCCAAGCCAAACGACTAAATCCTTGAGATTACCACTGGGCAAAAGCCGGGCTAGAATTAAGCACACCAACCACAAGCCCAGTGCTAAATTTGGGCTTTGCCAAAGTATGATTTTGCCATTTTTATCCTTAAAAAATTTAATCCAGTTGCGAATATTTGTCATTAACGACCATTATAGACCGACAAAAACAAAAAGGAGCCGTTTTACGGGCTCCTTCCTGCCGCAATCAACCATTGCTGATTAACCGCTAATCACCTCACAGTGACTATTGGCAAATATAGTCTTATCAGACAAAATTGTCAAGGCTTACGTACTAATAATTACAACAGGTGAATAGTCGTTTATACAAGGGTAGAAAAATGTTACTCTATTGGTAAAGCGCTAGGATTATTCTTGCTTATGGATTTAAGTCAGTTCAATATCGACAGCGAAGAAGACAGGGTCTTGGCCCTCAGACTACAGAAATCACGTCTTATTAGATTGCGCTGGTTTTATGTTGGCCTGCTCACCTTAGTTGCCGTTATCTCCAGCTTGATAGCTCGGCAGCCGGCTAAAGCCGGCCATTACCTAGTAATTGGTTCAATCGGGCTTTTACTCAACGGGGTTCTCTATGTCATAAATAAAAAGGTCCTTAGGGGTATCAAGTTTACTCAAGCCGTACTGATCTTGCATATTTTATTAGATTTGGGTCTGGCAGCTGTCGTGACTTATGACCAAGGCGCCCTGCAAGCCAGAACCACCGTCTTATTTGTCTTTCCTATTATTACGGCCGGAGCTTTATTCGCTGAAGCGACCGTTTACATTGCTGCCGTCTTGGCTGGCGCTAGTTATATCCTGAGCATTCTTGCCTATGCGGTTCGTCATCATACACCACTGACGGCTGCCCAAGCCCTGACACCCATAGCCTTTTATCCAGCTTTTTTTGTGATATTAGCTCAGTTAGTTATCTATATGGTGGGATTAGGCAAAAACGAGGAAAGAGAAAAGGCCTATGATAATTTCCTAGCTCTTTTAAGCCACCAGCTAAGACACCCGTCCTCAACCGCCAATGCCATAATTGACCAACTTGAGCATGGGCCACCGACTAACCCAAAGAAGCAAGCCGAGTATATCCATATGCTCAAAATGGAAAATCAAAACCTGGTGCATCTGCTTAATAATTTGCTTGAAACAGCCCCAGCTTCCAGCAAAAGTATGGTTACGGAAGTTGACTTATGGCAACTTGTCGAACACGTCAGCCATCAAACAGCCGAAACTAATGCTCGCACCGAAGACCTTTCTTTGGCTCTACCCGCTGAGCCTTTACGTATCTGGGGTAGTAGCGAAAAACTATCAACTGCTTTGATAAACGTTCTCAATAACGCCTTTCAATACAGTAAAGCTGGGACACAGGTGAAAATTAGTCTCCAACCAACCCAGGGCGGCGCTGAAATAATTGTAGAGGATAAAGGCGGTGGTATTAGTCGGGAAGCTCGTCTCAATCTTTTCCGCAAATACGCCGTGCGGACCGACAGCGCGGGCGGTATTCGTGGCTTGGGGCTTGGCCTATATGTGTCTAAAAAGATTTTTGAAGCCCACAACGGCAGTATAAAAGTCGAGAGCTCCAATTTTGGCACTAAGGTTATAATTAACTTAAAACGAGGGCATAAGCATGACTAAGAAAGTTTTATTGGTCGAAGATTTTCCGATCATCCAGAGTCTATACAGTGGGGCGCTAGAAAACCATGGTTTTGAGGTGGATGTGGTTGCTGATGGCAAAGATGCTTTAGTAAAAGTCCAATCTCAGGTTTATGATTTTGTCTTGATTGACCTACTGTTACCAAAAGTTAACGGCGTTGAGTTCCTGGAGAAATTTACCAACCGACCCCAGCAAACCAAGGTCATAGTTCTGAGTGATTTTAACGAACCAAAAACTGTTGAGAAAACCTACAAGTTAGGCATAGCGGCTTATCTTATCAAAGCTGAGAATACACCTTCAGAGCTGATAGAAAAACTCAATAAATTAGCCTAATCTTAAACTTTTTCTGGGGCTGCTACCTTACCCAATTCATCCAGTAATCTAGCTAGTTCGCTGGTCGATAGTGCCGAACAATCAACCTCCTTTTGGCGCGCTATCATATAACCTTGCATGATGCGCTTGACTTTAAGAGCGTCGGCTCGCCAGAAATGATCAACCGTGTAGGGTTTATCAGGGTCGAAGAAACGGGTCGAGAGCTTAACTGAGCCAAAAACTGGTCCAACAGTGGCCGTGACATTTAAAATGTCTTCTATCTGAATACTTAACACCTCAGCTGACTTGAAAAAGTCACGGTGAGTAATAGTCAATTTGGTTCGGTCGACGGTAAGCGTGTCGGGGAATAATGTCAGCGGGAAGACGGTTTTAGCCCTGACCAAGATATCGTGAGCGTCGCCGATAGCTTGCACTAACTCTTCCTGGGCTTTAGTTTTCTGAATATTTTCAAACGGTAAAGAACGGTAGTATTTGCGTTGCTCGATATTCATATAACCTCCTTATTATAAGGGTGAGCCTAGTCTAACCCCTATATTCAATAATTGCAGTGATAAATACCACACCTAATCAGTAAATATGGTGTAAATTATAGGTAACACAAGGAGTAGCGGGAAAATACAGTGATGAGTGAAAATTTAGAATCGCGCGAAGTTCGTCCCACAGGTTATCAAACACTTGAGGATATGCTGGACCAGATTAACGGTGACAACGGGGAAGCCTGCCGTGCAATTTATGCTGAGTATAAGGAGCTCTTTCAAACTGCTCCTGGCTCCTCCCATAATCACCAGGCTTGGCCAGGTGGATACCAGGATCATGTAACTGAGGCTATGAATTTAGCTTCAGCGCTTTATGACACACTCGACGCGGCTCGTGACTTACCTTTTGATAAGTCTGACGCGCTGCTAGTGATGTTTTTGCATGATCTAGAAAAACCGTTCAAATATATAATCAATGAGCGAGGAGATTTGATAGACAGCTCGCTTATCCGGAACAAAAAAGACCGTGCCGTTATTCGCCAACAAGTAATGGATCTATACGGTATTGAACTCAGCGTCCAGCAGGCTAATGCCATGCGCTATGTTGAGGGCATTCGTGATGAAGATTACACACCCGACAAACGCATCATGGGCGAGCTAGCGGCGCTATGTCACTGTGCCGATGTCCTCAGTGCCCGATTGTGGTATAACCACCCTCTGGCGGAGGGGCATGATAGTTGGCAGCCGGCCGCCAGGGTCAACCCCAAAGCCGCTGGGTTTATTCTTGCCAGTGAAACAACCGAAGTATAAGAAACCCTTCCAGACAGACCATCTATCAAAATTTGCTAATAAATAATAAATATAGTATAAATTGATTAAATGCGTGATTTTATCGAGTGTGAGACGTGGCCCAATTTTGGTTTTCCATTAGCTGAAGCTTCTATTGGAAGCGCACACTCTTCTCCAAATCTTAATGGTTTGCCAATTGAAACATCGACAGACAAACTTAACTTAACGGCTGACGTTGTTAAGTCTATTATTCGCGCTGACTACGCCAGCGATAATTATGAAACAAGCCCAGCCGAGACTGATAAGACCGATAAGCTACTCTATGGTTTCGTGAATGTCGAAGCCGAAAGATTGCTGAATCGCTTTAGTAGTCGAGCTGCAGAAGTTCGAAGCAAATATCCACGTGAGTCCTATTGGATTCCTGGCGGTGATGGAATCTGGACACCATACGGAGCCATCAAAGATTTAGTAAAGAACCTGGATCTTGATAACCAAAGTACCCTGTACGATCTGGGTTGCGGTTATGGACGTTTCGTTCTTTATAGTGCGATTGTAACTGACGCAAAGTGCAAAGGCATCGAAATCATGCCCGATAGAGCTGAATTGGCCCAACAAGCCCAAGCAAAGCTAGAGCTCGAAAACGCTGAGTTTATTGAAGGTAATGTGCTGGAACAAGACTACAGCGATGGGGACGTATTCTATATGTACCTACCGTTTAGTCTTTCAACTTTTCGACAAGTTCTCGATCAACTGAGGACTATTGCCGAGGCTAAGCCTATTCGCATTGCTGCGCGTGGTGGTCGTGGGATATTTGGGAAAGAAGAATGGTTAAGAAATACTGGTTACACCGCCAGCGAATTATTACCAAAGTCTGCACCGCTTTATATCTTTGAATCCGTTTAATTAGAGCAGACTAGCCTACATTAGAGGGATTGTAAAAATAATACTAATATAGTATAATAAGTTTTAATGAATGAACTTCGTGAGTATGAGCTGAAGCCTGTAGTTAAAGGCGATTATTTTATCGACCCTCTGGCAAGAGAAGCCATTATCAATCCAGATAAAGTACTTGTGCTTGAGTGTAGCCATGATTTGTTTGGTAGGTTTACTAAATCATCCAACTTTCATGGCCGTTCTATAGAAGACCCCAACAGGCTGGTTATCAACTCAGATCCATTAACAGACGAAAACGATGACATATACACCGCGTTTTCTATAAAAGGTGCAGAAGCGGCTTTTCCCAAAGCTACATTTTATGGTATCGAACCTCATCAGGTTCGTATAAACGGGATGCTTGATGCCAGCACTTTCACAAGATGTCATGAAGCTAGTAAATTGCTAAGACGTGAAGGCGTTCTGACTGAATGGCCGATATTCCACGCTCGACCCAAACTATTTCCTGACGGAGAGGGCGACGTGGGGCTTCTGAAATTCAAAGAAATGCTTTATGACAACTACGTATGGCATCAAGATACACTGGCCACCAAAGACAAAGCCTATGAACCAGACCATGTGGGTATAGCCGGCGCAGTCGGAAACGGTCTTTTAGACATGCAATTCGGCGTCATGTACCGCGCCACACTAAGCAATATAAGACTAGTTGAGTTAGAAAGCTTGAATCTACATAACCAGCTGAATGATCAAATTGCCTCAGCCATGCGTTCTCTTCAACTGCGTAAACCCGATTATTTCAATTTCTGGAGTGATTTAGAAAAACTTGATCCTGAGTCAGTAGAAGATCAAAGGACGTACTTGACGAATATATTGCCGCGGATTATAGGTGGAAATTTGGGCCGATTCCATAACACGGACAGCTACCATAAATATCTTCATCCTGGCAACTGGACATTGGCCGGAGAGATAGTGGACTTAGATACGGTTCGCAACACATCAATTGATCCTGATGATGCAGCCGATATTACACTAGAAAACAGAATGGACGACTTCTATACTTCTATGAATGCACTTGAAAAAATAGCTGGCGTTACTGCTTACGACTTGGGCAGGATGGCCGAAGTCTTTACCAACGCTTATTTTGCGGAGAGATATCTTGGTGAAAATGTTAGTAGATTTGAGTCAATAATATTAGAGAGCCAGCTTTGTCCGCCAATTGATGCTCATCCAAGTGATTTGGGTAGCCCGAGAATCGTCGATTTTTCAGACGGTAAAATAATCAATTTTATCTCATTGGGCATTGAGCAACTGACAGAGGACGCTAAGGCTGGCAAAGACCTAAAAGGATTGCCAGAGTACATTATCGAGAATGGGCTAGAAACGTATGTCGAAACAAAAATTGATGAATTTTTACGGCTGAACGGTTATGACACCCCTCCATGGTGGATTAGCAAAAAGCGAATTGTTACTTTGGAAGTTGTCAAAGTTATGGAAGTTGTTGCAAAATCAGTTGAAGAAGCTGCTTAGCTTACCACAGGGCTTTTTCAATTTTGTCACGGTGGACTATAAAGCGCTGATTTTCGTAATCGATAAAATTTTCGTCTTTTAATTGTTTCAAAGTCGTAGCCGTCGTCTCTCTCGTTAATCCGACGAGATCAGCAATGTCTTGATGGGTTAGGGGCAGTGATAGCTTGACTTGCTTGTCGTGAGGTTTATAAGCGTTGAAACGGTCGGCAATGAAGGCTAATGTGTGTAGGATTTTTTCTCTAGCCTTGGGCTTACCGGTAGCATTAACACGGTGGTGCAAGCCATCATATTTACGCGTCATTTCGGCACAGATTTCAAACAAAACCTTGGGACTGGATTTTAGAAAATCAGCCAACTCATTTTTGTTGACTATATAAACTTCAGCTTCGCTAAAGGCGCTGTAGAAAAATCTTATTTTCTTGTCAATATCAAACAGCAAGGTGAAAGGGAATATTTCGTCTTTTGAAAGCAGCCATATTAATTGCTGGTTACCTTCCAGTGAAATGTCATAACAGCGGATAATACCGTTTTTAACTATAAAGATTTGATCAGACTCGTCGCCTTGGTGCGCCAGGATTTCATCTTTATTAAACTTCTTGACTGGGGCTGTGGCTAAAAAATCCTTAAGCATTTTCACGGGTTTACCCAGTATACAATAATTTAAATCAATTAAGTTGGTCGCTAGACTCGTATGAGCACGAACACTCGATGGATTAGAAAAGCTGGCCAGACACATGCCTTCAATAGAGCAAGTATGAAGCCCCAGAAGCCATTAGAGTGCTGGACAAAGTAGACTGCCGAACCGATGAAGACTAGGAAATAAGCACCACCAAATGGGCCACTTTTGTTAATCACTTTAGTTGTTTTGTTCTTTTTAAGCATGATATCCTCCTCATTAATTAAAACACATAAGTTATCGCCTTACTTACCTCTCAGCTAAATTTAAGCAAAAACTTTTAAGGTTGGTTTGCAAACGAATGGCTAAACTCTGGATTTATATGAAGAAGATATTGCTTTCTGCATTTGTAATCATAACTTTTGTTATCTACAGCCTTCAGCAACGTCATGAAGGCTTGGGCTCAAAGGTTTCGCTACCAGCCAGCTTGACCCAGAATAATCAAAACCAAAGCGGTTCCAATAATCCGGCTAGCCAGCAAAACGCTGCTGCGACCACTCAACCTGCAGCTACTTATAAAGACGGCCAATACACGGGCAGTGTAGCTGATGCCTATTATGGCTATATCCAAGTTAAAGTAACCATATCTGGTGGCAAAATAAGCGATGTCGTGTTCTTGCAATACCCAAACGACCGTGAAAATTCCGTCTTTATTAACCAACAAGCCATGCCATACCTAAAGCAAGAGGCTATCCAGGCTCAGAGCGCCAAAGTTGACGTAGTTTCTGGTGCGACCGACACCAGCATGGCTTTTGTGCAGTCATTAACCACAGCTCTCAGTCAGGCGCAATAAACCATGAAACAAACCCGGCTACTAATGGGCATGCCAATCACACTAGAGATAATTGATCCCCATGTGACGACGAAAACATTTGACCTTGTCTACGCATATTTTAAGAAAGTCGATGATCGCTATAGTACCTACAAAGATACCAGTGAGATATCACGTATAAACCGTGGTTTGGACAAACGTCTTTGGAGCCGTGAGATGAAACAGGTGATGGTGCTTTGCGAGCAAACCAAAAGAGAGACCGATGGCTACTTTGATATCAATCACAAGGGTTATCTAGACCCTTCTGGACTCGTCAAGGGTTGGGCCATAAATAAAGCTGCCGATCTCCTGCGCCAGGAGGGTTTTAGGAATTTTTACGTCGATGCTGGTGGTGATATTCAGGCATGTGGCCACAATGACAAAAGCAAGTCGTGGCGAGTTGGTTTACGTAATCCATTCAACCGGCAGGAGATTATAAAGACCGTTGCAGTTACCAATAAAGGCGTGGCCACATCCGGAACTTATATACGCGGCGAACACGTCTATAACCCCAAAGTGGGATATTCGCCGGTAAACGAAATAGTTGCCATCACGGTAATAGGTCCCAATATCTATGATGCCGATAGGTTTGCGACGGCGGCTTTTGCCATGGGCAGTCAAGGTATAAGCTTTATTGAATCATTGGACGGCTTCGAAGCTTATAGCGTTGACCACAGTAAAAGGGCGACTATGACGAGTGATTTTGAAAGGTATGTGCTTTGAATATCTTGAAACCAATAGATTACCTATTAGATCGCTTAACTATGTATCGCCTAGTACTTTATTATCTGTTGGTGCTGCTTGCGGCCGCGGTTGGTTTGAGTGCGCTAGGCTATCTTAAGTTCAATTTTTTGGCTCTGTCTTTTACGGCTGGCTATTTGACCGTGATTTGTTGGCTGACCAACCAGGTTTTTTCTTACGTGTTTGAGGCACCAGTAAATATTGAATCTGTCTACATAACGGCGCTTATTTTGACGCTAATCGTGAATCCTTACAAAATCCCACATGATATCTTGTTTTTGACGGCTGTGGCGGGGCTAGCCATTTCATCCAAGTTCATATTGGCGATCAGGAAGAAACACATATTTAACCCGGCAGCTGTTGCTGTGGCTCTGATGGCGATTGGAGCCGGCCAAGCCGCTTCCTGGTGGATCGGTAACGTCTACATGACGCCTTTGGTTGTAATTGGTGGCTTATTGGTAATACGCAAAATCCAGCGCGGTCGGATGGTAGCCAGTTATTTAGGCGCGGTGGTTGCCTCGACCGCAGTAGTAAATTTATTGACGCGACATGACGTCTTAGCCAATCTGCAAAGAACAGCACTGCACAGTTCGTTGTTCTTTCTGGCCTTTGTCATGCTAACAGAACCTCTGACATCGCCAACGACCAAGCGCCAACAAACTTGGTACGGTGTTTTGGTGGGCTTATTATTTCCACCCCAAATTCATCTATTCAGCCTTTACACAACACCGGAGCTAACACTGCTGGTTGGCAACATGTTTACTTATTTTGTTAGTCCCAGAGTGAAAATTATACCTAAGCTACTGCAGAAACTCGGTACCGGCCCAACTAGTGGTGATTTTATTTTTGACCCAGGGCGTAATTTTAACTACAAACCGGGGCAATACATGGAGTGGACGCTACCTCACGACGAAGCCGACAGTCGTGGTAATCGCCGTTATTTCACATTGGCTTCGTCGCCAACAGAGGAAAATCTTAGGCTGGGCGTCAAGTTCTATGCCAATGGTAGTACTTACAAGCAAGCCATGTTGGCTCTTGATAGTTCTACCCCAATCGCCGCCGGTCAGCTAGGTGGTGATTTTGTCATGCCTGAAGACCCAAGCAAAAAGTTAGTGTTTATAGCTGGCGGTATAGGGGTTACGCCATTTCGCAGTATGCTCAAATACCTAATTGATACCAACGACAAACGACAAGTTAGTTTGTTGTATTCGGAAAAAAATGCCGCCGATTTTGTCTACAAAGACGTTTTGAATGATGCTGAGCGAAAACTTGGCGCCAAAATTGTCTATACGCTAACCAATCAGCAATCAATCCCGGCTGGTTGGCAAGGTAGAACGGGTCACATTACGGCCGAGGCAATAGTGTCTGAAGTGCCAGATTACTCAGAGCGTTATTTTTATATTTCTGGTTCACCAAGTATGGTCAAGGCCACCAAGAATATTTTACGTCGTCTTGGAGTCAATCGTAGCCAGATCAAAACCGATTTCTTCCCCGGTTATGTCTAGACCAACTCGGGCGCACATACTAAACTAAAAGGGTCAAATTAACCTAGGAGGGTAACATGCAAAAGATAACTCCGTTTCTATGGTTCGATAGTCAAGCCGAAGAAGCTGCTAAGTATTATGTCTCTGTATTTAAGAATTCCGAGATTAAATCCGTCACTCACTATCCTAAATCAGCTGAGGCTATAGCTGGCAAACCTGCCGGCTCAGTCATGACGGCTGAGTTTGAGCTTGAGGGTGAGCCCTTCACGGCTTTAAACGGCGGCAAAGTGCCGGGTTTTGAATTCAGTTCTGCTATTTCATTTGTGGTTAGTTGTGATAACCAAGCAGAAATTGACCATTTCTGGGAAAAGCTGTCGGCCGTGCCAGAAGTTGAACAATGCGGCTGGTGTAAGGATAAGTTCGGTGTTACCTGGCAAATCGTACCCAAAGTACTTAGTGAAATGTTGAGTGACCCAGATCAGGCCAAGGTAGAGCGGGTAACTGCTTGTTTTATGCCCATGAAGAAGCTTGATATTGCTGAGCTGCAAAAAGCTTTCTACCAAAAATAACCACTAGCAATATTCGAGTTGACCCATCAAGTTGTTTATGCTATTATTAGTGTAATTGTTTTGATGAATCCGGGCTAGTCAGTATATTTCTCGATTTCATTACACAAGCAATCGATAAATAACTAATCAAAGGATTCAACTAATGTATAGCCAATCTAGGCGTTATACCGGACGTTCGGTATATAATTCCAAAAATCACAAACCACGGCGTATGCCTGGTCAGCAGACTATTGACCCCAGTCGCTTTATTAAACCTGCTCAAACCCCCGTTGACGAGGTAGTATTTGTGCCGCAAAACCGCTTTGCTGACTTTGCTATCAATGATTTACTCAAAAAGAACATTATCGACAAAGGCTACACTGAGCCTTCACCCATCCAGGACCAGGCGATCCCGCTAGGTCTAGCCGGCAGGGACATAGTCGGTATCGCCAACACCGGTACTGGTAAAACCGCTGCTTTTGCCATACCAATCCTAAATAGATTGATCGAGGACAGGTTCGCCAAGGTTTTGATAATTGCTCCCACCCGCGAACTAGCGCAACAGATCGAAGTAGAGTGCCGCAGTTTTGCTATCGGCAGTGGTCTGAAGGGCGCTGTAATTATAGGCGGTTCTTCAATGTCAGCTCAACTGCGTGATTTACGCGTAAACCCGGCTGTTGTCATCGGTACGCCTGGACGCTTAAAAGATCACATCGAGCGAGGCACCTTAGACCTATCAAACTTCAGCATAGTTGTTCTGGACGAGGTTGACCGTATGGTAGATATGGGCTTCATTAATGACATTCGTTTCATTTTGGGTCGGGTTAATTCTCGACGCCAATCATACTTCTTTTCAGCTACGCTCGACCCTAAGCTAAAGGGCTTGGTAGAAACTTTCTTGAATGACCCGGTAACTATATCCGTTAAAACCGGCGAAACTAGTGATAACGTCCATCAAGACGTGCTGCGCTACACAACCTCAAATGACAAAATCGATAAACTTCACGACATGCTCATACACGCCGATACCCAAAAGGCGTTGATTTTTGACGCGACGCAACGTAGCGTTGAGCGTCTTAGTAAGGAGCTTCAGGCACGTGGCTTTAAAGCTGATGCCATTCACGGCGGCAAAAGCCAAGGCCAACGCCAACGCGCCCTAGCTCGCTTTAAACAAAACGAAATCAATGTCTTGGTAGCCACTGATGTTGCCGCCCGTGGCATTGATATTGTTGATATCACTCACGTCATTAACTACACCGTTCCAAAAACTTACGATGACTACATTCACCGTATCGGCCGCGCCGGTAGGGCTGGGCGCATCGGTAAAGCCTTAACTTTTGTAGGTCAATAAATGACAAAAATTAACAAACATATTGAAATTGTCAGCTCAACTGAACTTGAGCTTAGTTCAATGAGCCAAAAATCACGTGATGCTATTAGGGTTGTTTTAGCTAAACACTACACCGACGTCAGAATTTGCATTGTTAATAATCTGGCTGATCTTGAAGCCTTGGTCGCTCGCCGACCAGACTTGGTTTTCCTGGGGATGAAATTTATCCCAGTAAACCCAGTTCTTGGCTTTCAGGATACAGAGCGCATTTGGCTCAGCCAATATCTTGATGAAAATAACATAGCTTACACCGGCTCTAACCAGTTGGCGCATGAACTTGAGCTAGACAAACCACTGGCCAAGCAACGTGCCCTCGACGCCAAACTTGATACTTCAGCCTTCCAAGTTGTTAGACAAAACGAGTCGCTAAGTAAAAAGGATATGCTATTAACATTTCCAGTTTTTATTAAGCCGACTGATCGTGGTGGTGGTGAAGGTGTTGATAGTGATTCAGTGGTTCGTAATTTCGGGCAAATAAAGCCCAAACTCGAATCCATTACGGCTTCAATTCACTCAGATTCCTTGATTGAAGAATATTTACCAGGACGCGAGATAAGTGTAGCCATACTCAAAGACGAAGACTCAGATCAATATTTTGCCATGCCTATTGAACGGATTGTTCCAGAAGACGAACATGGTGTGCGTATATTGAGCCCGGAAATAAAACATGCTGATGCTGGGCTTAGCGTGATGGTCGCCGATGGTGACATCAAAACTGGAGTTATCACGTTAGCAAAGAATGTATTTCGTGCTCTAGGCGCCCGTGACTATGGGCGTATAGATATTAGGTTAGACGCATTGGGGAAACCACACTTTCTAGAGGCTAACCTTATACCTAGTTTGATAGACGGTTATGGTAATTTTCCTAAAGCTTGTTTGCTCAATATTAGTTTAGACTTTGAAGCAATGACATTAAGCATCGTCAGACTAGCACTAGGCCGCAAGTTAGATATAAATGAACCTAGCGTTGAATTTAAGGGTACGATTTTACCGTATCTTGGCACTGCACTTAAGCCAGCGTAAAAGAGATTAGCCATGGCAGATATTCAAGACCCCACCAAAATCCGCAACATCGCTATCATCGCGCATGTTGACCATGGCAAGACGACTCTGGTTGATGGCTTGCTCAAACAGTCACAAACCTTCAGAGACAACCAGGCAGAAATGGCTCAAGACTTGATCATGGACAGTGGCGATCAAGAACGCGAACGTGGTATTACTATTACAGCCAAAATAACCGCCGTTCAACACGCTGACTACCGGATTAATATTATCGATACACCTGGGCATGCCGATTTCTCTGGTGAGGTAGAGCGTACTCTTAATATGGCCGATGGCTGTCTGTTGATTGTGGACGCGCAGGAAGGCCCAATGCCGCAGACTAAATTTGTGCTCGGCAAAGCTTTGGCTGGTGGCCTCAAGCCAATTGTGATTATTAATAAAATCGACAAATCAGCCAGCCGCATCAAAGAAGTCGAAGATGAGCTAGCCGATCTGTTTTTGGAGTTGGCTGTGCACGAAGATCAACTGCATTATCCGGTCTATTACGCTATTAGCCGTGAGGGCAAAGCCTGGCAAGAACCGCCAGTTGACTCTGGTGAACCAGCCGATTTAGAAGTTATTTTTAAGGCTATCATTGAGCATATCCCAGCGCCGGCAATTGAGTCTGCTAAGCCTTTCCAGATGCAAGTGTCGTCACTAGCCTGGGATAGCTTCAAGGGCAAGTACGCTGTAGGACGAATCCGCCGCGGCCAAGTCAAAGCTGGCGACGCTGTTATTTTGTGTAAAAAAGATGGCAGCCAAACCAAAGCAAAAGTCGACAGTGTTTACATGAGTCGTGGCCTGGCCAAGTTTGAAGTCCCAGCCGGCGTGGCTGGTGACATTGTTCAGTTGACTGGTATTAATGATGCGCAAATTGGCGAAACCGTTGCTGATAGTCAGTCACCGGAGGCTTTACCACCGCTGGAGGTTGAGGCGCCAACGCTAAAAATTTATCTAGGGCCTAACACCAGCCCCTTCAAAGGCACCGAGGGCGAATTTACGACCTCGCGCCAGATTGGTGAGCGTTTGAACAGGGAGCTGGAAACTAACGTCAGCCTTAGAGTGGCAGAAGATAACATTGGCTTTTTGGTTTCTGGCCGCGGTGAACTGCACCTCAGCGTTTTGATTGAAACTCTACGTCGTGAAGGTTTTGAGTTTGAAGTTGGACGGCCGCAAGTAGTTACCAAGGAGGAGAATGGCCAGACGCTGGAGCCAATTGAAGAACTGATCATAGAAGTCCCAGCTGAACATGTTGGCGCCGTGCAAATGGAGCTAGGCAAACGCCGAGCGGTCGTCAAGGAACAATTTGCTAGCCCTAAAGGCATCACCAAGCTAGTTTATGAGCTACCAACCCGGGCGCTACTAGGTCTGCGTAATATTTTGATAACCAACACGAAGGGCACCATTGTCATAGACAGCTTAATGACTGGCTATAAACCACTTGGCCCTAGCCTCCAGCAACTACGCAGTGGCGTGCTGATTGCTTATGAAGCCGGCATAACCACACCTTATTCACTGCAAACTGCCGAAGAGCGTGGGATTTGTTTTGTTGGGCCAGCTGTCAAAGTTTACGCTGGCCAGATAGTTGGCCTGAATAGGCGCCAAGACGACATGGAGATAAATGTCTGCAAGGCCAAGCATCTGACGAACATGCGTAGCTCATCAAGTGACGGCGTCGTGCAACTGACACCACCGACTATATTTAGCTTGGAAGAATGCTTGGACTTTATAGAAAACGATGAACTGCTAGAGGTCACGCCCAAATCCTTGCGTTTACGCAAGAGCGAGCTAGACCCCAACAAACGCAAACGCCAGAACCCAAACCACAATTGATACGGTTTACCTAACTTATATTTTCTGCGAACTTTTCGGCCTCATTTACAGCGGTGTCAAAGCTGGTTTCGTTGGCTAAAGTGATATCGCCAAACTGACCGCCTTCGCTAGTAGTGTATACGTATGCCATTCCCATCGAGTAATCAAACTCCAACAAAGCCACGATCTTGCCTGCCTTGTAAAGATCAGCCACGATTCCGCCATCGGCATCCATCGTGCGCGAAACCCAGACTGTCTGGCCATCCTTGAGCATTGAGACTCGTTGCATGAAGTATTGCTCTTTTGCTTCGGGGCTAGTTACGCCGTCTTTTAACGAAAAAGCATTACCAAATACTCTTTCCTCGGGTGATTTTTGTTCATTTAAAGTCTCTGCCATAATAATCTCCTTACCTATATTATCCTCTTAGCAGTAATTGCCTGCAAGCATGAGCAAGTTGGCTGAGATGAACAATCTACTCTTATTTCTTCTTCAATTTTGCCAATGTCTTAGCTAACCTGGCTTCCTTGCCAAGCTTGCCTGGTTTCTTAGCGGCGGCGTTTAATTTAGCTTTGGGAATTTTTTTATCGGGCGCAATTCCTAACGCTCTACGCAACGCACCTTTATTTTTGGTAGCCTTAGCGATCCATTTTCTCATAGTGATCCTTTCTGTGTTTGAAGCCTTTTTTCAATATAGCATAATTTACAGTCCGCATTGGCTGGGCACATGAGTCAGGAACTTTTTGCTAAACTGGGATTATGACCAAGCAAAAATCTATTAATGAAATACAAGCTGGCTGGGATAGTTTCAATAGACCTAAGAACCGACAGATCTTTCAACACTATAAGGGTGGCAAGTATGAAATTATAGCAACAGGCTTTCTCGAAGACACCGAAGCGCCATGCGTGGTTTACCGATCACTTGAGAAAAATATAGTTTGGGTACGAACCGCTAAGAATTTTTTGGAACAAATTGAACATAACGGAAAGTCGCAAGCCAGGTTCAAGCCTGTCTAAGCATAAAAAACATGGCTGGGGAGGAGGGATTCGAACCCCCGAATGCCAGGACCAGAACCTGGTGCCTTACCACTTGGCCACTCCCCATCGTCGGCGTGTAATGATCAGTTTGCCGTGTTGACCACAAAACAAGTTTGCTGGTCAACACTACCAAACTGATTAAGCCGCCTCCTCTCAAATTCGTGAGAGGATTCACGAATTTGGTTTGGAAAGACATGGAAATTATACGTTCTTATCTGTTATTTGCCAAATTGCAAAAAAGTACTAAGTATAAGCGTGATATACTTCGAATAATTTATTAGTACTGAGATCAAAAAATGGACCCTAATTTTAATACTAGCCAACCGCCTACACCAAATCCACAACCAGAACCTATTGTTCCAACCTCTCAACCGCAACCTGTAATTATTAGCCCTGAAGGTCAGGTGTCTAATGATGTTAGCAGTTCTGAACCAAACATGGCTTCAGCTGACCTTTCTACTCAAGAAACCCCGACAATATCGCCATCACTCCAGACTGATCCTGTATCAGTTGATCCCGTGGCTGGTCAGCCACCTATAGTGTCAGACCAACAACCAACTCCAGGCCAAGCTCTATTCCAACCCGATTCTCAAACTGAACATACCCAAACGCCTACTAGCTTTCCACCGGCACCAAAGAAAAAAAGAAAAAAATTATTGTTAGTAGTTGTTGGTGTAGCGCTTTTTGCCCTTCTCAGCGGTGGTGTAGTTTTTGGCTATTATTTGCCCAATACACCACAGAATGTGTGGAAATCAGGGTTAGATCGATCCGGCCAAGCTGTCAACAAGTTGGTTGGCAGAGCGACAGAGAAAGAAACTCTAGCAGCCTATGAAAAATCTGACGTAACCATAGATCTGTCCGGCAAAAGTGGCACCAGCAGTTACTCAGGATCTTTTAATGTCAAATATGATACCTCAAAAGCAGATGGTTCGCTAAGTGTTACCGCCAAAGAACAGGGCAATGCTGATAAAGTGTTTACTGCTAAATTTTTAGGCGAACTCAAAGCAGGTAGTCAATTCCCAAGCGTTTACTTTCAATTTAGCGGTCTAAAATCTTTTGGGCTAGATACGTACTCCCCGGCTTTGTCTAGTTATGAAAATAAATGGATAGCAATTGAAGAGTCATATTTTAAGTCACTGGGTGTAACGCCCGAACAGGTTACCGATACTCAGAATAAGCAAATTTCAGCCGATGATACAGCTGAAGCAGCCAAAGCCGTCGCCGGTGTGACAGGCGATTATGTGTTAACATCCAATCCCAAAAAGGCTGTGTTTGACCAGAAAAAATATGTTGCCAAAGAAAAAGTTGACGGTATCCAGGCCTATCACTACGTCGTCGCAATTAATAAAGCACATGCCAAAGACTATTGCAGCGCTTTAATTGAGAAAGTTTTAACTACCCAAATTTATAAGAAAACTACTTCTTCCGATCCGGCCACAATAGATAGTGCCAAGAAGTCACTAATCAAAAGTTGCCAAGATAGCGTCGACAGCGGTATCAAAGACAGCGACACGTTTGATTTATGGATTGATGCCAGCCGCAAACTGATCTACAAGATAAGAGTAACTGACCAAAATGACAAAGAAAGCTACATGGACATCGGCCAAAACTACACCGGCGGGAATGATGTAGGGCTATTTGTTAATATTCATGACGGCAAAGGCAAAAGCGACGGCAAGTTTACTATTAGCACTAATCTAAACACGCGCGCAACCAAAGGCAGCCTCACCATAACCAACACTAGTACAGACCCCTATGAATTCAAGCTTTCACTCGATGCCAAACCCTACACCGGCGACATAAAAGTCGAAAAACCAGCTGACGCTGTTCCCATCCAAGATGTACTAAAAGCCCTTGGTTTTGATACCTCATATCTTACTAGCGCTAGCTCGAGTAACGGTAGTCTTACAACTAATGCACAGGACACGGAAAGAAACACAGATATCAAAGCCTTGCATGGCCAGATTGAAGCGTATTACGCACAATATGGTAAATATCCGACTCTGGCTAATATGAATGACTCGGCTTGGCTGGCAACTTACATGAAAGGTCTTGATAAAGAAGCCTTGAAAGACCCCAAAGGTACGTCATACTCACTGGCATCTAGTCCAGCCCAAAATGTCTACAGTTACAGCGTAAAAGCCGATGATGGTAGTGCTTGCAACGACACAACCAAAGCTTGTACTAAATACACACTAACTGCGACATTATCAACTGGCTTAACTTTTACTAAAGAAAATCTAAACTAAAAACTCAAATACGAAGTTGTGACGATTATCACAAGCAAGTTGTGAGCAGATTCACGGCAAGCTGTTTGTTTAGTCGTCATACTGGCAGCTAGTAAGGGGAGGAGACCAAATGACAAACAACGCTACTTTTATCAAAAAAAGAAGGACGCAGTTGCCTATCAAATATATGCGCCGCTCCTTCCGCAGTTTAGTTAAAAGACCAGTCAGAGTTGCTGATATTGAACAGCTAGAGCAGATAGATAATTTCTATAGGTCTTTCATAGATCTACCGCTCAAATAATCTACGAATAGTCTACAATTAGGGGGTGAAACTTAGCTTTTCCCGTGTCGTTGGTATAGTTGGCGTAGTAATCTTTCTGATTATTTTTATTCATACCCCAAGCTTCCCGACACCAGATAAAATATTGGTTTTCGGCACGCTTTTGGCTATGGCGACTGGCAAAGCCAGAGAGTTTCTAAAACGATTTGTACCGTTTGTCGGACTACTGCTGGTTTATGAATCTTTCCGTGGGCTTGTACCCCATCTAAATAGCCGGGTTAATTATTTGTGGATGCCGGCGGCTGATAGGTTTATGTTCTTTGGCCGTTTGCCAACCAGGATTCTACAAAACTGGATGTGGAAAGGGCACGTTATGTGGTATGACTTTGTATTTTATGGCGCCTACACATTGCATTTTGTTTTACCGTTTGCTTTGGCGGCACTGGTTTGGCTAAAACGGCCCAAACAGTATTGGCAGGTAGTGACTACATATTTAACGGTTTCTTTCATGGGTTTCTTGACGTTTTTGGTCTTTCCGGCCGCGCCACCCTGGATGGCGTCGGACAGGGGCTTAATTGAACCAATTACCAGAGTATCGTCAGCTGTCTGGAATGCCTTTGGTATTCATGACTTTCCGAGTGTTTATAACAAGATATCACCCAACCCGGTAGCCGCAGTGCCCAGCCTACATGCGGCTTATTCATTCCTGTTTGCATTGTTTATTACCAAGTTATTCAAAACCCGCTGGCGTTGGTTAGCCTGGATCTATCCATTACTAATCTGGGTTGGCACTGTTTACCAAGCCGAGCACTACGCCATAGACGCAGTGATAGGTGTAGCTTATGCGGTGATTGCTTATTATCTATCGCCACACATTTTGCGCAGTTTGCGCAAGCTTTTGAACCGTGCTAAGCTGATAAAACTTTAACAACTAAGAAATATAGAGAGTGCAGCCAGAGATCTAGCTCAATGACCTGCCAGCAACCCAATTCGGATGGGTGCTCCATCTAGCCCGCAGCGCGGGGAAGATGTTTATAGCCTCGGCTTTTAAATCCTTTCACGCGACCTGCAGAAAGGATATTTTTATGTCAAATTTTGAAACAGAAGGGCCAGAGAACCACGGTATAAAACCCTGGGTTCCTACGCCTGAAGAAGACGCCTATATCAAGGACGTAGAAAGACGTTACCAAGAAGGCGACCCGACCCTAAAGGTTTATACTCTAGCCGAGCTAAAGAGAAGAGTGGACTGCCACGCGCACCCAGCTGACGAACAGCTTTTTAAACGAGCTATCCTAAGAGCTGTCCCGGCAGTTAGATTGTCTGATAAAGAGGGTACTATCAGCGCCTTTTTCCCTCTGGGCACCAACGAATACGGTCTAGATACAATTTTAAGTTGTGCTAAAGCGATTGTGGCTGGCGAGTGTATGCGCTACCAGTATTCTGAAAATCCTGACAATGGACTTAGTTTTGAAATATCAGATCGTGAGACAGAACAAGAGGTCAGCAATGACGCTTAAAAGTGAATTACAAGCTATAGAACCTGCAACGATAAATCAAAGTGCTTTTG
>CAZJQT010000004.1:0-53473 GCA_964548655.1 uncultured Candidatus Saccharibacteria bacterium
CGTCATCCAACTCATCATCAAAATCACGATGATCAACCGGGTCAATCCGGCCACCGACACTAAGGCCATAAGGACGAACTCGGCCAGCCCACGTACGGGCACCATCTTTGTGATTATTGTCTTCTGTGTAGACGGCCTGGGCAGAAGCGTCGGCGATTATATCGGCCAGTTCAACTAAGCGCTTCAGTATCACGCGGTAACGATATATTTTATCTAAATGCTCAAGTGTCAAACCGGTTTCGGAGCGCTCGGCTAGCTCCTTGGCAAAGTAGAGCATATTGTTTGGGTTGTACATGGCACTAATCTGGCTATGTTCGATGGCACCCATTAGCTCAAATATGCAAGTAGTTTTATTGCCCATGATAAAGTCGCTGATTTCGCGTTCAATGCGGTCGGCCAAACGCGTAAACTCGTCATCAGTAAAAGTAGGTTCAGCAAATTCAACGGAGGCTTGTGATACCAGATTATGCAAGTCAGCCGCAACAATTGTTTGATCATCAAAATCTATAGCGGCCGCCAACAGATCATAAAAGTCGTCGGGCGTGAATAATATGCCCCCTTCGGGGTTATTGCCAAGCTTGTCCAGGAGCTCATCGTAGTCAACTGGTACTTCAAAGTGGGCCTCACTCATATTTTTATATTACAATACTTATAGTATACTGTCAACTTTTTAACGGTGTTAGCTGTTTTGTGCTAAAGCTGTAAAATCGGGCTCAATAATGCAATGTATAGGTTGTGGGATCGGCCATCAGAATATATTTAATGTAAGATAGAAGTATGTGGAGATACTTGGTTCTAGGAGCGCTGTTTGTCATTGTACTAATGATGTTCGGCAACACGGCACCTAGTACAACAAGTGTGCACTATCTAGCCGATGCGTCCTGGCCTAACTGCAGTCTTCAGCTGCCCACGGCTCAAGTTGGCATTGTTGGTATCAATGGTGGGAGACCCTTCACGACTAATCCATGCCTGACAAAAGAAACGCTGAATTTCAAGACTCCATCTGTTTATGTGAATACAGCTTATCCGGGTAAGTCATATGGCTTAAGGTTTCAGTATTCGCCCCGTTTTTGTTCCAGTGTTGATGACGTCTGCTTGGCATACAATTACGGCTACAATGCCGGCTTATACGATGTAAGCCATACTCTGAGCCAAGGCATTATCGCCAATTGGTGGTGGCTGGACGTCGAAACTGAAAATAGCTGGAACAGTAACACGCTGTTCAACCGCGCTGCTTTGCAAGGCATACTTGACGCCGTAAGTGGCTACGCTGGCAATAAACGGATAGGTTTTTATTCATCATTATGGCAATGGAATTTATTGACAGGGAATTGGCGTAATGGTTATCCGGCTTGGGTGGGTACCGGTAGCAAATACGAATCCGTTGCGGTAAAAAAGTGTGCAACTAAAAGTTTTACAGGTGGCGAGATTCTACTGAGTCAATTTACTCCCGATCTCGACCAAAATTATATTTGTAAGGGTTCACTATAAAACAAATCGTTTAGTACTTGTGCTTAATTACTCTCATCATGAAATACTTAGAGGATGGACGGTAAAGAAAAGCTAACTTTAGTAGAGCAGGCTATTTTAGACCAATTAGCCAGGGTCATAATAGACACTAGACCGGAGCGCAACGATAAAGTTCAAGCTTGTTTAGAGGCTTTGTCCCAAACGGACGATATATCCCGCCAGGTGGCTCATTTATGCATGCAGCACTACATAGTCGAAACCCCTCCTGAAAAATCATTAGTGCGACAGTGGAGAGAAGGCGGTAGTCACGTGCAACAACACGCACCCGGTGTTTTCATGGCCTGGGGTAAATTACGCAGTGAACTACTGCAAACCGGCGACTTTATTGGCACAAGAGCGCTGACACAATCAGCTGAAGCCCTTGGCTTCAAGCGCCAGCAGGGCAGAGTGGCCTGTGATTTTTTATATCAGTGGGTAGCGGCACGCTATCCCGACTGTAAGGCTAGTGACTGGGTGGCTAAGTTTGGTCTACGTTCTGGACACATGTCCCACGACATATTCAAAAAGGGGGATTTTGACACTGGTGCCGTAATTTTCCACGAAGCCGTCGCTCAAGACTATGTGGCGGCGGTGTTAGATGACATCAGCAGCGCACACACCGACATTGACCCTATTATCTGTTTGGCCGTTAACGACGACTGGGAACTGGCAACTTCCATGATGTCAGCGGGCAAACGACGAAGGCTCAATCAAGACTACTGACAATACAAAGGTCTAATGTCATGAGCGATGACCAGATTGTCAGCATCGTGGTGGAATTCGGCTATTATTCTCTCTCCATTCAGCATCCTAGGCAAAGAAAGTTTGTTATATAGCCACATCTGATCGTACGGAATTTTGTCTTCGTCGAACCATTGTGGCCTCATTTCTTCGGTTTCGGTAGGATCGCCGTCCCATTCAGTACAGAAATAACTATAGGCGCATTGATTCTTGTCAGCAATTGGCCCGTCAGGCGCAAAATAGAAGTTGAGTAGGCCTATGAAGCTCAGCTCTATTGGCGTGACACATATTTCTTCTTGGCATTCACGCACAGCTGTTTCTTCCATGGTCTCACCTGGATCAGTTTTGCCGCCAATACCATTCCATAGACCCACGCCAAAACCTCGCTTCTTCAGGGCCAATAAAACTTGGTTTTCTCTCCTAAGATATAGCAAAGAAGTTTTTGGTAAAGATTCGCTCATTTTGATTATTATTTACTAGAATAGAACTATTTTCAAATTCTTATTATGCTACTGGTTTTTTAATAATTCGCTGGCCGTCACAAATTTGTATCCGCGTTTTTTAAGTTCGGGGATCAAGATATCAATAGATTCAACCGTGGAACTACGGTTACCGCCTTTGGCGTTGTAACCGTCGTGAAAGATGTAAATTAGACCCGGTTTAGCCTTTTTGAGTGCCGCTTTGGTCATTTTGGTCGCACGGGGCTGGAAAACCTCCGAGTTACTACCAAAGGCACCGCGTACAATCGTAAAACCACCACGCTTGGCCTGATGCATCAACCATGGGGCTCTGAATAGCCAGGGCATACGCACCAGCTTAGTATCTTGGTTAGTAATATTGACTATGAGTTGTTGAGCTGGAAGCATTTGGCGTTGGAAATAGCCTGGCCAAAAATAATCCCTGAAAGCATGCCGCATAGAATGCAGGCCAATAACGTGGCCGTCAGCCTGAATATGTTTGACGATTTCTGGGTATTTGCGCGCATTATTACCAACCAAAAAGAAGGTAGCCAAAACGTCGTGTTTTTTTAGGATTTCCAACAATTTCAAGGTGTCGCCCTCATTAGGACCATCATCAAAAGTCAGAGCCACAACCTTGTTCTTACTAAAGCTTTTGCCAGAAGGCGCCAGAAACAGTAAATACAAAAGCCCTAGAGCTATGGGTATTAGAAGTAATCCAGCCATTTTTCAGTCGTTTGCCGGATAGATTTATTGATATTTGGTAGGTGACGATGTCTAATGTCACGAATCAAACCTGGTTGGGTGACAAAAAATATAAATACGGCTAGCAAAAATACCGTAACCATGGCGGCCTGGCGTCTGTATGATTTGAAAGTTTGCCAATGTTCGTTCTCCCGGATAGAAGGCACGGAACCCAAGATAGATCGCCCGGTTAGGCGACTTAAATAGTAATCACCTAAGTAGAAGAGAAGCAAGGAAACGATGAAATTATACAAAAAGCCCTCGCGCAGGCGACGGCTGGAGGTAACCACCCGAATTTTTTTCTTGAAAACAATCCGACCCTGTTTTTTTAGCCGCCTCAGCAGATCCAGTTCGTCGCCGGCCTGAGTTAAGGAAGTATTATACTCACCAGCCGCTTCCCAGGCAGATTTTTTGAACGATAGATTGCACGCCGACACGTACCAAACTCGTCGCGTTAAGCGTTGGTATAAACTAACCAAACCAAATAGCAGGTAGATGTATGATCCCCATATGGGTGGCCGGTGGAAGCGCAGTGATCCAGAAACGGCTATGGCTTTAGGATGCTTTTGATAAGCCTGATCAAACAACTCAAGCCAGTTTTTGGGGAAGGTAGTGTCAGCGTCAGTCGAGATGATGATTTCGCCCCTAGCAACCTTGGTTCCAGCCTGACGGGCCGAGCAAACGCCGACCTTTTTCTCGCTAACTACTCTAGCACCCAGCCTTGAAGCTAGCAAAGCCGTGTCATCGGTTGAATTATTATCAACTACAATGACCTCAAAATCATCCTGAGGATAGTTCTGCAACTTCAGGGACTCTAGTGCGCGCCCAAGGTAGGCCGACTCATTGAAAGCAGGGATCACTACCGAAAACCGTAAATTCGGTTTTTTCTCTGTCATAGACTGGCTAATTATACTACAGTGCTAGCGTCTATTTAGTGGGCGGCTTGTTTAAGCTTCTCTATATCTAGAACTGTGATTTGTTTGTCTATTTTGATTAGGCCCTGTTCTTGTAGGCGTATTAAGCAATGTGTGACTGTTTCGCGGGCCAGATTTAGCACATCGGCCAGGCTTTGATGGGTTAGCGGCACCAAAATAGTTATGCATTTATCATCTTTTTTGCCAAATATCTCAGCAAAGTGAACCAATTGATGAGCAACTTTTCTATTAGCTACCCTAAGCGCCATACTCTCCAGACGATGAATATACGAATTTAAGCGCAGTCCAGCGGCATAAAACAGATCCTGATAAATTAAGGGATTATCGGCCAGCGCCTCTTGCAGAGCTGCTTGTTCAACAGAATAAATCTCTATTTTGGTCATTGATTCGTAATAGTAGTGTTCCGGCCCACTGTAGAAACTTAGCCCATAAACCGTTCTAAAGACGGGGGTCAGCGGAAAGACATCGTTTGGTCCATAGATGACCTGGATACCTTTCATACCTTCTTTGGTAATTAAATAACGTTTTATGTAGCCTGATTTTATAAAATGAATCTGCGTACTATCACCAAGCGCATTAATAACTTGGCCCTTGGGCAAGATAAGGCGTTTGCCGCCCAAGAGCAACTGGCAGAGCGGTGAGTCTAACCAGTTGTAGTTCATACCTATTTATTATCTCAGGAATATCAAAATCTGCAAGCTAACGCACAATTGACAAATCAACATATTATTGTGGATAATACTACTATTGTGAGTCAAAGAGACCCCGAACTTGAAACTTACGTTGACTTGAGTGATTTGGGTGGGCACTATGACAATGAAGGCAAAACAAAAGTTGATATTCGACAGATGGTGTACCAATGCGTAGAAACAGGATTGCCTACACCAGATTATGATTTTGAGGTTGTCCAAGCTCTGCAGTATGCCGGCATAAAAGACACCGACACGATTGTCGATATAGGTTGCTCATACCCAACGTTCCTAGAGTTCTGGCGAGAAACCGGACATAAGGGTCAGTTAAAAGGCATCGACCCCAATACAGCCCAGTTTAATGATTTGTCATATCAGCAGTACGGTCAGGAGCGCAAAGACGGCAGAATATTACCTGGTATTGAACTCTACGAAGCCGCTGCCGACGCCATTCCATTGGAAGATAATTCAGCCGACGCCATAACAGCCATGTTCAGCGCCAGCCATTGGGATCAGGAGAAACTGCTTGATGCGCTTGATGAAGTTATAAGGGTCGGGAAACCATCATTTATATTCGCGGCAGCGCTAAGTGGTCATGATAACAAGCTAATAATGCATCGAGACCAACAGCACATCGCCAGATTTTGTTCTGACGTCTTGGAAAAAGAAGTTATTCCACCGCCACCGCTGCATGCCGGTCTAACCTCGGAGCGGGCGGAGGCCATATTGCCCCGCAAATTTGAAAACGTCTACAAGAAAATGTTTTCTTACACAATCTGGATAGATAAACCTGGCAGTAAAGAAATAATGCTCAACGCACACCGCACCCAGTTTGACTTATACAAAACAGTCGACGGTGATATTGTTAGGCCTTCACTGGTTGAGACCGGTTTACAACTGTTGGTGGGGGAGACGATTGATAGAAAGCTAGCTAATGGAGAAGCGTACACTGACACTTGTTTGCGAACGGTACTGTTGGCAAGTCCTCGACCAATTCACGTCGACTCAGGCTACCAAATAGTCAGCGGTCAAGCCGCCTAGTTAGTCATCATCTTTGCGGACTAAACCAAATAGAACCTATATTTGCTTTTTCTCGTATTTCTTTGTATAATAATGCTATGTTTACGCGTGGAGGGCGCATGTTGCCTTCGACGCGACGTGCGCTTCTAATTTTACCTATTTGGTTAGCCGCTACAGTTTGGCTGTGGTCATGGTGGCTAAGAGCCAGCACTATACTTACGCCGCAGCTTTATTTTCCGTTGACAATCGCTTTGCTCTATCAGTACATGTTGATACCAAGCAGCTACCTCTTTTTAATTCTAAAGGCTAAATATCCTAAAAAACGTCGTCCGTTGCTGGGCAAAAAAGTCGCCGTAATAACACCTTGCGTCCCATCTGAAGAATCAAAAGAAATCATAGAACGACAACTGCAGGCCCTGGCAGCTATAAACTATCCGCATGATAGCTGGATATTAGATGAGGGTAATAGCCCAGACATAAAACTACTGGCTAAACGCTATGGTGTAAAATATTTCAGCCGCAAAGGAAGCCCTAAATATAATCAAGACAACTATCCCTTTAAAGCCAAGACAAAAGCGGGCAATATAAACGCCTGGTTAGACAAGGTGAAAAGACGCAAGTATGATTTCTTTGTCCAGCTTGATATCGACCATATACCATCGGCTAATTATCTAGACAAAACCTTGGGCCATTTCAGGGACAAGCACGTCGGCTGGGTACAAGCGCCGTCGGTTTATGGCAATCTAGGCCATTGGATAGCAAGAGGGTCAGCTGAACAGGAGCGCGGTCTACAAGGACCGTTGCAAATGGGCTTCTATGGCAATGCCGAAGCGCCGGTCATTATAGGTTCACACACCACCTTCCGGATGGACGCTATCAGACAGATCGGTGGTTTCCAGCAGACCAGAGCCGAAGACCATTTGAACACCTTGGCCTTGGTTTCTCACGGCTGGAAAGGTGTATACCTGCCTGAGATTATAGCCATCGGCGACGGTCCAGAAACATTGAGTGCCTATCTCTCCCAACAATATGCTTGGGCTTTTAGTATGATCCAGATATTTAAGACATATAGTCATCGGCATTTGCGTGCTATGACGACCAAACACAAACTGCAGTTTTTATTCATGCAGAGCTGGTACCCTATTTGGGCATTGTCGGCTCTGACATTATTCGCCATACCGATTATTGGTCTATTTTTTAATACATCAGCGGTTCAGATATCTGGGACGGATTTTCTGCTTAGATGTTTGCCGTTATTTTCTGCTACTTGGCTAGTGTGGTGGGCCGGCAAACCACTCACCCAGCAGAGCAAAGTACGTCTGAGCTGGCGCAGCATGGTGCTACAGCTAATCAGCTGGCCAATAATTCTCAAGGCGGTGACTGCTGCCGCCCTAGGAAGAACAAAACCTTATCAGATTACACCCAAAGGTAAGCGCCTGAAGGTAATACCAACTATCAGACTTTATAGGCCTTTCTTACTGTTGAGCTTGAGCAGCGCCCTGGCGATATTGTTCGCCGCCAACACAGCTGGTGTCAAAGCTTCATGGGGGTTAATGACCTTTTCCAGCATTAGCGCATTTTCTATGCTTGGTGTCTGTTTGGCCGATCTGCACAGCCAACTCAAAAAGATAAAGCTTAAGCCGCAGTTATTCGTGCGCTACTGGTTAAAACCGATGGCAGCCGTGACTGCCGTACTGGTGGTGTCGTTGGCTTTTACCTCGTCGGTATCGTCAGCACGGCAAATTATCTATGCCGATATATCGTCTACCACGCAAAATCAACGCGATGTCAGTAGTCTGTCACCGCAGTCACTGAGCTACCAGGAGATCGTTGCCGAGTTATCCTCTAAGCAGCTTGTAACTGAACAGTCGACCCAAACACCATCTATAGGGGTTTACAGTCAGGATGCTGTGGTTCCCAGCCAAAAACCATATATCCGTGAGACATTTGTAGACTGGCGTGAAAATAGGCACCTGGCTGAAGAATTACTGATCACTAAGCGTGTTGGTGCGGTGCCGCTGATAACCCTGGAGCCCAAAGGCGTAGCTGATGGTGCGGTGCTATTGAAGGATATAAGTCGCGGCGCTTACGATGAAAGATTACTAACAATGCTCGGCCTGATGGCAGACAGCCAAGGCACGGTTTATGTGCGTTTTGCTCACGAGATGGATCTGTCAGATGTTTTTCCCTGGGGCGTACAAGACCCGGCTGATTACATTGCCGCCTATCGTCATGTTGTGGAGTTAGCCAGGCACAACAACATGGATAATCTGCGCTGGGTTTGGTCGCCGGCCGGTAATTCGGCGGCTCCGCTTTATTATCCTGGTGATGATGTGGTTGACGTGGTTGGCTCGACTTTACTTTATGATCGTTATTGGAACGGTGATTATCGTCCATCTTTTTATGAACTCACTACGTATAGAAACTGGCTACATGTTTACCAAAAGCCAGTTTGGATAACCGAATACGGCGTAGGCAACGCTGACCCCGACTTTCAACGACAACTATTGATTGACGGAGTTGAACATTACAAAGATTACGGCTATGACGCGTTGATATATATAAACATTCATGACAGCAATTTGTCGGCGCCGGATTACCGTTTTGACAATGTACTTACACTTTCTAAGACTCTAGGGATCTTCAGTAGTCCAGCGCCAAAACCTGTCACTAAAAATCCCACCTGCATATCACTAGTGAACTGCGGAAACGAAACTACTCTAACTACTCCAAACCCTGGTTTGCCCATTATCCTAGACAAGAAACTGTAGCTTGTTTGTGTTACTTGGTGTACTTAGCACGAACCTGAAAGAGCAGATAAAAGCCGACAGCTGAGCCAATAGCACTGAAAATGAAACTACCAACTCCGCGGTCCCGGATAAAGATAGACAAAACGGCGTAGCCCAGGTTCAATAAGGCACCTAAAAACAGCAAATCCCAACCAGCCTTTGAGCGGGTTTTTAATTTTGGATAAGCCAGCAACAAAACGACACCGTCTACTAATAGCACCAAAACTCCTAGATATATCAAAGTCTTATCCAGACTACTCAAGCCGGCTGTCTGGCCCGTGACATAAATAGAATACGTATTAGTTATGTCTGAAACCCTATTAACCAGGCTGATTACTCCGTAAAGTCCCCAGGCGACCAGGATTTGTAAGATACCAAAAACTAGTGCGATCCAAGGCCAGGCTTTGACCAAGCTCTCTTTAGAACTCTCTGGCAAACCAGGCAAACCTTTCATAAGGCCACCAATTGTATCTTCGGCTTTTTTTACAGCTAACATAGCTCCACTCCTTAATTATAGCTAAAGCATACCTCTACTACTGCCTGATAGACAAGAGCCGGGTTACAATAGAGCTGTGCATAACTCTTTCAAGAAGTACGAGGAGCTCAATAATTCGCAGCGTCGGGCAGTGCAAACCGGCAAAGGGACTATTCTGGTGGTGGCTGGGGCCGGCACTGGTAAAACACGCGTCATAGTTGAGCGAGTTGTTAGACTTATAAGAGAAGGCAATGACCCAAAGAAACTCCTAGCCCTGACTTTTACTGAGAAAGCTGCGGCTGAAATGCTAGACAGAATTAACCAAGCGCTTGATAGCTATGAAATCCAGATGCCGATCATGACCTTTAACGCTTTTGGCGAGAGTCTGCTACGCCGCTATGCAGCCGATATTGGCTTGAGCCGCAGTTTTAATCTGATGAGTGACAACGGCCAGATCGTGTTCTTGCGTGAACGCCTGGATGAGTTGGGCCTTGATTATTTTTCGCCGGTCTCCAACCCGGACGGTCCATTGGGTGACATTGCTAACTATTTCTCACTGCTTAAACAAAACGTCATCACGCCGGACATCTACAGCGGATACGTTGAACAAATGCCCAGCGGCGATGCGGCTGAAAAGCTGGACAAACTAAAACACCAGGAACTAGCTCAAGCTTTTAGTAAGTATTTGCAGCTATGCCGCAGTGCCAACGTCATTGACTACGACGACCAGCTGTATTTGATGATAGATTTATTCAAAACCCGACCGAACATCAAAAAAGAAGTGCAAGCAAACTATGACTTCGTCTTAGTTGATGAATTCCAGGACACTAACCGGATGCAATCAGTTTTTATTGACCTTGTAGCTGGCAAACAAAATCTGTTTGTAGTTGGTGACGACGACCAGAGTATTTATGGTTGGCGCGGTGCCACGTTAGCCAATATTCTAGACTTCAAAAAACGCTATCCTAAAACGCTGGAAATAACTCTAGTTGATAATTACCGTACAAGTCAGCAAATCTTAGACACGGCTTATCGACTAATCCAGCACAATAATCCACACCGGCTTGAAGAGCAGCTGCACATCAACAAACGCCTCAAAAGCAAGTTACGCGGCGCTAAGCCACAGGTTAATCTGTTTGATAGTCTGGACGAAGAGTTACAGTGGATTTCCGATGATATCGGTCGACGACTCAAGGCTGGTGAAGAACCCGGCGTAATTGCCGTATTGGCACGGCGTAATGACACTATTCGCAAACTCCAAGTCTATCTTGACTACGCCAAGATTGAATACACGCTAGCTGGCCAACGCTACAACCTGTACCAGGATGCATCAGTTAGGTCGCTCTTGGAGGCGTTGCGGACGGTTTGCGACCTAAAAGACAACGTTAGCCTCTACCATACGTTAGCTGGTGCCTTGTTTAATCTGCCCGCCGCACCGTTAAGTAATTTGCTTAGAGTTGCTAGAGCTGAACACGCGTCGCTAGCCAACATCATTTTGCAATCAACTGATTCTGAGTACCAAGCTTTTAAGCAAGCTGTCGACCAAATCAAAAAATGGCAAAGCCGGCTAGGGCTTTTGAGCGTCGGCGAAATGGCTTATGAAATATTTGACCAAAGTGGCTATAAAGACCGTCTATATCAACTGAGTGCGACTGATCCCCAGACTTCAACAGCTGGCACTAGGCTGTCCGAGCTATTTCATAGTTTTAAAGATTTTGAACGCATAGCTCTGCAACCCAGCACAGTGCAGTATGTGGCGGCGTTACCCGCCCTAATGGCACAGGGCCTAGGGACTAACGATGGTACCTTGGACTTAAGTGGGCGGACCGTTAATTTACTTACTATCCACAGCGCTAAAGGCCTGGAGTGGTCAACTGTCTATATCGCCGATTGCACCGAAGGGTCATTCCCATTAAGAGAAAGCAGCCGCGGTATTGAGCTGCCAGACAAACTGCGAGCTAGCATCCTGAGCCCAGCCGATAGCCATTTGTCTGAAGAACGTCGCTTGATGTATGTGGCGATGACACGCGCCAAAGATCAGCTCATTTTGACGCACGCTGCCCATCATAATAGTGCCACTAACCGCAAACCGTCACGCTTTTTAAGTGAAGCTTTCGGCGATCAAAATAGTCAATCGCCAAAAATTAGAACCAAAACAACTCTCGTCCAAGCAGAAGGCTACAGCTTGGCAGCCAATCAAGCTGTGTCAGTACCGAAAACTATTCTAGACGGTGATAAGGTCAGGTTGACTATTAGCCAGATCCAGACTTATTTGGATTGTCCATTGGAATTCTACTATCGTTACGTTCTGGCGGTGCCTTCGCCGCCCAGTGCCACACTGGAATATGGCTCTCTCATGCATCAACTAATCGAGGACATCAACCGCAGTTTATTGGCTGGCAAATTAATCAAATTGAGTGACCTCCAGAAAAAAATGGCAGCCAATTGGCCAAACCAGGGCTATCTAAGCCAAGGCCACAAGCTGCGCGCTATCAAGCAAGCCAAAACTACGCTGGAAAACTACTATAAACGAACCAAGCTAAGTCAACGTTTGCCACTTGGCATCGAAGATAGTTTTGAGTGTAGCCTAGATGACCTAAAGCTAACCATCCGCGGTCGTTTTGACGCTGTTTTCCCCCTGAGTGAAAGTGTAGAAATAGTTGACTACAAAACCGGCTCAAGCGTTAAGTCTAGCGAACAAGCCAAAAACAGGGCGGTGGCTAGCCAGCAACTGACGCTTTATGCGCTGGCTTGGCAGCATCTGCATCAGCAACTCCCGGCGCTAATGACCTTGGACTTTGTAGACACCGATCTCCAGAGCAGCGTTAAGAAAACTCAGCGCAGTTTAGACACCATGTTAGATCGTCTTAGTAAAGTAGCTGATGGTATTAGGGCAAACAATTTCAAACCCGGCAAGGATCATCGGAACTGTCAACATCCGCCTATCTAGGTTGGATTACTTACTTTTTTTTCGTAACTGACTTAGGCAAAGGTGCATTTAGTAGGGCGTACGCGTTCATACCAACAACCGCGCCCAAGATTGGAGCAGCCACGTAGACAAAGCTCCAAGAGTGAATGCCAAGCGCGACAGCTGGGTTAAGCAGACCGTTGCTGGCAAAACTAGCTACCAAGATACCAACGGCCAGACTGGCGCCAACCGCAAGAGCTCGTTCGTGACCTTTAAAGCCACGATATATAGCAGCAGCCACACCGTAGGTAAATAGGAAGGTACCAACAGCTTCTGCTACAAACACTCGCCAATCAAACTTGGTGTTGGCAGTGTTCTTTAGTGTTGTGTTTAGAAGATATTCGTTAAGTCGCCAAGCCACGGCACCGCCCAAGAACTGGGCAGCGATAGCCACGACAGCTTTGGTTGTTTCAATCTTTCTAAGTGTCCACAGTCCGATAGTTGTTGCTGGGTTTAACAGTGCCCAGTCATCAGCTGACATTAGCAATGTGAACAAACCTAACGTGACACCGGCTGCAATCGCTTCAAAGTATGGGAAACTTGTCCTTCCCGTCATGGCCAATACGACACTGGCTAAGCTAAACGTACCTACAAACTCTGCCACGATCATGGCAATCTTTTTTTGTCCAAACATGGGACTCCTCCACTTAGTTATGAGCTAATGATATATCTTCTCAGTTGTAGAAAGCAAGTGCTTTAATTTAGAGCTTACGGTGGCGACGTTTTAGGCCAGCCACTTGCAGCCTAACGCCTTGGCGGTCAACCAAGCTTTGGGCATGCTCTAAGCTGACCTGATCTTTGGCCTCAGCCTTCATCTTTAGAGCTAGGTCATGCGCTTTCTGAGCCTCGGTTTCGTTGATGTCATCGGCATGGTCGGCTTCATCAACTAACAAGCTCAGTTTATTATCACCAACCTCAATGACACCACCACTGATGTAGAAATGTTCCATTTGGTCATCTTTGTCATGTGGTTGTCGGCGGACATTAACAATGCCGTGTGTAGCCGCACTGATCAGTGGCATGTGCCCAGGCATGACGCCAATCTGGCCCTCGATGGTTGGCAAGATAATCTCATAAACGTCGTCAGAGAATTTGACGCCATCCAGGGTTACAAGATCAAAGTGAATCATTAGTCGCTCCAGCCTTAGGCTGCTCGCCAAATTCCTTTTCCATAGCAATTTCCACCGCAGTTCTTACGGGATTTACCAATTGGCTATTTTCTGGAGTAGGGTATTCTGGGCCAAAAAGCCGTTCAAGTAAATCAGTCACCACTTTTCCGTCTGATGACTTTTCCATTATTTTTCCTCTTTGACTTCTGAGATATCACCCTTCATATAGAAGGCAGACTCAGACTTGTCGTCGTGCTTACCGTCAAGGATTTCTTTGAAGCCGGCAATGGTATCGGCTAATGGTACGTATTTACCCGGTTTGCCGATGAAGACTTCAGCCACAAAGAAAGGTTGGGTTAGGAAGCGCTGGATTTTGCGGGCTCGCGATACTGTTTGCTTGTCATCATCCGACAATTCTTCCATACCAAGGATAGCGATGATATCTTGCAAATCTTTGTAGCGCTGCAGGATACGTTGAACTTCACGGGCGACCTCGTAATGTTCCTCGCCCACAATTTCTGGATCGAGAATGGTTGAGCTTGAGTCAAGCGGGTCAACCGCTGGGTACAGACCAAGTTCAGTTAAAGCACGTGACAAAACAATTGTTGAGTCCAAGTGGGCAAAGGTCGTGGCTGGGGCAGGGTCAGTCAGGTCATCGGCTGGCACATAAACAGCCTGGACAGAAGTAATTGAGCCTCTACGAGTAGAAGTAATGCGCTCCTGCAAGGCGCCCATTTCCTGGGCTAGGTTGGGCTGGTAACCAACGGCTGAAGGCAAGCGACCAAGCAGGGCAGACACCTCGGCACCGGCTTGGGTAAAGCGGAAGATATTGTCGATGAATAGCAAGACGTCATTGCCTTTATCACGGAAACCTTCGGCAATAGTTAGGCCGGACAAGCCCACGCGTAAACGCGCGCCTGGCGGTTCATTCATCTGGCCAAAAACTAGACTAGTCTTGTCCAAGACGCCTGATTCGGCCATCTCGTGGTATAGGTCATTACCTTCGCGGGTGCGCTCGCCAACACCGGCAAAGACAGAAAAGCCCTTGTGAAATTTGGCGATGTTGTTGATTAGCTCAGTAATAAGCACTGTCTTACCAACTCCAGCGCCGCCGAACAAGCCAACCTTACCACCTTTGGTAATTGGAGCGATTAAGTCAATGACTTTGATACCAGTTTCCAGGATTTCGACGCTGCTAGACTGCTCACTCAGAGTCGGCGGGTTACGGTGGATGGGGGCGCGGTCTTTAAAATTGTCGGCTTTGCCATCAATTGGCTGGCCGGTAACATTGAACATTCGGCCCAAAGTTGTCTCGCCAATTGGCACACTGATGGCTTCACCAGTATCTACAACTTCTGCACCACGCTCGAGTCCATCGGTCGAGCCTAAAGCTACGGCCCGGACAGCTGATTCGCTTAGATGCTGGGCAACCTCCAAAACCAAAGTGCGCTCATCAAGCTTAACGTTCAAAGCATTATAAATAGCCGGTAGCTTATCGACAGGGAATTCAATATCCACCACCACACCAACAATCTGGCTGATTTTACCGTGCTCTAGCTTTGCTTTAGTCGTCGCTGCCATTTTGCTCCTCATTTCCAAATTGTTCTCTGTCATAATTTAATTCCTGCTCAGCCAGGCTCAATAGGTCAGCTCGCTGCATGCCTACCAGAGGCCGGCCGAGCTTGGATTCCACACATCCAATCAAGTCTTCGGCCGTCAACGAACCTACTTTCCAGTCGGCAACTGAGTCAAACAATAAATCAGCCGGCTCAGGTTGACCATTATAGTCCAGTGATCGGCTCATTTCACTCATTGCTGATTAGCCTCCAGTGTGGCTTCAGTTGCTTTAATCTCTTTATATTCTGGTTCTGATGAGCGGAGCTTGATATCTAAAACGGAAGTTGGATTGAAGTAATCGCCAAAGTAAACCCTGACTTCAGGCATGTTAAATATACGCTTTACTGACGCACGTCCAACAGCTGCACATAAAAGTTCAAGAGACCTGTCTTGGGGTAAACGTAATCGGGTAAAAATATCCTCAATAACCCCATCAATAATATGGTTTTCAGAACTCAGAGCACCGTCATCGGTTCTCGGGTCAAGTGCCCACACTTCTAGCTTGCCGCCAGATGCTAAATCCACCAGATCACCAAGACTGCTATTTCTTACTTCTGGTATTCGCTCACTCATTATTGTATCGCCTCCGCTCCACCGGTTATTTCCGCTAATTCTTGGGTGATGGCCGCCTGCCTAGCGGTATTAAAGGCAAGCGTCAAGTCGTCTATTAAATCTGTAGCATTATCAGTCGCGTTTTTCATGGCAATCATGCGCATCGAGTGCTCAGAAGCGATTGATTCCAGCAGGGCTTGCCAAATCTGGACCTCAATCAAGCGTTCAGCCACATTGTCCAGTACTGCCTCTATAGACGGTTCAAACGTGACGCTGCCAAGCTGCATAGCCGAACTCTCCTCAGCTTCTTGTTCTTGGTATTGGGCAGGCAAGATTGATAACTGCATAGCCTCTTGGACCAAATTACTTTTGAATTCGGTGTACAGCAATTGAACGTCATCGACTTGCTTGGTGGCGTAGAGATCAACTATGGTGTTGAGGATTGGCCTAACGTCATTGGCGCTAGGGTGATCGGGGATTTCTGTAAAGGCGGCATACAGATCGGCGTGTTCAACCCGACGGATAAAGTTAGCACCTTGTTTGCCGATGGTTACGACCCAGCTTTTAATGCCGGCAGCTTTATCTGCCTGTAGAGCCTTGGTGTGCATACGAATAATATTGGCATTGTAGGCGCCAGCCAGCCCGCGGTTACTCGTGATCATGACATACAGGCGAGTTTTAACCGGGCGTTTTACAAACAGTGGGTGTTCATCGACTTCAGTGATTTTACTAAGGCGTGTTAGCAGGGAATGGGCAGCTTGGCGGTAGGCCCGGCCTTGGTGAGCAAACTCTTGGGCTCGGCGCATTTTGCTGGCAGCAACTAATTCCATAGCCTTAGTGATCTGTTTGGTGTTCTTGACGGAGCCAATCCGGCGTTTGAGGGTAATCGTATTAGCCAATTGGGCCCTCCTTTGTCAAGATATGTAAGTAGAACTCTTGCTCAACTAAATAGGCCAGGCTTGAAGCTTCGTGTTTGTCTGTTATCACTCCGCAAATTGAAGCAAGCTCAAAAATCCAGTTTGCCAATGGAGCTCCACTTTGTGCATCTCGAAGCCCTCGTTCTTCATCATATAATGGGTCAAAATCACCAACAAAGAGGCCGTCCAACACTGTGTGTTCATAAAATTCATAACCACTCTCGTATAGGATATGCCCGTCATTTACTAGTGGTTCTACTAGCCCTTCTGCGGCTGACTGTAGTTGTTCGAAAGTTGCAGTCATAAGACTTTATCCTTCTCCCGACCCTGATTTATTAACTTCTTGCTGTTCGGCTGGTTTGTAGCTCTCGGCAATCTTATTAGCCATGTCGACAATCTTTTGCTTGGTCTTTTCATCCGGCTCATCGCCAGTGTTGATTTTCTCAACAGTCTTTGGCTGATCATGCTTTAGCTCTCGGTGCAGGTTAGCTTCCGCCAGTTTGATCTTGTCCAATGGTACTTGATCAAAAGCACCGGAAGTAGCCGCCAGCAAGGTAGCGTACATCTGCCAGATAGCGTACGGGCTGTACTGCGGCTGTTTGAGCAGCTCAGTTAAACGCTGACCACGCTCAATGCGGTGACGAGTCTCGGCATCAAGATCAGTAGAGAACTGAGAAAAAGCTGCCAACTCGCGGAACTGGGCTAGCTCAATGCGTAAAGACTTAGCCACGCTTTTGACGGCCTTGGTCTGGGCGTTACCACCAACGCGCGATACCGACAAACCAACCGAGATAGCCGGACGGATACCTTGGTAAAACAGATTAGTTTCCATGAAAATCTGGCCATCAGTGATAGAAATAACATTAGTGGGGATGTAGGCGCTAATATCACCAGCCTGAGTCTCAATGATAGGCAGGGCAGTTAGACTACCGGCGCCAAGTTTGTCTGACAGTTTAGCTGAGCGCTCCAATAGGCGTGAGTGTAAGTAAAAGACATCACCCGGATAGGCCTCACGGCCGGGCGGACGACGCAGTAGCAAGGACATCTGGCGGTAAGCCGCGGCGTGCTTGGATAGATCGTCATAAATTATCAAGGCATGTTGTTTGTTGTCGCGGAAATATTCGCCCATAGCTGTGGCGGCATAAGGCGCCAAGTATTGCAATGATGCTGGATCAGCGGCGCTAGTAGCGACAACAATAGTCTGGTCCATGACGCCTTCACGGCGCAGACGCTCAACTAAACGGGCTACCTTGCTGAGCTTCTGGCCAATTGCTACATATATGTTGATAACACCAGTTTTCTGGCGGTGCTGGTTGATCATGGTGTCAATGGCAATGGCGCTTTTACCGGTCTGTCGGTCACCGATCAATAATTCACGCTGGCCACGGCCGATCGGTACCATGGCATCAATAGCTGTAATGCCGGTCATCAATGGTTCATGGACGCTCTTGCGGTCCAAAACACCAGGTGCAGTTTGCTCAACCCGGCTGGTCAGCTTGGTTTTGATCGGTCCTTTGCTGTCCAGTGGATTACCAAGTGGATCAACCACGCGGCCAACTATTTCTGGACCAACTGGCACCTCCAGAACCTTACCGGTCAGCTTAGCGGTGGCTCCAGCCTTGATGAGAGTGTCATCACCCAGCAGCACAGCGCCGATTTCATCCTCGCCCAAGTTAAAGGCAAAGGCCGTCAGGGTAGTGCCGCTGGTAGTTTCGATAGAGATCATTTCGTTATAACCGGCACGGGTCAGGCCATAAATCCAGACCACACCGTCACCAACACGGGTGACAATGCCAACTTGCTCAATCTCGGGGCGCTTTTTTAGCTCAGCAATGGCTGTCCGAATGTCATTGGATAGATCTTGGATAGAAACTTCGCTCATTACGACGCTCCCCCAACAAATTGCTTGAACTTAGCCAGCTTGGCTTTGATAGTTAGGTCCAGTTGTTCGTTGGGCAGGTCCAGCCGGACGCCACCAACCGTTTTGCTGTCTAACTCATCGTGTAATTGGACATCTTTCGCCTTAGGGTACTCGGATTTAACCAAACTTTTTAGTTCTTGTTTGACCTCATCGCTCAAGGCAAAGGCACTGACAGCTGTAGCTTCGACTTGGCCGTGCTCGGCTCGGTATTCCAGGATATCGCGCATTAGTGGCTCTAAATCAGCCGTTCGTGACTCAGTTAATAAATAGGCAGCGATTTCCTGAGCCAGCTTTTTGGAGCTGCCGACTGTTAGAGTGCGTTCAGCAATAACCTCGGCGAGATGACTACGGCTTATCTTCACTTGCGGCCTTTCATAGCTTTTTCTATCAAGGCCTTGTCTTTCTTGGCGTCAATTTTTTCACCTACGATTGCCTCAGTGGCGTCAGACACTAATACCGCCATGTCTTTTTCGAGTTTGCGGCGGGCATGTTCGGTTTCATCGCTAATCTTCAGCTGAGCTTGAGCTAGGATGTCATCGGCTTTGAGGCTAGCGGATTTTTCGGCTTCATGGACAAGTTCGCGGGCTTCTTTGTGACCGGTTGCGACAATTTTGTCGGCTTCAGCGCGGGCATCGCGAACAATCTGTTTGGCTTGCTCATCCAACTTGGCCTTTTCGCGCTCTAACTGCTGGCCCATTTTGACACCGTTGTCGATAGTTTTACGGCGCTCTTCCAAAAGTTTGATAATAGGCTTGAAGGCAAAGCGCTTAAGAAGCAGAAAAACTATCACGAAACTCAGCAACTGAATAATAAAAGCGCTGGGGCTAATACCCAGAGCACCTATGCCCGTACTACTGGCTTCGGCTGCAAATACAAATGGAATCATCTATATCCTTCTTAAATTACTTAATGATGAACAGTGAAGCGAACACGAGTAGCGCCATCAACTCAACGATAGCCACAAAGACCAAGATCTGGCCTAGAAATTTGGCTGACTCGGGGTTACGACCGACGGCATTCATAAAAGCATTGCCGATCAGACCGACACCAATGCCGGGACCAATCATACCAGCGCCCAGCATGAGGCCTTTACCTACGACCTCTACATTACCTGTTAATTCTGCTAAATAGAGCATGTTATCTCCTCTTTACTTATTAAATTCATGACGTTGCCTTCATCTGTTCGGCTGTGTGCTCCAAAGCCTCATCTTCTTCGTGGCCATGACTAATAGCCAACGAAAGATAGGTCACAGATAGCATAACAAAAATATAAGCTTGAAGCAGTGCTACGCCCAGCTCTAGAAACAGAAACGGGAAAGACGTCAGAGGTGCGGCAAACTTGCCTAGATATGAAAACACCGAAATAATTATCTCGCCGATGGCGATGTTCAAAAACAACCTGAGTGCCAGGCTAAAAACGCGAATTAGTTCATTGAAAACTTCGTAAACACCAATTAGATAGGTCAGCGGATTCCAGAGTTTGCCAGCAAAATAATGACGCAGGTGTTTGATTGGCCCCGATTCCCTAACAGCAAAATACTGGATCAAAACCATTGAGATTACTGCCGTTGCTAAGGTGCCGTTTAGATCAGCTGTGAAAGCTCTAAAAACTGGCGCGCCGTGATAAGTAAAAGCCTCGCCAACACCTGGCAAAAGACCAAGAATGTTGCTGAGCGCTACAAAGAAAAAGATGGTCACGAAATAAGGCGCATATTTTAGGGCTTTATCTCGGTCGCCCAGACTGCCTTCCAAAACATTGGTTATAAAATCCGTGCCTATTTCTACAATCTGGCTGAAGCCGCCTTTGGGCCGGAGTGTCAAACGGCGGGCGACGTATACCAGCACGGCTATAATTAGCAGCGAACATATCCAGGTAAAAACCATCGAGTTAGTGATAGTTACGCCGTGAAAATCAAATAAACCAGTTGGCGCAATGTGAACAACCGGGCCAGGCTCAACTGCAAATCTGCTTAAAATCATACTTTGCCACCTTGCTTATGCTCAGCTTGATCACGAGCGACTTGCTTGAGAGTTGCCCCAACAACCACAACCGCACCGCCGACAGCTAGGACTAGCGCCGCTAGGGTATAGGACGGTGAACTATGGAAATGATCATCCAGCTTAACGCCAATAATCACCGGTACAATTATTGTTAGCGCCAATTGCCAGCCCATATTTACGGCGGCGCTAAAGAATTGTTTGCGAGCAAACATGGCCAATGACTCATCAAGTTTATCTTGAGCCACAGGGGCAGTAGCTTTATTAACAGTTTTTTCACCCATTGGTAACTGCAGTATATCAATTATCAGAGGCGGCAAGCAAGACTTATTGCCAAAACTCTAGGGCTTGTTTGAGTTTTTGGCTGCTTGTCGGGGCAGCGGCACCACCACAAGCGGCCGGATCTTTGTCGGTGTTGGCAGCGTGGGCATCGCGTGGGATAGCCTGATAGCGACTGTTTATAGTATTGCTGTCTTCGTTGCCGTAGTTGATCAACAAAACATCTTCGCTGTTGATAACTTTGTCGGCTATCGTGGTTACAGGCTGGCCGTTGAGGATAAAGGTCAGTTTATCGCCATTAGAACCATCAACAAATGCACCGCTATCAGTTGCAACCACTTTGTCGCCTAGCGTATAGCCAAGATTGGCAAAGAATTGGCTCCAAGTTACACCATGAGCATGAACATGAATTAGGTGATTGACTTGGTCGTGCATATGGACACGTCCCAAGACGTCATCAGGATCTTGCTCGCGACAAGCCTGTTCTTCTTCGTAAAAAGCAAAACTTTTGAACTCATCGCGCTGGCCGTTTATGTACAAGGCAAAATTAGCATGATAATGGACATGAGTATCTTTAACTGCCACAAAACGGATAACAAAGATTAAGAGCAGGGTGATAAACAAAACTCCAGCGGCAACTACCGCTAAAAGTCTTTTTGTTGGTTTGAGCTTACCCATTTACTCTAGTTTAGCATGTTATAATTTAGCCTTATGGTAACTGTGTATTCAGCTGACTGGTGCGCCTTCTGCCACATGGCCAAGCAATATTTTGATAAGCTTGGCGTTAAGTACACCGACAAAAACGTTGAGACTGACGTCGCCAATGCTAACGAATCCATAAAACTGTCCGGCCAGATGGGCATCCCGGTGATTGATATTGACGGCACGATTATTGTCGGCTTCGATAGGCCTAAAATTGACGCAGCTATCAAGGACAAAAAACTGGCATAGCTGTGACCTTTGTCACACATCTAGTGTCATCGCTTGCACCAGGAACGCTATATCTGTTATTATTTTTAGAGGAGGCTCTCTATGTCAGCAACAGAAGGTCTACCAACCAGAAATGCCTCGCAAGAGGTTAGGTTACGTTTGGTACATTCAGTTGAACAGCCTGAGATGTATCAGGAAATGGAAGCCTATGGCGATTGGCTTATGGAGCAAGTCCGGGTCATCCCGGAAGGAGCTGACAAAGCTGCCACTATCGAGGATCTGACGACTGTAGTGTCTGCCGGAGGATTATTTGAAGATTATGCCCTACCAATCAACTTTATGAGAGCGTACAAAAAAGCTGATGAATTAGTGAAATTGGGCGAAGATAGCGTGAGTTACCTTGAGAGTTTAGAGAACGTATATGATGAGTTTGGTGGTAACGAAGACAGTTTGGATCGCCAGCATCCGGTGATTTATCTTCTAGATCGACTGATGGGGCATGTACGCAGTACCCGTGATATGAACAAGCGCGAAATACTAGTAGGTACATATCGGCGCACCCTGGTTATTACTGACAGCTTACTAAAAAGCCAGCTATAATAGCCGGATGGCATTCGAAGATTTCAAGACAAAGCAGTCTGTGGTAGTGGTTTACACTGGTGAAGGTAAAGGTAAAACCAGCGCTAGCTTAGGTTTGACCGTAAGAGCACTCGGTGCTGGTTGGAAGGTTGCCTATATTCAGTTTATAAAACACTGGACCGTTAGCGAGCACGACTTCATTAATGACATAAAGCCGGTATATAAAAACCGGCTGTTTTTCTATAAGGGCGGCAAGGGCTTTTACAACGCCGGCAAATTGAGCGCCAAAGACGTCAGCGAATCAGAACACCAACAAGCCGCTCAAGTAACCTACCAAAAAGCTCTAGCCTGCGCCACTAGTGGCAAATATGACCTCGTAACTTGCGATGAGATCAATAACGCTGTGCATGACGGGCTACTTAGCATCAAAGATTTAGAAAACTTAATCAAGAATAAACACCCAAAAACCAGCCTCTGTCTAACCGGGCGAAACTTTCCAGAGAAGATGCTCAAGTATGCTGATATAGCTACCAACATGACCAAACTCAAACACCATTTTGATAATAAATTCCTAGCCAACAAAGGTATTGATTTCTAGATATTTTGACATAACAAGATTGATGGAAATGTTATAATAAGAGGTCCATGCCAGAGGCAGAAAATTCGAGCAATGAACTACTTCACGCTGAGGATCACGCCAAAGAGGCGCTTAATAAGCTGCTAATTCTAGGTATAGCTGCCCGGGATTGCGAAACCAGTACTTTGTTGACGCGTTGGGATGGAAAAGTAATTCAGGGCGAGCATCTTCAAACCAAATCAATTGAAATTTTGCGCGATGCGGCAATGGCTGGGATGGATAGGATCAACGGCAACTTTACCACCGAAAGCGTAGCCCATAGTATTTATGACCAGTTGTTTGATCGTTTCTCCGATACGTCTCATCTCGATCTAGTAAATAGACTGGGTTGGATATCGCAGAATAAGTGGAAGCTGTTCAATCAGCCGAGTTTTGAGCTCACAAGCCATGAAAGGCAATTGTTCAAAGAGAATGAAGCGCGCGTTGTACGGGTAAGTGATAAGATTTTTCGCGATCAATTCTTTGCCGTGGCTATGGCTAGAGTTGTGCCAAAGAAATATACAAACCTACTGGAAGAAATGATTGAGCCTGATGTCGGTGTCGCTTTTTTAAATGAAAAACACCTGCGCGAAAAAATGGAATTCGCCAAAACCATTGGTGGCCCGGGTAGTGCTAATGAATACAGGTTTTGGGGCTGGGGCATACTGAAAGGCAAGCAATTACGAGCTAGAATGCTGGGTAGCCTGGCTAGCCAAACACTAGCGTAATCAGCTGTTAAAATAATGTCATGAGCAAACGGGGGCACAAACGTTTTGTCAGCCTAGGTTTGTCTTTGGTTGTGGTCGGTTTGGGCTGGTACGTCAACCAACACCCGGCCGTAACTAAACCTTTGGTTGAAAATATCCCAGCCGGTAGCTACAAAGTGGTTGAATTTGTCGATGGTGACACCATCGCCGTCAACATGAACGGCCAAAAGGAAACTATCCGTTTTATTGGCGTTGACACACCCGAAACACATGATCCGCGCAAAGTCGTCCAGTGCTTTGGTGTGGCAGCGGCGTCATATACCAAACAGTTGATAGGCAACAACCCTGTCAGGTTAGAATCTGATCCGCTCAGTACCAACCGCGACCGTTATAACCGCTTGTTACGTTATATCTATTTGCCAGATGGCAAGCTGGTCCAGGCGGAAATTATCAAAAACGGCTACGGTTTTGCCTATACCAGTTTCCCATTTACCAAAAGCGATGAGTTTTTGGCCTACCAAAAAACCGCCCGTGAACAAAACAAAGGACTATGGAGTAGCTGTACGCCTCAGCCCAACCAATACGGCGGTTTTACTTCTAACCCTGCTCAGTAATTGACCTGCAGCCAAACAAGCGAGCAATCAGCTCACCAGAGCGGGGTACGATCTGCATAGCGTACAGAAACGCCGCACCAAGCCAGCCAAAAATCCAAGTCCATAGTCCATGAACTCTCAGCGTACGTGGCCACATCATCAGACTTTGCCATAGGGCGTTTTGGTCTGAAAACACTCGGCCCATTCTGGCACCTACAACCAAGTCGGCATGGTAGGTGATCTGGTAGCCAAGCCGATGCAAGTGTATCGCCAAATCCAAATCTTCGTGGATATCGGTCTGTTTACACGTTTTTGTTCTGACCTCCTGCCAAAGTGCTTTTGGCATGGCCATATTTGAACCCCATAAAATATAGTGGCCAACAATCAACCGGTTCATCCTGAACACAAACTGGCTAGTCATCCATTGATTAAATTTAGGCAAACGGACGTTATAAAAGGCACAACCGCCGCTAATGGCGTGGTTAGCATGACCGGGGGTTTGATAAAATTTCTTTACCTTTGCTACCCAGTTAGCTGGCAAGACAGTGTCAGCGTCGATCCGTCCGATTAAATCCGTTTTAACAGCATCAAAACCGGTGTTGCGAGCAAACAGAATGCCTTGTTTTTTTTCATGCGTTAACTTTACGAACGAGTACGACTTGGCGATATTTGCAGTATTATCAGTCGAATTATTGTCCACGACAATAACTTCATCTGGTTTGGTGGTTTGCGCAGCGATAGAGTCCAAGCAAGCCTTTAGATGGTTTTGTTCGTTATAAGCTGGTATAACTATAGAGAGCGTAAGCGGTTTAGTGGCCACACATTAGTTATAGCAGGGCAAGCGCAAATTGAAGAAATTAAACTTAAATAAACACAGGGTGATTGGTTGGTGGTTTGTTAATTGGTGGCGCAAAATAGTCTTGATAATAATGGCATTTTTGATGCTCAGTATCGGCAGTATGTATGCCATTGCACGTTGGTACATACACGAACACGCCCATGAGCCTCTGCGGCTTGGCGCCACTTTTATACCCGACTATGCTACGCAGTTAGGCGTCGACCCCAAAGAGACCATGGATGCTATTATTGGCGACTTGGGTGTGAGGAATCTGCGTTTGGTTAGCTATTGGGAGGATATCGAGCCTACGCCTGGGCAATATGACTTTTCGACACTGGATTGGCAGTTTGCTAAAGCTGAAGCCGCCCACGTCCATGTAGCCTTGGCTATAGGCTTGCGCCAGCCGCGCTGGCCGGAGTGCCATGAACCAGACTGGGCTTTTGGCTTACCCAAAGATCAGTGGCACACAGACCTAGCCAACTTTATCCGGGCCGTTGTCAATCGTTATAAAACCAGTCCAGCACTAGATAGTTACCAGCTAGAAAACGAGTTTTTCCTAAAAGTCTTTGGCGAATGCACCGACTTTGATCGTGACCGATTGGTTAGTGAGTTCAACCTGGTCAAAAGTCTCGATCCTAACCATAAGCTGGTGGTTAGCATGAGTAACAACGCCATCGGTACGCCAGTTGGTGAGCCCACCCCGGATGAATGGGCTATCTCAGTCTATAAGCGAGTTTGGGACAAAGGGGTTACTAAACGTTATTTTGAGTACCCGATTCCAGCTTGGTATTACGCCTTTCGAGCCGGATTTACCGAGCTAACACGCCATCACGATAGTTTTATTCATGAGCTTCAGGCTGAGGCTTGGCTACCGGACCCGTACACAATTGCCGACGCGCCGCTGAGTGAAATGGCCAAGACTATGACACCTCAACGTTTGCAAGACCGTTTTGCCTATGGCGAAGCTACCGGCATGCGCGAAGTCGACCTGTGGGGCGTTGAGTGGTGGTATCAGATGAAGGTCAAGCGCGGCCAACCCGAGCTTTGGAACGTAGCCAAGCAAGAATACGCTAAAGCAAATAAGCGTTGATAATCTGTTAACAGTAGTATAATCATGGTCATGGCTAAGAAGAAAGCTAATCAGTCAAAGCAGATTGTAAATCGCCGCGCCAAGTTTGATTACGCGCTGGGCGATGAGTTCGTGGCGGGCATAGCTCTGACGGGCGCTGAAACTAAAGCCCTAAGGCGTGGGCATGGTCAATTACAAGGTGCCTACGTAGTCGTCAAAGACGGCGAGGTATGGTTACTGAATGCCAAAATTATGGGTGACAACGCTATTAAAATCAGCGAAGAAGACCAAGTACGTAGCCGTAAACTACTGGTTAGGCGTCGAGAACTAGAGCAATTAGCCAACGCCAAACAAAACGGCCAATCTATCATACCGACCGGAATACTAACCAAGGGCCGCTACATAAAAGTCCGCATTGCCACCGGCCGTGGCAAAAAGAAATACGATAAGAGGGAAGTCATCAAAAAACGCGAACAAGAACGAAACGTACGACAAATGGTCTGACGCTTGTTTGGTTTCACCACCTCAGATATAATTCCAGCGTCTTACCCTGAATTTTTTTAGGGAAAAGAGCAGCCCGCTAAAATGTATTCCATTTTGCCGGCGCGATGAGAAAAACCGTAGGTTTGTCTCATAACTAATCCCGGGTAGCTCAATGGTGGAGCAAGAAGCTGTTAACTTCGAGGTTGTCGGTTCGAGTCCGACCCCGGGAGCCAAAATAATAGTCCCAGCCAAAGGTTGGGGCTTTTATTTTGACGTTCTGAGAATCAGAACCTCGAACCGAAGGTTCGGTCATCAAGCTTCACGCGCAGAAACTCGTTTCGAGCACGAAGCGCAGATGTGCGTTTGCCCGACCCCATTTAGGCGACGACGGACTCCGACCCGACACAGAGGAAAGTGCTTGTCCAGCCTCTGAAACCAGACTTTGACATATTCCTTTCCTTGTGTTATTGTAATCTTATGCAACATGATCGCGCCTCTTTCTTACATGCTACGGCCGAGATATTAAAGCGAGGTTATACGTTAACAAATCGCGATATAGCGGAGATAATGCCGTACTATGGCTACTCAGAAACTAGTGCACACATAAACGTAAGCAGTGTATTGAATCCTTTTTCGAATAGAAGGATGCTTGCTCAAATGGGTGTCGAATTAACTACCTTAGTTCACAAGAGCCAATTAATCTATGTCGATGGAAATTTACCTGCAGATGAACTAGTAGATCTTGACACATCAGTGGCCCAAATCAATCAGTCTATTGACGCTCGAACCGACACAAGATGGGAGCATAATCCAAAAGCAGGTCAACAGCAAATGTTTTCACCCAGTCAACTGCGCAAAATCAGTCCCGAAGCTGATCCTAGGTAGCCGCTACTAAGGGTAGCTCTTCTAGCTAAGGCCTTCTTATTAAATAACAACGAGCTTCTAACTTTAATCGTAACTTAGAGCTATAAAAATCTGCTGCCCGACCCTGTAAGCTACTTTTGACTAAAAGGTACTTTTGTGGTATTTTATTACAACTATGGTGTCTGGAACTATACTTATCCGTCCTTCAATCTACGAAGTACTAAGCGGTGAATTTAGGCCGTCATCCGATAAGCAACATCGTCGGCACACTCTAGCCAATTTGGCACTAGCAACTTTTAACAAGGGCGATGGGGTAGGTGTTGACATTGAAGGATATACCAATTTGCAATATAGACCTTCTTGGGCACCTGTGGAAAGCAGAGTAAGATGCCAGCAAATTCCACATTCTGCAGATTGGCTGTTAAGACTTTTGAAGATCGAAATAGATGAAATACCTATTCTTGAGATCCATGATTCTACCGATAAGCCTAACAGGAACTTGGTTGTGGTGAGCAACACAAAAGATCTTCGCTTTAGTTTGTCCGATATAGAATCGGACCCTGTTCACGTAAGGTCATATGTCACAAACTTGGCGCAGGACGTATTTAACAAATTAAAATAGTCCTAACTTCCACTACTACGCGGAACCACATTTTTCTCTGTTAATCACAAGCGTTACGTTTATTTTCGATTGCAGCAAGAGAACAATGAATTATTTGTACTTGCAAATACTTTATCTAAATCTACAATATTAAATATAATAAGGAGCTAGTATGACACGTGCAGAAACAGATTCAATGTTCAGTGTTGAGAGTACATCCGTTGAAATTGTTCCTGGTCAGCCCTATGAAGTAAAAAGTGTCAAAATCAAGCCAGAGGCACTAGAGGGGTTTGACGCTCGTACTATTGGCAAGCCAGTTATCGCATGCATACTTTCTCATACCATCAACGGTATGTTAGAGCACGGTGATGTTGCACTTGGTCTTGACTTAGGATCTCGGCGAGAAGTCCTTGAAAGTAGCGGTAGGTTGCTCGCCATAATGGGTGTTGGAGCCGACATACTAACCGAACTTTCTCCACGAACTGATGGAGCAAATTGGAATGAATGGCTTCGGGATACTTTCCCGCAAGCTGTAGCAGAAATTCACGGCACAGAGTCACAAGCATCACAGATTGCTCAAACAGAAATGGGCTTGCTGGACTTTACTCCTTAATGCACCAGTTTGAATTCTTGCGATAAATCGCTCTTTATTATGGTTCTATCTTCCATCTCTGAAGAACCAATTTGACCATAATTCTTTTTTATGATATGGTTTATTTATGACGATCTCTGTGGAACATCTGGTAGGTATTGATAAACTTCCTGACGCACATTTTGTGCGTGCCGAAGTATTTCAGAAAGAGCAAGGCATCTCTGCAGATGACGATTTTGATGGTTTAGATAATACGGCCGAACAATTTGTTGCCTATGAAGATGGCAACCCTATAGGAACAGCTCGATATCGTGTACTGCCCGATAAAGTCGGTAAGGTAGAGCGAGTTGCCGTTTTTAAAGCGCATCGTGGTAAAAAAGTCGGGCGTGCCATTATGGATTCTGTTTCCGAGACAGCAAAAGAGCAAGGTTTAGCAAAGCTAGTTTTAGACTCACAGGTTAGTGCGGCTAATTTTTATGAAAGTTTGGGTTACCAAAAAGACGGCGATGAGTTTGATGAAGTCGGTATACCGCACATCAAGATGGTTTTAGAGCTAGAATAACGGAAGCAAAAAGCTTCCGTTTTTGTTTTGGAGTAGAATACTAACGTGAAGCCAATTAATCAGTTATTAGATCTTTCAGATAAAGCGGCTATTGTTACGGGTGGTGCAAAAGGTATTGGCCAGGGCATAGCCTATAGGCTAGCCGAAGCTGGTGCTAAGGTCTTGGTAGCAGATATGGATGAAGCTGCTGCTCAGAAGACTGCGAACGAACTGACGGGTAAGGGTTGGACCGCAGAGGCGTGTAAGGTCGACGTGTCAGATGAGGCACAAGTCGAGACGATGATTGCTGCCTGTAAAGATAAGTTTGGCTCGGTAGATATTCTAGTAAACAACGCCGGCATCTACCCTCCAAAGCCTGTTATGCAGATGTCAGAAGACGAATTCGAACGTGTTATTCATGTAAATTTACGAAGTGTATTCCTAACAACCAAACATGCCGCCGAAGTTATGAAAACACAAGGAGGCGGCAAGATTATCAACATCACGTCTATTGATGCCCTCCACCCCTCAATGGTTGGCCTGGCTCATTACGATGCTTCCAAGCATGGCGTCTGGGGCTTTACTAAAAACTCAGCTCTTGAACTTGCCCAACATAAGATTTGGGTCAATGCTATTGCCCCGGGCGGCATTACCACACCTGGCGTGGCCGCAATGAGCCAAGGTGCATCGGCCGAGCAGATGGCAGCATCAACCAAGGCTTTCATGGCCAAAATCCCAATGCGTCGAATGGGTGAACCTGATGAAATTGGCATGGTCGCTCTATTCTTGGCTAGTGATATGTCGAGCTATATGACTGGTGAGCAAATAGTAGTGGACGGTGGAGCTTTGCTTAGCTAACAGCAACGGGGCTGCACAGAAAGCCAAGTGTTAAAAAAATTGGTAGAATAACCTCATGCAAACAAAACAAATTGCCACTGGTGTAGTCCACGAGGTACCAGCGGACTTACGTAAAGCTCTGTTGTCTGATAAGTCCGCGCTGGAGCGATGGGAAGACCTGACACCACTGGCGCGCAATGAGTGGATTTGCTGGACCATAAACGTCAAAACAGAGGAGACCAGGAAAAAACACGTTGATCGTGTAATATCCGAACTGCTGGAAGGCGTTCGCCGACCTTGTTGTTGGATAGGTTGTATCCACCGCACAGATAAGCCGATAAGCCGGTCAGTGCAGTGGGCACTCGATAGGCAGTCTAAGGCCAAATAAGCCACAAAGGATTGGCAATTTTGCTATCATGACAACATGAGTGAATTTACAGATGGATTAACAGAAGAAGGAGCGAATAAACTTGCAGATCTAGTTATCACTCGCTTGCCCATGAATGGCTTTTCGTTAATACGTGCCTCACTTGAAGTTCTTGAAATTCCAGTTCCTGACGAGATGAACAAAGATGAATTTATTGCTCAGTTATAAGATAGCTAACATCGCTTCTTTGATATACTAAAATCATGCAAAAAATAGCTACAAGGGTGTTTATTTACGCGTCAGTTGTTTTTGGTATTCTAGGAATCATCATGGTCATGTCCGGAAAAGGTCCAGGTGAGGGCGGTACTTTGTTTAATGTCATCTTAACCAAGCTCTTTTTCACAACCGTTTTTGTCATCTTAACTTCATTTGCTTTAAGCGTTGCCGGAAAATACCTAAACGGCAAATCCTAGCTCTCAAAGCCGTAATAACAAATAGATTTTTATGTGACAGAGTTTATTTGCGAGCTACCAATTTTTGCACTGTGACTACTGCCCATGATAGCGAGATTATAGCAGCCGTAGTTGTCGCAAAGTACAGATGTAAGGTAAATAAACAAAAACTTATGACAGCTGGGAAAATGATGTTCATAACCGAACTAGTTAGCGAAGGTTTTTGTTTGCTCCAGATTATGAACTGCAATGCAATAATTATACCGATTTGGCATGATGCGATGACGGTGTCTTGCCACATGCAGCCATGATACTATCAAACGCTGGATCGCCCTAGCTCAAGTAGCTACTGGGCTGACCAGGTGAGAGAGAAGTTGCGTTTGGTGCTATCAAAGCTAGATGGTGTCGAGTGCATGCCATAAGGGTTGACCATTGTGATGGGATCTAGACTGGAGAAGCTGCCAAGCGCTGAGCCGTTGGCCAAGGCATTGCTAAAGTTAGCGCTAGCAAAGTTGGCTAGCGGCAAAGTACCACCACTCCATGGTGCTTCCACAACGACTTCAGCCGAAGTGCGGCGGGCCGAACCACCCTTTTGGGAGGTAGAAAAACTTTTGCCAGTTGTTAAGTCGGTCAGGTTCAGCGTGTAGCTGTTGCCACCACCGTATGTTACTGAGGCAGCCATGTTATCACCGGCGTGAATAACCACACCGACTGAAAAACTGCGTTTTGGATACATTTCATACCACGCGCTATAGCTAGGTGTGCCACCAGAACAATCGGCTTCGGTGCCAAGCTGTTCAACAGTAGAGGAGTTGTAGCCATCCAGGCCAACCCAGTATGAAGAATAGGCATTTTGTGAGGTGCAACTAACGGCTGGTTGCTGCCAGTTGGCTGACACACTGTTAAAACTACCGTTCGCACCGTAGGCTGCGTAGCCTGACCAGTTAGAGCTGGTGCCATGACGCAGGCGAATATTAGGTCCATGTGCAGATACAGCAGCCGAAGCATTGGCAGTTACAGAAATACTACCTAATGCAACTGCGCTAAGGATGACAAAACCTCGTTTGAAATGCTGGAGTAAATTAATCATATTGATAGTCATATCATACTATAAACCGCCTGCATAGCTTGTGTTTGTGCGTGGCCAAAAGTTTTAGATGACTAAAGACGCATGTACCACGGTGTTTTGGAATCTTAATAGACTTTGCGGCAAGCCGTGAAGTTGTCTGTAAGATATTTTACAGACAACTGGGGTAGATTGATTAATAATGCCGTTTATTAATACTTAAGCTTATATACAAAGAAAGATCAAATATAGGTTCAAATATGCAAAATCATTACATGCACGTTCAATTTCATAAACGGGCGTTTTTTTACTTTTTGGCTGGGATTTTTTTGCTGGCAACGGCGGCTATAGTCTGGGCCAGGGCGGTTAAAGCCGTAACACCTAGTTACGATCCTTACGCTGATTCAGTTAAGTCAGCCTCGGTTGGGGTTGTGAATGCTGATAATGCCGTAGGTGCGCCTAACGGCACTACGGCTCAGTTAGGCGGCCTAAACTCGATCCTAACGCTTGACATGGGAGCTGGCGAAGAAGGCACGCAAAGTTTACGCGTCTATTTTGGCCAAGTAAACGTGGTTGCTAACGTACAGATAGATTTCTTGGATTCTAATCAGCAGGTTATCGCTAGCGAATCTCGTCAATTAGGCGTAGACCCTAATCCATCTACGCAAAACTTTAGCTATAACTGGACTAATTTTGGTAAAGCTTACCGCTATGTGCGTATCTCATCACCACAGATAGGCGCTGGTGTAAACATAGATGCCGTTGAGGCCCTGGGCTACATAGGCAGCACACCAACCCAGGATACAGACGGCGATGGCATTCCTGATAGAACCGAACAACAGAACGGTACTGACCCCTTGGTGGCTAATGCAAAACCAGCCAGTAGTAGCAGTAGCACTGCGACACCACCAGCTTCTATTACTAACGGTAGCAGCTCAACCGGCACTTCAGCCCAAATTAACTCACCACCGGCTAGTAGCAATGACAAGGATGGTGATGGTATGCCTGACGATTGGGAAGTTGCCCATGGCTTGAATCCTAATGACAAAACCGATGCCTTGAAAGACCCAGATCACGACGGTCTCGACAACTTAACAGAGTATAAGATAGGCTCTGACCCGCAGAAATACGATACTGATGGCGATGGTATGCCTGATGGCTGGGAATACCAGCACGGCCTTGACGTCAACAAGAATGACGCCAACGGTGATCCAGACGGTGACTACCTAACTAACCTTGGTGAATACCGTAACAATACCGACCCTAATAAGGCTGATGACCTACACAAAGTTTTTGGCACTAACTGTAAGCCTTCGACCAAAAACATCACTAGTGGGGAATGGTTATGGATCCTTCTGCTCCTGGCCGGCGCCCTAGGTTCTTGGCTGATGGCATTTAGCACTGGACGACGAGCCAAAAAAGCTACTAGTTAAATTGCTAACGAAGCGTAAACCACGGTGTTTTCTGAATAGTGACCCGTGTCAGTGTTGAACGTACCTCCACAGGTTATGAGCCTGAGGCCAGCATAGTCAATGTTGCCGTAGACTTCTTGGGTAGGGAAATTAGCTTGGTCAAATTGCTTCAGAGCATCAACTTTGAACTTAACGATTTTGCCGTCAACACGCGTAATGTCAATCTCGTCACCAGGCTGAACTTCATGCAAACGCCAAAAGACTGATATGCCTTTATAGCTATCGACATGACCGACAATCACGGCGGGGCCAAGTTCGCCAGGCGTTGGGCCATATTTGTACCAACCCGTCTCGTCACTTAGAACAGGTGGTGTCTCGATGGTGTTATCGGCGTTTTTGCCAACAGTTATAACATTGGCATCAATGCCGACCGAAGAAATAGTTAGATGAGTAGGCTCGGAGTGAGGCAGGGTTCTTGGGGTAACTTGAGCTGGCGTTGGTATGGCAACCGAAAAAGTCGACTGGGGTTCGATACTTGACGATTTCCTGGCTTGCCAACCAAAATAGAGCGTTCCCGCCAAGCCCAAGAAAATTAACAGATAGGAAGCCCAGCGCAGCAGGGCTGCTTTTTTGCCCGTTTTGCGCCTAAGGTTAATATCTTTAGTCAAAAACAAATAAAGTGGGCTACGACTAGTTTGTTTTGACGCTGGTTTTTGTTTTGGTTTAGTGACCTTAGACTGCCGGATAATGATTACTAGTTCTTTGCGGGAAGTTAATTGCAGTCTGTATGTCTTTGGTGATCGCTTTTTTGGTTTTTTGCCTGGCATTAACTTAAAAGGCAAAAGTGGCAGCTGGTTAAAAACCTGCCACCACTTTATTGATTTAATTTTTTGTAACGGTTTTGTCACCGTTATTTCCTTGCTCTTAGAGTGCTCGCTTGCGCAAGAAAGCACCGACAACCATTAAGCCAATAGAGCCAACTAGGCCGATAGTTTCGGCGCCAGTCTTGACGGCACCACCGGCGCCAGCATTAACACCACCAACTGGGGCAACGGTAACTTGAGCGCCAAGCACATGAGGGCCTGAAGTCGTTACAGGCACTGCACAGTTTCCATTAGCGTCAACTACTTGACCTGCGGGTACAGCGTCTTGCTTACCAGCCACGTTGGCACATTTGTCACCGGGCTGATTATTCTCACACCAGTCAGAACCGGCCTTTTGATCCGGATGACCATTGGCTTTCAGCGGTCCGTTATAAATAAAATCGCCATTGCTCAAATGACTTTGTAACTGGTTGGCATTAACCTGCTGGACAACAAACGGATTAGATTTGCTATTTGTTTTGTGACAGACGTCGGTTTTTGGCGCCGGGCTGGCTGACACTATTGCCGGAATTGCCAGGCCTGCCACTAGGGCAATCGAGGCTATGGCTGCGCTCAATATATATTTGATCTTCTTCATACTAACTTCCCCTCTTATTATTATAAGTTTTACTATAGGCCTCCTATTTACAATCTGTCAACAATGTTATCACTAGTGCTAGGCAGGTTTGACAAATGAGACGCTGGCGCCTAAAGTCAAAAACATGAGCGCCAGAGCAGACGGGAAATGGGACTTTAGTGGGCTAAAAGCCATCTTCTTTAATGGCACGCTGACAAAATCACCGAGTCCCAGCCATACTGATCTGCTGATTGGTATCAGCACAGCCATCATGGAAAAACACGGTGTGAAAACTGAGGTTATTCGTGTCATTGACCATGACATTGCCACCGGAGTTTATCCGGACATGCGCAGTCATGGCTACAAAACCGACGAATGGCCGGAGCTTTATAAAAAGGTCATGGATGCTGACATCCTGGTTTTAGCTGGGCCAATTTGGCTAGGCGACAACAGCTCCCAGACAAAGAAGATCATCGAAAGACTTTACGCTTGCTCGAGCTTACTAAATAAAGCCGGTCAGTACGCCTACTATGGCAAAGTCGGCGGCTCGCTTATAACTGGCAATGAGGATGGCATCAAGCACTGCACTATGAACACGCTCTATAGCTTGCAACACCTTGGCTACACCATACCGCCGCAGGCCGATGCTGGTTGGATTGGTGAGGCTGGCCCGGGTCCAAGCTACGGCGATAAGCTATACGATGGCACCATCGCCGGTGTCGACAATGACTTCACCAACCGTAACACGACTTTTATGACCTGGAATCTGATGCATCTGGCTAAAATGCTCAAAGACAATGGTGGTATACCGGCTCAAGGCAATCAACGCAATAAATGGGACGCTGGTAGCCGGTTCGACTTTGAAAACCCCGAATATAGATAACGGCTTCGGCTATGCCTTCGCCCTTGAGCACCTAGGGCTTTAAATTTTGCTAGCCGCGGCGCAGTGACTCTATGGGATCCTTGCGGGCTGCCTTAATAGCCGGTGTAACACCAAAGAACGCCCCGACCGCAATCGACATGACCACGGCGGCCAGCATGATGCCAAGGTTTATAGCTGGTTCAAGACTAGTCCATAGCCTAAGGAAATAATTGGCGATTAATGAGCCGATTATACCCAGAATGCCACCGACCAAACTGATGGCTACAGCTTCTAGCAAGAACTGATCAAGTATCTGCCGGTTAGTCGCACCGATGCTTTTCCTAACACCGATTTCATGCGTACGCTCACTGACCGCCACTAACATGATGTTCATAATGCCAATGCCGCCAACCACCAAAGATATGGCCGCGATACCGCCAATCAAGCTGGTCAGCAGTGTCATGGCCTTAGAGGCAATCGCCAGATTGTCGTTAGGGCTAAGGATAGTGAAATCCTGGTTGCCGCCATGCGCTGAAGTTAGCTGCCCGGTCAAGTTTTTGATTGTCTGGTTGAGGTCAACGCCTTTCTTAGGGCGAACCATGATCTGGAACAGCTGGATTTGGCCATTGCCAAGTGTCTTGGCGAAATCGTATGGCATTAGTATGGCGTTATTGTAATCAATGCCTGGAGTAAGTGGCGAGCTATCGAACGGTTTTAAGCTACCACGTACAATGACTTCCTGACCGCGCAGATCAAACGGTTGGCCAATCGGTCCAACTTGCCTGAATAGGGTCTTGGCAACGTTATCGCCTATAACCGCGGCTGGCGCATCGGCATCCGCCGCTGTAAAAAAACTGCCGTACAAAACTTTCTGGTTGATGGCAGCGGGGAACTGATCATTGGTACCTATCAGCAGTAGATTGTCAGCCCTAGTGTTATCGTTGCTAGCTGTACCATTTATCAAGCCAAACGGTACCACCAGCTCCAAGCCCGGAACTTTTTCAACTAAGTGTAAATCGTCCTCGCTCAAGCTACCGTTGTTGAGTAGGCCAATGTAGTGAATCTGGGAAATGTTGCCCTTATTGTCGCGCTCCACTAGACGGCCAGGGCGGATGGTGATCAGATTTGGGCCGGACTGCTTAATTTGCCGGGTTAATTGTTGGCGCACACCTTCACCTAGACTCACAATCGTAACCACGCTCATAACACCTATAACAACGCCGAGCATTGTTAGAAAGCTACGCCACTTAGTGGACCTTATGGAACGCATGGCAAGCTTAAAATTGCTCTTGGTCATTTTTTGCTTGTCCTCGGCGTGGCTTTGTAAGATTTCTTGCGCTTAGTCTTGGCTCTTGGTTTGGAGACCTTTTTGAAAGGCTTTTCGGGAATTGCCCCCATCAAGGCCGAAACGCCAGCGGCATCGTCTTGCAGAGTCTTCTTAGGGATTGAATATAAGGTCTTACGAGCCCGCCTGGGCACTTCACCAATGGCGGAGATCTCATCAGAAATAATTGAGCCGTCGTGCATAAAAACTACTCGGTTGGCGTAGCGAGTTAGCTCGGGGTTGTGGGTGACCATTAGTACTGTGCTGCCAGACTTATGGATATCGCTCAATAGCTCCATAACTAAGCGCGATGAGCCGCTATCAAGATTGCCGGTTGGTTCGTCAGCGATGATGACTGACGGTTCATTAACCAGCGCACGGGCTATAGCCACCCGTTGAGCTTGGCCACCGCTCAGCTGATGAGGCAAAAAGTATTCCCGATCAGATAACCCAACCCGCTCCAAAACATTGCCAGCAACCTTAAGGCGCTTGGTTTGCGACACACCTTTATAGGCTAGAGGTAGTGCCACGTTTTCAAGGACTGACAATTTAGGTAACAAATTAAATGACTGAAACACGAAGCCGATTGAATCACGCCTAAGAATGGCGCGCTGGTTGGGCCGAAGACGCGCTGCGTAGCGTTCGCCCAGTTTGTAATCACCGTGAGTCGGCCGATCCAACAGACCAATAACATTGAGTAAGGTTGATTTGCCAGAACCACTTGGCCCCATGATGGCCATGAATTCACCTGGTTCAATTACCAAACTGACCTCGTCCAACGCAACCGTAGTCGCGTTGCCAAAGCCGTACAGTTTACTGACGTTACTTAGCTCTATAACTGGCATGTAGGCAGTAGTTTACATCTGACCCAAGCATGAAAGCAAGGTGTTATTTAACGTTTTTTGTATACTATGGACGACACGGAGAGGTGGCCGAGTTGGTTTAAGGCGCACGCTTGGAAAGTGTGTTGGGCCGCAAGATCCACGCAGGTTCGAATCCTGTCCTCTCCGCCAAAGCATATCCGTGTTAGTTATACTGTTGACGCTTCGCTCGTGTCTACAGAAAGAGCCAACAGGGCTCTTCTGCCTCTCCGCCAGATCAAAAACTGTGGATAATGCTTGCGCTTTTTTGTTACATTGCTATAATCACGCCTGTAACAGATTGTTAAATTTAAAAAAGGATGGGCAATAAAATGTTCAAAAATATTAAAAAGCAACAGGGCTTTACCATCGTAGAGCTTTTGATTGTAATCGTAGTTATAGGTATATTGGCAGCTCTTGTCATTACAACCTTCACTGGCATTCAAGCCAAAGCTCGAGACACCGAGCGCACAACTGACATTAAGGCACTTCATGGCCAAGTAGAAGCGTATTTCGCGCAAAAGGGTTCATACCCATCACTTGCTGACATGAATGATGCTAGCTGGCGTTCAACCAACATGAAAGGTCTTGATGCTGAGGCATTGAAAGATCCTAAGGGTAGCGCTCAGACTTTGACAGCTACAGCTGGAGCCAACACTTACCAGTACGCTCCGCTTAACAGCTCAAGTGCTTCCTGTGAAGCTGATGACACAACTTGTGTTAGCTACACTCTGACTGCCACTCTAGAAGGTGGTGGTACCTTCCAGAAGAAGAACTTGAACTAGAGTTAACTTCTAAGCTAAAAGAGAGGCGTTAAGCCTCTCTTTTTATTTGATAAGTGTGCCGATTGATTCACCAGCAATCAGCTTAGATAGATTGCCGGGTTTCATGGCGTCATAGACAACTATCGGCATATTCTGCTCCATTGCTAGACCGAGGGCGGCTTTGTCCATAACCTTGATAGCGTCGTTCTCGACAGCTTGGCGGTGGCTGATGTTACCTAGTCTAGAAGCATCTTTGTGCTTGATGGGGTCTTTATCATAAACACCGTCGACTTTGGTAGCTTTTAGCATAACTTCACAACTAAGTTCCAGAGCTAGATTTACGGCAGCGGTATCGTGTGTAAAGTAAGGCCGGCCAATACCACCAGCCAATATAACCACTCGGCCTTTGCTCAAGTGTTTTTCAGCCCGGCGATAGGAATACATCTCGGCCACTTGATCGGCAAAAATATTACTTAGACACCGAGTACTGACATTGTTGGCTTCAAAAATATCGGTTAGTGCCATAGAGTTAATCAAACCGCTGAGCATACCCATGTGATCACCAGTAACCCGGCGGATGCCTTGGCCAGCTATTTCAGCGCCACGGACCATGTTGCCACCGCCGACAACGATTGCTATCTGACAGCCATTTTTCATAGCCGCTTTAACCTCATTAGCAAAATAATTAGCAACCGTTGGGTCAATGCCGCTGTCATAACCACCAGCCAGTTGCTCCCCCGATAACTTTAGCAAAACCCGCTTGTACATTGTCTAACAGTCTATCATAAGGCTATAATCAGTACATATGCTTGAGAGTTATGCACTTGAGTGCAAGACAGTATTTATTGGTGAGGAACGAAGTAAGGTGTACGAATGGTACTCCTTGCGAGTACCGCAGGCAAAAATACTGTATTGTGCCAAGAGCGACTTGCAAGGGCGGGCTTTGCCCGGCCTGGAAAGGCGCGGTGCACAAGTCTCAAAATGAAGATTTATAGCTGGAATGTAAATGGTATCAGAGCAGTAATCAACAAAGACGCTTTTCAGCCGTTTGTAGCCAAACACCAGCCAGATATCTTGTGCCTGCAAGAAACCAAAGCCGAGCAAGGCCAAGCCGTCATAGACATGCCTGGTTATGAAGAGTATTGGAACTCTGCCGAGAAAAAGGGCTATTCCGGGACGGCTATTTTCACCAAGGTTAAGCCCTTGTCAGTCATCAACGGGCTACCCGATGACCTGATGAAAAAATACAAGATAGTTCACGATGGTTATGGTGATCCCAACTCGGAAGGGCGCATAATTACCGCTGAGTTTGAGAAATTTTATATAGTTACGGTTTACACACCTAATTCAAAAGATGATTTAAGCCGTGTACCACTGCGCCACAAACAATGGGATCCGGCCTTTTTGGAATATTGCAAAGCTCTCGAAGCCAAAAAACCGGTTTTATTCATGGGTGATCTCAACGTGGCACACACAGCCGATGATTTGGCCCGGCCCAAAGAAAACGAAGGCAAGCGCGGCTACACCACAGAGGAGCGTGAAGGTCTTCAGAATTTCATCGATGCTGGCTTTGTCGATAGTTTTAGGATTTTTACTAAAGGCAACGGTCATTACAGCTGGTGGACGCATTGGGCTAAGGCCCGGGAACGCAACGTCGGCTGGCGGATAGATTACATCATGGCTAGCAAAAGCTTAGTGCCCAAAATCAAATCGGCCGCTATTCATGCTGATATCATGGGTTCCGACCATTGCCCAATTAGCGTGGAAATAAACGTATGAGTGAATTAAAGAAAAATACTTTGGTTTTTCCGGTCAAGGGCAGTCAAGTTTTGCTAGGTATGAAGAAACGTGGTTTCGGAGCTGGCTGGTGGAATGGCTTTGGCGGCAAGTTAGAAAATGGTGAAACATTTGAAGATGGTGCGATGCGCGAAACCCAAGAGGAAGTTGGCCTAGCTGTCAGAAACCTCAAGCTTGTGGCTAGACTGTTATTTTACTTTGGTGACAAGCCCGATATTGCTTGCAAGGTATATACCACCGAGAATTTTGAGGGTGAGGTAACTGAAAGCGAAGAAATGCGGCCAGAGTGGTTCTTTAAAGACGGCTTGCCGTACGGAGAGATGTGGCCGGCCGATAGGCGTTGGCTACCGGCCGCCTTACAGATTGACCGTCCACACGAGGCAATCGCCGCCCAAATCTATTTTGACAGCCAGGATGATAAAAAGTTTGTCCGCCTAAAATACACCGATACCAGTACTATCAACGACTACTTTTTGGAAGTTTAGCAGATAAACATTTGCATTATTAAAAATTGTTGTTAGAATATTTCAAGTTATGAGTAATTTGCCCCAAACAACTTGGTTTAAGTGTTACCACCGTAAAAATTCGGCGGTTGCTGCTGATGTTGTCTGGCATATTCATAAGATATAAACCTCAACTATAAACGCATCACAACCGCCGCAAAACGGCGGTTTTTTAATTTTAAGGAGTAAAAAATGAGTTTAGAGCTAATCCCTCAACCAAATTTAAGTCTGAATGATCTCGCCAGAGAAATGGAGAGTGGCGTCAGCGTGCTTAGATCGGCCCACGTTGGTAATGCCCGCGCTTACAACCTATCAGTCGCTAGCCTAGGAATACCAATGTTGTTGGTTGACCACAATGTTATTGCCCAGTTCCCGGGCGATAACGGTGACAATAACTACTTGCCGGGCTCTGTTGTTACCAGAAACGAGATTATGCCGCTAAAAGTTAGCCGAGTTGGCGGCTTAGCGCTGCAAACCGAAATGATTGACGCACAAGGTCAAAAAGCCACGGTGGCAGACTTCCACGCCGATGGTTTACGGGCGGCCTTTCCAAATACGCCTATTTTTACCAACACCGATTACCTGCGTCAGAACGAAAACATTGCCGGTGAGGTTGTGTCAATAATTGCCCAGTTTATGCCCGAACTACTGCGTGGCGTGGTAGAAGCCGATGGCAATGTCCGGCGTCTACCTAAAAATAGCCATGGTTATGCTAGCCTACTGCCAACTCACGGTGTCTTGCAACTTAACGATGACCCGACTAAAGAACGCGGCGTACTAATGCCTAATGAAGCCGATATTGTAATCAACTTTATTGTTGAAGCTATTAATAGTGGCCGTCAGCGACAAATCCACTTGTCTGGCCCGGACATGCAAAACTATGTTTTTGAAGCCGATAACCTAAATTGCTTGAAAATGCTCTACGCACTCGTTAAGTCAGAAGCCAGCTTTGCCAAAAAACTGCCCGAGAACCTGAGTGTAGATATTGTGCCGGCCAATCACGCCAGCTTTGCCACCACCCGGCGGCGACTGCCCGGAGCGTTGAGAATCTTTGAAGCTTTACGCTATGAACAGCTAATAAATGAGCGTAAAGCCCGAGTCATGCGCTCATCAACTGACACCGCTAGCCGCAAACGGGCAATTGCTGAATTTACAGCCATCAAACCAAGCGTGACAAAACTTCTAATAGAAGCTGCCAGGGACGCAAAAGAGTTTTTTGTCGATTCTAGGGATGCTCCGTTCTTGAGTCAGTATGACCTGGACGATAAGTCCGGAGGGTTAAAGATGCCCGTAGAGAACCAAACCATGACTATGGAGCAACTGCGCATCTTGGGTAAAAGGTTTCGCGACCTAAGGAAAAAGGAGCCATGAGCCAGCCAACCATCGGTATCTTGGGCGGCATGGGGCCGCGCGCCACCGTTGTTTTTGAACAACGTCTATTAGATGCGCTCGAAGGCTGTGACCAGGCCTTGCCAACCATCCTCAGTATCAACGATGGCGGCATACCAGATAGAACAGCATTTTTGACAGCTAATGGGCAAGATCCGCTAGACAGACTCAAAATTAATGCTGATATTTTGCTATCTGCTGGTGCCAACCTAATTTGCATGCCTTGTAACACCGCTCATGCACCGCAGATTTTGGGACGCTTGCAAGCTCAACTGGCATTACCGATTTTGGATATGCCTGGCGCTGCCGTGCTTAAGCTGGAGCAGTTAGGAGTCAAACAACCACTGGTGCTGGCCACGCGTGGCACGCAAATGGCTCAGGTTTACCAAAGCCGATCAATGACCCTAGATTGCCAATTTCCAAACGACAGCGACCAAATCATAGTCGATAAGATCATTGCCGCTATCAAGACTGGAGACTCATCAGACCAGCTAGCTAAAGAGACGGGCCAACTAATCACACGGTCCGACTGCGATAGCGTGGTACTGGCTTGCACCGAGCTGAGTCTATTAAAGCCTAATCTTAGCTGTGACAAACCAATCATTGACGCCATGGACAGCTTGATTGAAAGCTGTCTTCAGTTGGTATTAGACTATACTAAGACAAAGGAGTTTGCATGAACCCAGATCAATTTACCCTCAAAGAACAGATGGTTAGTGTTGGCGGGGGACACACGCTATACACCCAACTGTGGGGCAACCCCAAAGCTAAAAAGACGTTTATCTTCCTGCACGGTGGGCCAGGCAGTGGTGTTAATGATGGTTATAAGACACTTTTTGACCCCGAAAAACACCGAGTGATTTTCTTTGATCAACGCGGTGCTGGCAAAAGCAAACCAACCGGAAAACTGGAAGCTAACACTACCAAGCACCTCATAGAAGACATCAATAAAATTGCCGACCTATATAAGGCCAAACAATTCGTGTTGGTCGGGGGCTCCTGGGGAGCTTGCTTGGCTTTGGCCTATGGGCTGGAGTATCCGGCTCGCGTACAAGGCATGGTACTTAGGGGTATATTCACCGGTGCCCAAGATGAAATAGACTTTATTGATAAAGGGCTTTTCCGTAGCTTTTTCCCAGACATTTGGGAAACATTTGAAAACCGCACACCCCAGCAGTTCCGCAAAGACCCAGGTGCCTATCATGCCCAGCGCGCACTCGGCAAAGACAAGAAGGCCGCCCGTGAATCGGCATACGCCTATTCTGAGCTGGAAGGCTCACTGCTTAGACTCGATGATCGCCACGTGCCCGAATCAATTGAAGAGTTTGATTTCTATGGGGCCAGGATTGAAATTCATTACCTGGTAAATGGCTGTTTTATGCCTGACATGTTCATTGTTAATAATGCCGCTAAATTAAGTATGCCAATTTGGCTTGTGCAAGGACGCTATGACGCTGTCTGCCCACCGATAGGAGCTTACCGTTTACACAAGGCACTGCCTAATAGTCAGCTTACTTGGACTGTTTCTGGTCACAGCGGTAACGACCGTAATAACTACGATGTCACGCGGACCATACTTAATCAACTTTAAGCTATGACAGATTATTGGCACCAACAAACAGCCGATAAGCCACTTTTTCCAGAATTGCTGTGGAGCCGGCCTGAAAACAAGCAAACTGCCGGCAAGCTGCTGATAATTGGTGGCAACCAACATGGTTTTGTGGGCCCAGGAGAGGCTTTTAGGGCAGCTGAGGCTGCCGGTGCTGGCCAAATCCGACTAGTGCTACCTGATTCACTGCGTCCTTATGTTGGCAATCATTTTGAAGGCGGCGAATTAGCTCCCAGTACACCATCTGGTAGCTTTGCTAAGACTGCTCTGGCGGTATTCTTAGACTCTGCCGACTGGGCCGACGGTGTTCTGCTGGCTGGTGACCTAGGGCACAACAGCGAGACGGCCATAGTCTTAGAAAGTTTCCTAGATAAATACAAGGGGCAAGTAACACTAACAGGCGACAGCATCGATTACTTTCTGACTGATACTTCGACTCTTCTGACTCGACCCAAAACATTGTTAGTACCAAGCTTTGGGCAACTGCAGAAACTAATTGCGAATACTAAGTTTGCAAAAGCTCTAACTTCAAACATGGCTATCAACATCTTAGTTGATGACTTGCATCAATTTACACTGGGTAAAGAAATTGCCATCATAACCACCCACGGGGGACAAATATTGGCAGCATACAAAGGTCAAGTCTGTACCACTAAATCAGATAATGATGAGCTTACCAATATCTCAGCTAAAGCGGCCGTCTGGTGGCTACAAAACCCCACTAAAACCTTTGAAACCATAGTCACAAGTCTATTGTAATTATTCCTCTTTATTGTATAATCTAAAATATGACTTCCCGTGAAGCAGGCCACAACAACATAAATTATAGACACCGGACGGAGTTGGCATACGTCCGTGATCCAGATTTCATAGTTCCAGCTTGGCTTAGTAAACAATATTCAACTGAGGAGAGTGTGTCACTGCTGGAAAACACGACTGCAGCTGGCCTAATAGCGGCGGGTGACATTTGTCTAGAACAAGTCGCCAGAAGCCGCCAAATAGATGAAATAGGTTACTGGGCTAAACGTGCCGAAGCTGATTACCTCAAAGGCATTAGAAGGGAAAGGGTATCTAACGGTGGGCATATTTCACCACGCTCAGCTCACGCCATGATTCAGATTGATCAGCTGCCTTTGGTATTAAGCTTTGCTGCAGCCGAAGAATTACCAAAACCAAAATTGGTTGAAAAAACCTATCTACAAACCCTAGAAACAGCCCGTGGGCTAACCGCTGAATATGCAAAATTATGGCCCGATTTAAATGCCGTGACACGAGCCGAGTTCAAGGGATTTTTTGGCGAAATTAGTGTTTTATTGCTTGCTCAGCGTTATGGCCTAAGAAACCATCCCGATAGTTCTTGGCAAGCCTATCGAGCACTGCTATCCCAAGACAAGCGCAATCGACCCAACTCGCACACTAACCGTGCCTGGGATTTATCAATTTTTACGGACGTTGGCACCGGACCAACCATGCCATACAAGGTGCAGGTCTGCCTTACTCAGCAAGGTGCCCAAGGCCGTAGATACAAACAGCGCGATCATCAAGCTGAAAATATTAGTTTATTATTCCTCAGAGATGATCTGTTCGAACGTCAAAAAACTTTCACGGCTTGGAAAATAATTAATGAGGCTTACTGGGAGTCTTTTGGCGGCGATCAGCCAGCTCTCACCGAAGTCTTGGATCAACGAACCGAAAAATTTCTTAACGTCATAGATTAATAATGGTACCGGGGGCGGGACAGTGCTCTGGCTTTGTACAGGGCTAACCCACATGACAGATGGTGGGCGAGGAGGGAATCGAACCCTCAATCCGTAAGGAACACGATTTTGAGTCGTGCGCGTATACCAGTTCCGCCACTCGCCCTTATTAGGTCTGACTGGCGAATTATACTATACTGTTATCTGTTATTACTAGCTTAAGAATTAAACAACTGACATAAAATATGGACGATAACTCTGCCTCAGGCAAACCGGCAAATCTAGCCGTTGATCTTATTCGTCAAAAATTGCGCCAACTTTATGGCAGTGAACCTAATGCTAGCCAAGAGGCGGCCGAAGCCGACCAATCAGGCCAACGCCTGTCTAAACATCAACGGTTCATGCATGAGCTGAGTCATTCTGGCCGTTCACTGGCTGACATCCAGACCGAGTGGCATAATTATTATCAGTCTTTACCTGACGAGGAAAAACACCAAGTCTGGCAGGAATTCTATGACCAACATGACAAAAGCCGCCATTCAGCGCTAAGTGCCACGCCTAGTGAAGATCAGTTAGCTGCTGAGCAAGTAGAGCGCCAATACACCAGCCACAACTCTCAGAACACCAAACGCTTTTCAACCGTTAAAAAACAGATACTGTCCAACGTCCGGGCTAAAGCCAAACCAAAAAGTCGCCATCTAAAATCACTGATGTTTGGTTTGATCTGTGGTTTTGTGGTCGTATTTATTATTTTGTTTAGCTTTTTTAATGAGCGCTTTATCGCGCCTTTTATTACGCCCAGCCGTGAAGTTAGCAGCACGCCCATCATCATTGACCCCAGCAACACAACTGCTGGACCGAATCCAGAAATAATCATCCCCAAAATTAACGTTGAAATTCCAGTAGTCTATAGCCTAAATACTATAAATGAGGCCCAGGTCGAGAACGCTCTCGAGGATGGAGTAGTGCACTATGCTACGACCTCAAATCCCGGTGAACAGGGTAATGGCGCCATTTTTGGCCATTCTAGTAACAACATCTTCAACAAAGGTAAATATAAATTTGCCTTTGTGCTTTTAAAGCGCTTAGAGAACGGTGATACCTTTACGCTGCAAAAGGACGGCAAGCGCTTTGTTTACCGCGTGTTCGATAAAAAAATCGTCAAGCCAGAAGACGTATCGGTGCTCGGCCCTATTGCTGGTCATCCAGCTACTTTTTCACTGATAACCTGTGACCCACCGGGTACCAGTATCAACCGACTAGTAGTAAGTGCCGATCAGATTTCACCAGACCCCGTGCAGAATGCGCCGAGCTCAATCACCGGCAGCCAGCCCAAACCAGCCATCCTGCCAAGTAACGCCCCAACACTCTGGAGTCGCTTCTGGAGCTGGATTTCTTCCTAGACTAAGGGACTTTTAACTCCGTACGGTTTAAGGCGACAGTGGTACTGCCGTTAATTGGAGCCAAAGTTAGTACTGCCGTGTAGTCGTGATTAAAAAACGGCGTGAAGCCATCTAGAGCAGAACTGAGTGTTTGTTGGTTAGTACCGTCAAAGTCCTGGACCACTACCAGCCCTTTACTAACCAAAGTCATGCGGTGGCCGTCCATCCAGCTAGCTTTGGCGTGAGGTGCTAATTCTAACTTGCTATCAAATCTGAATTGGCGGTCGGTCTCTGCGTCGTAAACCGCAAACTGGCTGCCACCCTGAGCCGCGATGAAACGAGCGTTAGAAGAGAATGACACAAACTCAGCACCATGAACAACTAATACCCTGAATGGCCTAGGTGTCAAAACTGGATTATGAGTCAGAGCACGAAACGGATTTTGGTAGATGTAGGCCTTGCCATCAGTTGGGCTGCCAGCTACGGCGTAGAGTTGGTTATTAAACTGAGCTAAATCTAGCAGATAATTATCAGCTTTTGGTAAGGTCCTAACTAGATAATCTTGGCCAGACTGCCAGAAGTGCACCTCGCTGTCACCGCTTGTGGCTTTGACGTACAACAACACATTGGCCTGGTAGGGCTTAAACTGGGCGACGCCAGTCACTAGGGGAGTTTGGGAATTATTTTTGCTGTCGGCCGCAGTCAAGGCTCCGGTTGCTGAGTTAAGAAGGTAAAACTGGTCGGGTTTTCTATCGCGCAAAGAAGCTGATGTAAAAGTGACGCCCGGGAAAAATTTATTGATATTAATACTAGCAGTTGGGGTTGAGCGGTCAGCCATGACGTACTCCGTACCGGCCGACCAAGTGTGTTTGAGCAAAAAATGGTTGTTGTCACTTGACCACTCAACCAGTTCAAGTTGGTGATTGGTACCACCGGCGGTTAAGCTATCAGCCGGTAGACTAATACTGCTGTGGGGATGTTTAGTGTCCGAGAGATCATAAATATCAAAGCTACCTAGGCCACCAGGAGCTTGCATAACCAGCCAATGCTGGTCGGGGCTTGAGGACGCCAGCATGGGAGCCGAGGTCAAAGTTGTTATTTGCTTGGTTACTAATTTGGTTGGGAAGAGAACAGGATAAACCAACTGCTCTATGCTGCTACCCTCAAGGTTGACATTGTGCTGCCAAGAACGGTAGCCATTTTGTTGGATTTGTACGAGGTAATCACCAGCTGGTAGAACTAGGCGGGTGCTGGTACGACCGCGATTTTGGCCGTTAACAAATACATCAGCCGAGACCGGGTGTGAATCAATGTTTATCAAGCCGTTTTGGATAATGCCGCCTGTTTTGCTGTCGATCCCGTAACCGTAGGTAGCAAAAGCTAATACAAGGGTGGAAATGGCCAGGACTACAGCCATTAACAGATAGCCAGTGAATAGCTTGATACGCTGTTGACGCTTTTTTTTGGGATCAAGAAAATCCATATACCAAACCTGATTATATACCCAACTTGCGCAATAACCCCAGTGGAGTTAATATAATCATTGCCGTTATAAAAAACGAGGAAACGTGGGTAAGCAACATATAATTGAGCTCAACGGAAAGCGTTATGACGCTGTTAGCGGTAATGTAATCACAGACAATAACCAAGCTTCAGGTCCCAGTCATAAATCACCCCGCCGCAAAGCGGGGCGGAGTATTGATGGTTTTATGTCACCAAGTGGTCCTCAACCCAAAACCGCTGTTAGATCAATAGTCCACCACTCGGTTGAAAAATCTAAAACCTTGATGCGCAAAAGTGTCGCCAAGCCGACAGCGGCTACAATGAACGTCACCAAGAAAATTATTGAAATTGGTCAACAATCAGTATCACCGCAGCGTAGTCAACGTGCCAAAAACACCAAGCAAAGCCAATTGGTTAAGCACTTCGGAGAAATGTCGGGTGTTCAAACCATAAAGCCTAAATTAGCAGCCGTCAGCAGTAAAGCCGTGGCTTCTATGCCAGCAGCTTTAGTCAGTTTGCCTAGGAATTTTTCGATGGCGTTGTCTAAGGCCGAGACACACAAACAACCAAAGATAGCTAAGAAGCGCTGGCACCATAAGTTGGCAAAACGCCTAAAGGTAAGCTCCAAAGTTATCAATACAACTGCTCTGATCTTGGCTGTTATCACCATCGGCGGCTATTTTACTTATATGAACCTACCAAACCTGAATATGCGGCTGGCAGCCGCGCGGGCTAATGTTCACGCCTCTTTGCCATCTTATAAACCAAGTGGTTTCCATCTGGCTAGCAATATCAGTATCAAGCCAGGGCAGGTAACCATAAATTATGATTCCAACAGCGACAAGAGAAACTTTGCGATTACACAAACGGCTTCCGGCTGGAATAGCGAAAGCCTAAAAGACAACTACCTAGCTGATAAAACCAATCTACAGTCCATACAAGACCAAGGCAAAACAGTCTACATATACAATGACAATAGTGCGACCTGGGTGGATGGTGGTGTTTGGTACCGCATAGAAGGCAATTCACAGTTGGGTAGCGACCAGTTGCAAAAAATCGCCCACAGTCTGTAGTTGACAGCTTTGACTCTTTAGTTTAATATACTCAACTTGTGTTTGAAATAAATTATCTAAATGAACCTTTGGTTGCACAGTCTGCCGACCAGTCAGTTACCGAGCAGCCAGTTTATGAGCACCATAGCCACAACCCAAATGGGGTTGAAACTTTTGCATTGCTTAGTATTAGTAGCGCAGTTGCTTTTGCCTGTGCCGCACTAGCAAAACACGTGAAGCGTTAAGACTACCGTTATTTTCCGGTACAATAAGACTAATGAAAGTCCGTACTCGCTTTGCCCCTAGCCCCACGGGGTTTCTGCATATAGGTGGCGTCCGCACAGCTCTGTTTAACTATCTATTTGCCAAAAAGAATGATGGCACATTCATATTAAGGCTCGAAGATACCGACCGCGAGCGCTTTGTGCCAGAGGGAGTTGGGCAGATAGTTGAGGCGTTGGACTGGCTCGATCTTAAGCCGGACGAAGGCTTTTGGATCAGCCAAAGTGAGCATAAGGGCAATGAATACGTACAATCTGAGCGCCTGAAAACAGGTTTGTACCAAAAATACGTCGACCAACTGCTTGAAAAAAAGCTAGCTTACTATTCATTTGTTACCCCAGAAAAATACAACGAGTATAAGAACGAGCCGCGTCAAACACCATTTATCTATAGCCGTCACCTTGAAGCTGAATATCACGATGGTACTCTCAAGCCCAACCCAAACCAAAAGTATCCGATACGCTTGGACATAGCTGCCGTCAAACAACAACTTCCTGAGCTCCATAGTAATGGCCTAGCGTGGCACGATGAAAATAGAGGCGAGTTTGTGGAGGATCTGTCTTTGATGGAAGATTTTATCCTCATCAAGAGTGATGGCTACCCGACTTACAATTTTGCAAACGTTATAGATGACCATGAGATGGATATCTCCCATGCCATACGTGGCGATGAGTTTATTGCCTCAACCGGTAAGCACGCTTTGCTTTATGAAATATTTGGTTGGGACAAGCCAAAGTTTGTCCATCTGCCAGTCATTAATGGCACCGACGGCAAAAAACTGTCAAAACGCAGTGGTGATACGAATACCCTCGACTACCGTGACAAAGGTTATCTACCAGAAGCTCTTCTAAATTTCCTGACGCTTTTGGGATGGAACGACGGCACTGAACAAGAAATCTTTAGCTTAGACGAATTGATCAAAAAATTCAGCCTAGAGAGAGTCAATAACAGTTCAGCCGTCTTTGACGGCAAAAGGTTGGATTGGATGAACGGACACTACATTCGTGAGACTCCATTGCCTAAACTTTATAAGAGGGTGGAATCCTTTTGGCCACAGGAAGCGGCCAAGTATGATGACGCTTACAAACAAGCCGTACTTGGGCTAGTTCAGGAGAGGCTGAAGTACCTAGCCGAGCTGCCTGAGCTGACTTTGTTTTTCTTCAAAGATTTACCAGTAGATCACCACTTGATAGATGGCCACAAGCAGCTTGGCTCAATGCCAAAGGACCAACTCAAGACATTGCTAGAGAAGAGTCAGTCGGCAATAGAGCAAAGTGATTTTAGCGTCGAAGATCTCACCAAGCGGTTAAATCAACTGTTAACAGAAACTGAGCAAAAACCAGTGGTACTATTCAGTCTTATCAGGATCGCCACCACTCAAGCGCCGTCAAGCCCGGGTTTGGCGGAGACTCTGGCCGTTTTGGGCAAAGACATCAGTCTTAAAAGAATCAGTCAACAGATAGCTCACCTATAGACACGAGCTATCTATATGCACACGAATCTCGCATTTGAGCCTAAAAACGGCGCACTGGCGAGGAGCGCCCGAAGGCGTACATCTGGTACGGTGAGGACGCACCACAGCCAAGTAAACCGTTTATAGGCCAAAAACTCTAGACAAAGTCGGGCTTTGCCCTAGTTTGTCTAGATGTGGTGCGAGATTCGTGTAGAATAGAGCTTATGGTTGATGATATCCGTGCGGGAGGCGCACGGCGGGTGAGCTCACCACAAACAAACAAGATACACTCCGTCTCACATCAGATCCATGAGGCGCGTTTTGTGCCCCCCGAAAACATCGCCGCCCAAGAGGATTTAACTGCTTCGCCTATGCCAGATAAGTCAAACTTAAAGCCTAGTCCTAAAAAGCCAAAACCGTGGCATCGGTTTATTAATTGGTTTAAGCATTTAAACCGTTGGCAAAAACTATTAGCCTTGGCAGTCTTGGTAATTGTTGTAGCTGCGGCTTACGACAGCTACGTTCATTTCTACAAAAAACCAACTCATGAAGCTAAAGAAGCCAAGACGGTTTACGTCAAACCCAAACCAACCACCGAACCCTCCAGATTAACTGGTGTGCAAGTATCGCCTGAACTCAATAAGCTACCAGTCACCGCCATCATGATAGAGAACAGCCCGGATGCCCGTCCACAGTCAGGTCTCAAAGACGCCGGCATCGTGTTCGAAGCTGTTGCCGAAGGTGGCATCACTCGCTTCTTGACTTTATTCCAAGCCGAGCAACCGACTTATGTTGGCCCAGTCCGCAGCGCCCGACCGTATTACTTGCAATGGCTACTGCCATTTGACGCCGCTATCGCCCATGTCGGTGGTAGTCCAGATGCTTTGCAAACCATCAAATCGCTTCACATTAGGGATTTGGATGAATTTGCCAACGCCGGGGCTTATCAGCGTATTTCTAACCGGTATGCGCCGCATAACGTCTACACTGGGCTGGACAAACTGCACTCGCTAGAAGCAAGCAAAGGTATAACTGGTAGTAATTTCACCAGTTTCTCTAGAAAAGCCGATAAAGCCTTGGCGACGCCCACAGCTTCTACGATTGATCTGAATATTTCCGGGGCTTTTTATAATGCCCACTTCGACTACGACAAGACCACCAACAGCTATATGCGTAGTGAAGGTGGCCAGCCGCACGTGGACGAAAAATCTGGCCGGATAACCCCTAAAGTTGTAGTCGTGCTAGTGATGGCTCAAGGTCTTGCTACCGACGGCCAGCACACTACCTATAACACCATTGGTAGCGGTCAGGCTTACTTCTTCCAGGATGGTGGGGTTGAGATTGGTACTTGGCAAAAATCTGGCGACGCCAACCAATTTGTTTTAACAAACAGCACTGGCAAGACCGAGAGCTTAAACGCTGGCCAAACCTGGTTCACGATAGTCGGTGATAGCTCAAGAATAAGCTATAAGCCTTAGGTAAGTGCATGGAGCAACTACCTAAACTTATCAAGCAGCTACGTCTTAGGACTTGGCTGGTAGCACTGCTGATGCAGCTGGTGGTTGGTTGGTTAGGTGCTTTGCTCTATTTCACTCATTTGATCCCCAATTGGGCAGTGGTCCTAGTCTATGCGTTGCTAAGCATCGCTGCGGCCTTTATAACAGCTCTGGTTAGTAGTTCTAGCGCTAAAGTACCGCTTGAAGCCTTCGGTCAAGCGATTGCCCATATAACACCCGGCGACGAAAAGGTCGGAGCCCCAAAATTTGATAGCCTCAGCATTGGCCGGGAATACATCACCAGTCTGGTTTATCAGCTCTACCAGATTGCCAGCTTGCAAAATAATAAAGATTTAGCCGAGCACCGCAAGCAAGCTACGCAGGCAACCAACATCGTGTCGCATTTCCCGTTGCCACTGTTTGTTTTCAATAAACAGCAACTGGTCACTTACTGCAGTGACAGCGCTCTAGGCTACACAGCCATGGAAAGTTCCCAGCTATTTGGCAAAAAATTGTTTGAAGCCTTGGAGCTAGAATTCCCGACTGACTTCACCCTGGAGAGCTGGATTAATGATAGCCAACTTCATAAAGCCACCGATACAGCCTATTGGCACCGCGTTAGACTGCAGCTCAAAGACGACGCCAGTACCTTAAAGCAATTTGATATGGCCGGTTATTACAACCGCGACAACCCAAGTGGCACTGAGTTCATCATTACCTTGTTTGACCGCACCTCAGATTACGCCCAAGACGATAAGTACCTGAGTTTCATTGCGCTGGCGGTTCATGAAC
>CAZJQT010000005.1:0-27896 GCA_964548655.1 uncultured Candidatus Saccharibacteria bacterium
ATCTTTGTCAATTATTTCCCAAGGATTTTACTAGGCTTGACTGTACTCGCGGCGAAAAGTTGCTTAGCATCGAGACCATTCATGAACAGCTCTGGCAGTCCATCACACCCTTGTTGCCCGAAAAACCGGCCAGTAAACCTAAAGCAGTCAAATCCGCCGAAAACACCAGTGTCAACGGCAATCCATACGTCATAAAGACTGATAAGGGCTATGAGATTACGGCCGCTGGTGAAGCTTACCTGAAGGACTGCGTGACAAGCATTGATGATAATGTCTACGCCTTCAATGACAAATTAGACCCAATCACCATTGCGGCCGCCATGGCACGCTTGTCCAGGCGCGGCGATGACATGCGTATAACCATTTTGGATGAGTTTGCCGACGCTATTGGCAAGGACGAGAAGCTACTGCAAAGAGTTATTACGGCTTACGGTGACGATTCAGTTCAGCAACTGGTTGGTCAACACGTCGTGGTAGAAGGTGCTAGTAACTTACTAACCAAAAAGCTGGAATGGGGGCGGCTAGCCGCCTATCTAGAGCAATCGACTCGCTATATTTACTTTGACCAGAAAGACGCCAAGGGCAAATACAAATACTACACCCCAGATTACATGGACGTAAAAACCGTGCTGGACTATGAAAAGACAATGGATAAGATTTTTGACTTGTATTCCGATATGGTTCACAAGGCTACTAAATATATCAGTGACAAAGACGAAACACCCGAGAAAGAGCGTGATGCCGCCTGGAAAGGTGCCGTTAGGGCCCAGGCCTGCGACGGAGTGCGGCCAGTCCTACCAGTTGCTACCAAGTCTACCGTTGGTATCTACGCCTCCGGGCAAGCCCTAGAGAGCTTGATTATGCACTTGCAGAGTGATGAACTGCCTGAAGCCAAACAGACTGGCGACAAACTACTCAAACATGCACGCGAAGTGGTTGGAACTTTCCTGGAGCGAGCTGACAAGCCAGACCGTGGCGGCGCCTTCATAGCCTATAAGGCCAATACACATGCCAAGGTTAAAGGTTTGGCAAGCAAATATCTGCCGGCTAACCATGCCTCAGAGACCGAAGCCGTCAATCTAATTGATTTCTGGCCACGTAATGAACTAGACCTAATTGCCGACATGCTCTACGAGCACAGTAGCTTGCCACTAAGAGACATCCAAAAAGAAGTCACCAAGTGGCCCATCAAGCAAAAGGAAGAAGTTTTCCTGGCCTACATGGGCGAGCGATTGAACCGACGTCACAAACCTGGACGAGCATTGGAAAAAGCCCACTATAGTTGGGATTTGGTTTGTGATTATGGCATTTTCCGAGATTTACAACGTCATCGCATGGTTGACGACATGGAGTGGCAGCTTCTGACACCAAGATACGGTTATGATATTCCTAAACTCATAGAAGAAGCCGGGTTGAGTGAACAGTTCGAAGCCTGTTTTGACCTAAGCCTCAAGCTCCACAGTAACCTACAGACAGCTGGCTACGTCTTGGAAGCCCAGTACGCCACGCTTCTAGGCCACAAGATGCGCTGGAAGGTGACATATAACGCCCGTGAAGCCTTCCACCTGCATGAACTACGGACTAGCCCTCAGGGCCATCCAGGCTACCGCAAGCTAGTCCAGCAAATGCACGAAAAACTAGGCGAAACACATCCGCTATTGGCTGAAGCTATGAAGTTTGTAAACCAAGGCGAAGACGCTGCACTAACCCGCCTAGCAGCCGAGCGCTACACTCAATACAAACTCAAACAAATCTAAGTTAGATCTCTAGACGATACTTCGTGGAGTAATCAAAGCCCATAGTGAATCTGACTTTTTTGGGTCAGATTCAATGATAATATCAACTGACTTATGGTGACCATTTAGTCTGGTGTGAAAAGCGTCCATAATGGTCGCACCTTGGCTAGTTTTACCTAAATCAATTAGCAAGCCATTATTTAATACTATGTGATTAAACAGGGCATCACCCTCAAGCGCTAGCCATTCCATCTGTTCGCAATGCGAGGTTAGAGAATCTAGTTCAAACTCTGACTGACCTTCTGCTATCTTTGGTTTTTCCATAAGTCTTTCTGTACCGTATGCGATAATACGCCTTTCATATTAAAAATCAATAGTTCAGTCATAGGTATTCGGCCTAACCTCGTCTAGTAAAAAATCCATCAATACCATACTGAAGGCTCTAGGGACGGGTGATATAAAATTCTGTTTGTAGAATTCAGTCTTCTCATCCTGACAATAGGCTTCGACTTTTCGTTGGATGTCTTGAGCACAATCAACTGACTGTCCACTGATTATCTCGATCTCGCGTTTTGCGTGCCAACCAGGAGCATTAACAACCTCAAAACGACGTGTCAAATCTGACTCAAAGAAGAATGCCTGAGCTGCATTTAGGTACTTTTTGACTGCATCCTCGTATTCAGAACTCGTGACTCTTGATTTCGCGTAAACTTTTTCTAGATTGTCTCGAACATCAGCAAACATGAAGCCGCTTAACTGCTCGTCCGTCAGGTTGTTGCTGATTTCTATCGTAGTCACTTATTTGTCATCCTTATATTTAAAAACCGGGCTCCTGGTGGAGTCCGGTTTGTTGTTTGCTTGATTTGTTATCTACAAAACACGTACTCCAATCATTACACAAAAGTTAGCACTAGCGCGTTTGAGCGCATAATGTGCTTGGCAATGATTGGATAATGTTTTATCACAAGTATCAAATTTACACTGGGAGTGATGAAGTGTCAAGCTATAGGCGAGAAGCAGGTTGACCCAGTAGTAGACTTTTGAGTTGGCCCCATCTGTGGGCTAGCTTCCCGGCCACTTGGCCGAGAAGGTCTCAAAAGCTCACTACTGGGTTGACAACAGAGGCGAAATTTGTTAAGTTACTTGAGTTACCAAAGACAGCGACGGCTCTTAAAAAAAGCTTGATAATGTCGCCGAGGAGCAATCTTAATTATTTTGCACTTAGAGTCTTTGGCCTTGTCCAAGGACTTTTTTATAAGGTAACGGGCCGTAGGTCGACGGTTTTAAACAAGGGAAAGCAAATGGCTTTAACCAAAGACAAGAAAAATCAGGTAGTCGATGAAGTCAGCAAATTGCTGGCTGATTCCAAATTGACAGTTGTGGCGTCCTACCAAGGTACACCAGTGAAAGCTATGCAAACACTGAGGCGTGATGCCCTAGAGAACGGCACAACCGTAAGAGTGGTCAAGAACCGCTTGGTTATCAAAGCCCTCAAAGGCAATGAGCCAACTAAGGAGACTGACACCAGTGCCCTAAACGGCATGTTATTGTACGCTTTTAACGCTAATGACGAAGCCGCTCCGGCCCAAGCTTTGGCAACTTTTGCTAAAACTCAGCCGAGCTTGCAATTTGTTGGCGCGATTGGTAGCGATGGTAGTTTCATGAGCGCTGAAGACGTTAAGTCTCTGGCAGACCTACCAAGCAAAGATCAACTGCGAGCAATGCTGGTAGGCACCTTAAGCGCACCACTAGGTGGATTCATAAATGTAATGAGCGGCAATGTCCGCGGAGTACTGAACGTACTTGGCGCCCGAGCAGAAGCTTTGGGCCAATAAGAAAGGATCTATATGGCAGATGATGATAAGAAAACTAAAGTAGAAACTCCAAAAGAGTTCGAGAAGTTGGTTGCCGAGCTAGACAAAATGTCAGCATTGGAAATCAGCAAGTTTGTTAAATTTCTAGAAGAGTATTGGGGTGTTAGCGCCGCTGCTCCAGCCGCAGCAGTTGCCGCAGCTCCAGCTGGCGGTGAAGCCGCTCCAGCCGAAGAAGCTAAGTCTGAGTACGACGTAGTCTTGAAGGACGCTGGTGCCCAAAAGGTAGCTGTCATCAAGGCCGTTAAGGACGTTACTCAACTAGGTCTTGGCGAAGCCAAAGCTCTAGTTGATGGTGCGCCTAAGACCATCTTAGAAAAAGCCAAAAAAGAAGATGCCGAAGCCGCCAAGAAAACCTTGGAAGAAGCCGGCGCAACTGTTGAACTAGCCTAAATCTGACTAGCTTCACGTTTATCAAGCCACTTGAGTAAGTTCAGGTGGCTTTTTAATTATCCACAGGGCTTTGACTTGGGGTCAGTATCGTGGTACGGTAAGGCCAAAGTGTACAAATAAACACTTGAATTATGTGAGTTAAAATATCGTGGCAGAAGTACCTGAAAAACAAATCAAAAGATTAAAAGCTCTCATCCTGGAAGCCGAGACCAGTATGGCGGCGGCTAAGGAGCTGCTAGTCAGTTTGGTGGGCGAAGAACCGGTTGATCTATCTGGAGTTAGCGATGAACCGCTAGGCAAGATCATTGAGGGCGTTTTTGATGGCCAAAACATGGTCGGCTCAGACGCTAAGAGCTACCCGGTACCGGCTAACTACGCCAGCAAATCTAAGTTGGTCCAGGGCGATATCTTAAAGCTGACTATTTCCGACGATGGCACCTTCCTTTACAAGCAAATTGGTCCAGTACCTAGAAAACAGGTAGTTGGCATGTTGAAATTAGAAAATGGCCACTACTACGTTGATGTCAGTGGCAAAATGTACCGTGTACTATTAGCCAGTGTGACTTATTTCAAAGCCAAACCCGGCGACCAAGTCAGTGTCAACGTACCAGAAGACGATTCCCAGACCGAGTGGGCCGCTCTCGAAGCAGCGCTTTAGCGATCAGCCCGTAGTTATATAGTCAATGTTCATAGACGTCAGCCGGCGATAAGGGTAGACTATTACATACTATGGGGCAGGCTTTATATAGGAAATACCGTTCTAGGAAGTTGTCAGAAATTGCTGGCCAAAAGCACATAACTGACACTTTGGAAAAGGCCATCAAACAAGGCTCGATTAGCCATGCCTATCTGTTTAGTGGCCCACGCGGGGTCGGCAAAACTAGCATTGCCCGCATTCTAGCGCACGAGATCAACGGCCTAAAATATGACGACGAATCAACCCACTTAGACATTATTGAGATTGATGCCGCTAGTAATCGCCGGATTGATGAGATCCGCGAGATAAACGAGCGCGTTAGAGTGGCCCCGACTTCTGCCAAGTACAAAGTCTACATAATTGACGAAGTCCATATGTTGACACGCGAAGCCTTTAACGCATTACTCAAAACCCTAGAGGAACCACCTGAACACGCCGTTTTTATCCTAGCCACCACCGAGTCACATAAGTTGCCGGAGACTATAGTCAGTCGCACGCAACGTTTTACCTTTAAGCCAATTGCTCCTGAAGTACTTGCCACACATTTAGCCGACATCGCCCAGAAAGAAAAGATAAAAATCAGTGCTGAGGCCATCGAGCTAATTGCTAGGCACGCTGATGGCTCGTTCCGTGACGCTTTGAGTCTATTAGATCAAGTTAAACACGCTAACTCAAATATCACCCTGGAAGATGTGCAGCAAGCGGTTGGTTATGCGCCAAGAGACGCCCTGGCTTCAATTGTTGATGCTATCAAGCAAAACAACTTGGCAGAACTAGCTAAAACCCTCAACAATTTAGCGGATCAAGGCCTGGCAGCTAGTCAGCTAGCCAAACAATTATCAACTATTCTTAGAACTGAGCTGCTGGCGGCCGAGCCAAGCTTGCCATTGGCCCAGATCTTACAGCTGTTAAGCCAACTTATAAAAGTTCCGGGTTCACGCGAACCTAAACTCAGCCTAGAATTAGCGCTATTCCAGCAAGTCGTCAATGATTCAAAACCCATTGCTAAGATCCTGGCCACCCCAATACCTGCAACCGAGCCAAAACCGGAGGTTAGAAAGCCAGAGCCAGCAGTCGCGCCTAAAACCCGCCCTAAACCCCCAGTCGATACGGACAGTGATACCTGGACCCAAGTGTTGGCGGCTATAAAAAGTAAGAACAACACTATCTATGGTATCGCCCGAATGGCTCAAGCTGACCTGGGCCCAGACCGTTTAGTGCTACGGTTTGCTTTTCCATTCCATCAAAAGCGCTTGAACGATGCTAAGAATCGACAATTATTGCAGGACGTTGTAAACGACATTACCGGTAAAGACATTGAGATGGAACTATTAGTTGACCGCGATGTCCAGCATGCAGTTGTTCAAAGCCAGCCCGAAAGCCTTAAAGAGGATGACCAGGCTGTTAAAAACATTAGCAATATTTTTGGTGGTGCTGAGGTGTTAGAATAGGCCTACTAGAGAGGGAGTTGACTTGGACGACCAACAATTAAAAACCTTACCGCAAAACTTGGATGCTGAGGCATCTTTGTTGGGAGCCATCATGATTGATGCTGATGCTTTGATCAAGATTGCTGATTCCGTCTCGGCCGATGACTTCTTTGACCCAAAACACCGTCGTATTTATGAAGCCATCGTTGAACTTTACGACAAACGCAGCCCGATTGATGTTTTAACTTTGGCCGACCAATTAAAAGCCAACGGCTCGCTAGAACTAATTGGAGGCGCACCTTACCTAACTGAACTGACCAATTATGTCCCAACTGCTTCACACGTTGATCAATATGCCGAAATTGTTGCTCAAAAGTCTCTCAGACGGCGGCTGATCCAGGCTTCTCAAGACATTGCCAACATGGGGCACAACGAGACCTTGGGATTACAGGCATTAATTGAGGAAGCTGAAACGCGCTTATTTGATGTCAGCCAGCGCCACATCCACCAGGACCTAACCAGTTTGGAAACAATCTTGAGTGAGAGCTTCGAGCGTCTCGATGAACTACATAAAGACAAAGGTAAAATTCGCGGCGTAGCAACTGGCTACAAAGACCTCGATAATGTTCTGGCCGGCATGCAAAAGTCCGATCTATTGATCCTAGCAGCCAGGCCTTCGATGGGTAAAAGCGCTCTGGCTCTAAACATTGCTCACAACGTTGCACTTAGAGACAAGTTGCCGGTGTTGTTATTCAGCCTAGAAATGAGCAAGGAACAGTTAGTTGATAGGATGCTGGCCATGGAGTCTGGGGTTGATGCTTGGGCACTTAGAACCGGCAACCTGACTGATACTGACTTTGAAAAGATTGGCCAAGCTATGGGGGCGTTGTCCGAAGTCCAGATGTATATAGACGACACACCCAGCATCACGGTCGGTGAACTGCGCACCAAAGCCCGCCGTGAAGCTCACAAGCATGATCTTGGCCTAATAATAGTCGACTATTTGCAACTGATGAGCGGTGGTCGTTTTGGCGGCGATGGTAACCGGGTACAAGAGATATCGGAAATATCCAGAGGTCTTAAGAGCATTGCCCGTGAACTAAACGTTCCACTAATGGCACTTAGTCAGCTTAGCCGTTCGGTTGAGAGCCGCAGCCCGCAAATCCCGCAACTAGCCGACCTACGCGAATCGGGCTCAATTGAGCAAGATGCTGATGTCGTGGCTTTCATCTACCGCGAAGATTACTATAACACCGAGTCCGAACGCAAAAACGTAACTGACATCTTCATCAAGAAACACCGTAATGGTCCAACCGGCAACATTGAACTTTACTTCGACCGCGATAAGCAAAAGTTCAGTAGCTTGGACACCAAACACACCCAGCCCTTCGAGAACTAACACACCTCCCGCACCAGCCAGCCTGCTCAAGTGCAGAGCACTTGACTCTGCTGGCTTCTTTGACTCAGATACGATTTTCTTTTGCGTTGCTCAGTCGCAGTACTATTATGTACAGCTTCTTGTGCTACTCAAAGAGAAATCGCACCTGAGCCTAAAGTGCGGAAGTGTGTACCTGGGCTAGCTAGTGGCTGCTAAAATCAGTATAATTGTGCTTAAGCATGAGGCGCTTTGTTTGGGCACTGTTGGATTATTGGCAACCGGTGTTAGTCGGTTTGTTGACGTTGGTTATCATTGCCGGCACACTTGGCTATCGGCTAGGTAACTTAACACCAGGACTGAGCTTAAACGAAGTTAGCTATATACATTCCGCACAATCCGGCAAGCAGATCATAGCCAACCCAGTTTTTGCGCCGCACAAGGTCCTGACCTACAGCCTAATCAAATTAAAGCTAACTAAACCCATATACCTAAGAAGCGTTAGTGCTCTCATGGGACTGTTGACGGTATTGTCTGGTTTCTTTATTATCAGACGCTGGCACAGCCGTAAGATTGCTCTGCTGAGCAGTTTGCTACTTTTAAGCAGTAGTTGGCTGCTGCAAACCACTCGTCTTGCTACTCCAGAAGCTTGTTTCTTACTGGTGTTACCGCTACTTTGGTTAGCCAGCTGGATGTACAGCACATCTAACCGGCGCTTAGCTTTATTTTTATTATTCTTGAGTGCCAGCACAGCTATTTATATACCGGGTTTTATTTGGCTGATTCTGCTGTTGGTCATGTGGCAGCGTAAGTCTATAGCCAATGAGCTAAGCCAGGTTAGTGTCTGGTTCAGTCTTCTCCTAGGGCTGATGGTCTTAGCCGTCATCAGCCCATTGGTGTGGGCCAGTTGGCACAATATACAAGTGTTGATCACAATAGTAGGTCTGCCGCAACAATTATCAACCCTCAAGCACTTTCCGTTTAACCTTGTTCGACTAGCTTCAGCTTTAGTCTGGCGGTCACAGCCTGACGCCACAAATCATCTGGCTAATCTGCCGATACTCGATGCCTTTAGTGCGCTACTAGTTGCGCTGGGTGTTTACGCTGCCCGCTTTAGCTGGCGCCTAACTCGAGCCAAGCTGATGCTTAGTTGTTTTGTGATGTTATTCTTGCTTGTTGGCTTGGGTGGCAGTGTTTCTTCGGCTGTCTTGCTGCCGATTATCTACCTGGTGATGGCAGCCGGCTTGGCATTTTTATTAGCCCAATGGTTCAAGGTGTTTCCGCGTAATCCTTTAGCCCGGTTTGTGGGCGTAGTTTTACTGTCTCTGACTGTCGCTGTGACGTCTTATTATCATATAAGCCGCTATTACATTGCTTGGTCACAAGCCCCGGAGACGCGCCACAGCTTTAATCTTCATCTCTGAATCTGCTACAATAACACCTGTAATAACGAAGGAGGCTTATGAGCCGTTTTGACCAAGCCAAGATGTTGATGAAAGTTAAAAAACTGCAAAAAGAGTTGCAGAAAATGGTTATGACCGTGGAGCAAGGCGATGGGGCCGTTAAGGTTGAGATAACTGGTGAGCAGAAAATCAAGAAAATCAGTATTGATCCTGAAGCAGTCGACTTAGACGATATTGGCCAGCTAGAAAGATGGCTGGAGGACGCTGTTAAAGAAGCCATCCAACAAAGCCAAAAGGTCGCCGCCGAAAAAATGCAGCCCATGATGGGTGCCTTGGGCGATCTAGGCCTATAGAGACTTACTGCTAATGAGTGTATTGCCGCCAGCCTTAGAGTCTGTCATTGAAACGCTTGGTGTTTTGCCAGGCGTTGGTTCGCGCACGGCGGAACGCTACGCTTATTACTTACTCAAAGCCGATCCGGCTTCGGCTGGCCGTCTAGCTGATGCCCTAGCTAAACTGCACAGTGAAGTCGGTTATTGCCAAAAAACCTTTGCTCTTGTCCCCAAAGGTCAGGCTATTTCTGATCTTTATGCTAACCCTAGCCGTGACAAAACCATCATAGCCGTGGTGGCTGAACCATTTGATATTTTGGCGCTAGAAAAGACTGGTCACTTTAAAGGTACCTATCACGTCCTGGGTGGCTTGGTGTCACCAGTTGATGGTGTTTCTCCAGATCAATTACACATTGCCGAGCTTATTAAGCGGCTGGATGAAGACAAGGTTAAGGAAATCATCCTAGCTACTAATGCCAGCGTTGAAGGTGAATCAACCGCACTTTATATTCAACAGCAAATTGGTAAGCGCAAAGTTAAGATTAGCCGTTTGGCTCGTGGCTTGCCAGTCGGTGTTGACCTAGAATATGCCGACCAAATCACCCTTAGCCGGGCATTAGATGGGCGGACATTGCTATGAGATACGCTAAAGCTGCTGAAATCAAAAAAATTATTGATGAAGCTAAAGACATAGTCATCATCCAAGCCGATAACCCCGACGGTGACAGTCTGGGTAGTGCTTTGGCTCTTGAACAAGTTCTGGGGGACTTAGGGAAAGAGCCATATTTGTATTGCGGCGTCGATATACCAGACTATCTCAAACATCTCAGGGGTTGGGACAGGGTAAGCAAAGACATGCCCAGCAAATTTGATCTTAGTATTATTGTCGATACTAGCGCCATAGCGCTCCTAGAAAAGCTTGCCAAAAGTGATTATCAACATTGGGTAGCGTCTAAACCAGTTATCGTTCTAGACCATCATAGTGATGTTGAATGCGATATTCCGTATGCTTCAATAGTCATAAATGATAACGACGCCGTAGCAACCGGCGAAGTTATCTACAAGCTAGCCCAAGAGCTGAAATGGTCTCTTAACTTGCAGGCCAAAACCCATATTGCTAGCTCTATTCTGGCCGATTCACTTGGGCTGAGCAGCGAAGGCACGACACCTATAACCTACCGCATAATGGCTGATTTAATCGAATCTGGTGTTGACCGCCCAGCACTCGAAGAAGCTCGGCGAGCCTATATGAAAATGCCGGAAAAAGTCTTCCGCTACAAAGCTGAATTAATTAACCGAACCGAGCTGGTAGCTGATGGGCAGTTAGCTATTGTCAGCGTTCCTTACGAAGAGATCGTTGAATACAGCCCTCTCTATAACCCAGCTGCTCTGATTCATAACGATATGCTACTAATTGATGGGGTATTAGCCGCCATAGTTTTGAAGATCTATAATGACGGCAAAATTACTGGTGCTTTTAGGGCAAACCATAACGGCACCATTGGCGACGCACTGGCCAAGCGTTTCGGTGGCGGCGGACACATTTATTCTAGTGGGTTTAAAATCACTGACGGTAGGGGGATAAACGACATAAAATCCGAGGTGATTGAGATAGCTACAGATTTACTTGCTAAACTTGAAGATAAGTCATGAAATTATTTAATACGCTTACCAAAAAAGTTGAGTCGTTCAAGCCTCTGAACGATAAAAAGATTCGGATCTATTCTTGTGGACCAACAGTTTATGACCATATTCATATCGGAAATCTGAGTAGCTTCATTTACGCTGATACGCTCCGGCGCGCGCTTCAGGCCAGCGGCCATGAAGTGCATCACGTCATGAACTTTACCGACGTTGATGATAAAACAATCCGTCGCAGCCAAGAGAGATACCCGGACTTGGCGCCTGAAGAAGCGCTCCAGAAACTGACAGCCGAGTACGAGCAGCTTTTTCTGGCGGACATGGAAGCAATCGGCAATGATGTTCAGGCGCTAGATTTTGTCAAAGCCACTGAGCATATTGAGAATATGCAAACTCTCATCAAACAGCTCTTCAAGGATGACTTTGCTTACATAGCTGATGACGGCGTTTATTTTTCTATAGAGAAATACAAACAAAGTGGCAAGCAGTATGGGCAATTACTAGAGTTAGACAGTAAGAATACCAGCGCGGCCCGCATAAATAATGATGAATATGACAAAGAGTCAGTTCATGACTTTGCTCTCTGGAAGCTTCAAAAAGACAATGAACCTGCCTGGGAACTTGAGTTAGATGGCCATAACTTGCTAGGACGACCTGGCTGGCACATTGAATGTTCAGCTATGAGCATCAACAAGCTAAGTCAGCCGTTTGACATCCACACTGGCGGTGTCGATTTGATTTTTCCGCATCACGAGAACGAGATTGCTCAAAGTACAGCTGGCAAGTCAGATGACTATGCCAAGTTTTTTGTGCATAACGAACATTTGTTGGTTGACGGTCGTAAGATGAGCAAGTCACTCAATAATTTCTACACTCTAGAAGATGTAAAAGAGCGGGGTTTTGACCCGCTAGCTTTCCGTTTGTTGGTTTTGCAGTCACATTACCGCAGTCAATCAAACTTTACGTGGGAGAATCTTGAAGCCGCTCAGAATCGACTCAAAGATCTGCGTGCTTGGGCTGACCTGAGACACCAGCCGAGTATCCCAACCATGCCTGAAGAGCTCGATATAAGGTGGCGAGATACGCTACAGTCAATTCGAGACACGGTAGCAGACGACTTAAATCTACCCCAAACCTTGGCTAGTTTAAGTAAGCACATAGACTACATGCAACAACAGCGCATCCCTAGTAAGGATGGTAAGTATTCAGATGGCGCCCTTGAGCTAATCGACACCTTACTTGGTCTTCAGCTTAATAATAGACCGGATATCACCGAAGCCCAAAAACAACTGATAGAACAGCGCGAACAAGCAAGACAGACCAAGGAATGGGAAAAATCTGACAAATTACGTGACGAACTGGAAGAACAGGGCATCGGACTACGCGACACTGAGCACGGCCAAGTTTGGTTCCGCCTGTAGCTTAAGCTGGATCGCTGAGCAAATTGCGGCTGTCTACGTAATCTTTGACTAATATCTTGATACAGCCAGCTAGTGGTATGGCCACCAAGCCACCGAATAGGCCACCGAAGCTAACGCCGACTATGACAGATGAAAACACAAGCAAAGGTGACATATTAGTAGAGTTAGCTTGGATCTTAGGCTGAATAGCGTAGTTTTCGATCTGTTGGTACAAAATATAGTAGGCCAAAATAATTAGCGCCGTGATTGGCGAATGGAACAAGGCCACCGTGCTAACGATAATAGCGCCGATGCTATGGCCAACCAGAGGAATCAAGCCACAAATAAACACCACTACCATCAAGGCAATAGGATAACTGACACCCAAGGCCACTAATGGCACCAGTATCAAACTGGCCGCAATCGCTGCCAGCAGAACCTGACCGTTCACAAAACCTTTTATAACCTTATACATATCAAACAACAACTTACGGGCATGTGGTTGTTTTTCTTCTGGCAGTAAACGCCTGGCGACGTCGAGCCAGCGCGGACCCTCAATCAAAGTCATGAAGGCAATAACCAGCACAGTTAGCATAGAGAAGATACTACTCGTAATACGAGTAAATATGCTGACGGCAGAGGCAGTGGCATTGTCCAATCTATCAGACAACTGGCCAGAGAATTTATCTACTTGAGGTTCCAGGTTATAGCGACGCACAAACCGCCCAATGGTGCTATCGCCCTTACGAGCATCTTCAATTAGTCCTGGCGCCGCATGGATGAAGCTATCGGTCTGCTCAACCAAGGGGGGTACGATACTGGCCAAAAAACCGATTAACAGAGCGATTATCACTACAAACGACAAAGTGGTTGCCAGTGTACGGCTGCCGCGGCGTTTGCCAGGTATGCGCACTGCCAGCCAATGAACCGGGGCATTAAGAGCCATGGCCAGGAAAAAGCCAGTTGAAATCAGGATTAAGGCGTGAGTGGCTTTCTTGAGAGCTGCCAAGAAGACTAGTGACAAAATAACCATTAAGAGCACACGGATGACCGTGCGGCTAGAAACAGTTATTTCCACGACTTGGTTTGTTTTGCGGCGGAAGACCGAAAGCATGAGAACATTATCTCATTTTCACCTTGGTTTGCAATGCTTTGGTGTAAAGCTCAAGCATAATTGGTCCAATGTGCTGAACATCAAACTCCAAAATTTTATGTTCCTGCCATTTTTGGGCTCGACGCCGAACTTGGGTGTTATATAAGTAGTGTTTGAGCTTTTTGGCAAACTCATCAGTGTTGTTTGGTTTTATTAGTTGCTCTGGTCGTTCGCCCAGCACTGAGCGGTAGCCAGGATTATCACCAGCTAAGACGACGCCGGCTCCAGCCGCCATGGCTTCAAGTAGAACTATGCCAAAACTTTCGCCGCCTAGACTAGGGAAGACCGCTAGATCAGCACTAGCTAAATAATCGGCTTTGTCTTCCTCATTGATGAAACCTGCAAAATGGACTAGATGCTTTAGTTTGTGGTCTTCAACAAAATGTTCCAATTTGGGTCTTTCTGGCCCTTGACCACATATCAAGACCCTGACATTGACCAGCTGGTGTTTGTTATGCAAGTGCTCGATAGCCTTTAATAGCAGTAGGCAGCCTTTGCGCTCAACCAGTCGACCCAAGAAGACTATATTAGTTTTGCCATCATTAAACTTTGCCAATCTTTTACCACGGGCAAAACGTTCAACGTCAACTACGTTAGGTAACACCAAGCTTTTTTTGTGGTAGCTTTTCTTGGCCAAATGAGCGGCTGGTCGCGAGACACTTATCAAACTGTCTATGTGCTTAGATTGACGTCGAGTCAACAAGCCGAGTAAGCGGACGCCCTTTTTCATTGTCCAGTTGTAAGGAAGAACGTGGAAAGTGCCAATTACGGCCGTCTGTGGCTGAGCATTTTTGACAATTCTACCACCTAGAAATGGGCTAAATGGCATCTGTAAATGTAAAACATCAAAGTTATGCTTATCCAGTAGTTTACGGAGTTTAGTTTTAGACACAGGCAAGGGCGTTGATAAGCGATTGCCATTAAAACTTACGTTGCGGTTATGGCTCAAGCTTATGACGTTGGGTATATCTTTACGCCGGCTTTCGCCCACCAGGTAGTAAACCTGGTGCCCACGGCGGATCAACCAACTACCAAGCGTCAAGATGTACTGCTGGACACCATCTGGTTTGTCTAGGCTATCATCTAGCACAAAACCGATCTTCATGATTTGAATGATTCAGCGTAAAGTTTCTCGTACATTTTTACTACTCGGCTATAGTCAAACTGCTTGATGTGCTCCGCCGCCCAGTCTTGCCATGCCTTACGCAAAACCTCGTCTTCGAGCATTAAGCTTAGTCTGCGCGCAAACTCTACCGTATCTCTGGGATTTACTAGCGATAACTGCCCCCGGCCACTGAGCACACTGGCGTAGCCTGGGTTATTGCCGGCTACAATCGGCAAACCAACTGCCATTGCTTCCAGTAAAACTACGCCAAAACTCTCACCATATAAGGCTGGTGAACAAAACAAATCGGCTTGCGCTAATAGTTTGAGTTTTTGCTCTTCGCTGACAAGACCCAAGAATTTGACATTATTCAGTTCTAGATTGTTAGCCAATATACTGAGTTTGGTTCTATCAGGACCATCACCAGCGATGATTAACTCTAGGTTATTAGTCTGGCTCAGCAGCGCAAAAGCTCTGAGTAGATAGGCAACACCCTTGCGCCGTTCCAGACGACCAACGTATAGGATTGTTTTACGTTTTTTAGCGGCTTTATTCGGATTGGTCTGATATTTGTTGAGATTAATGCCATTGGGTATGATTTCGATCGGTTTATGCGTCAGGCCACGGACATATTCGGCTGCCGGGTCAGATACGGCCGTCAGAACGTCAAGATATTTCAATATAAACTTGGTATACGGCGTAATCGCCCGCTCAATAGTCTTGGACATGACGGTATCCGGCAACTTGGCGTGAAAGGTAGCAACGGTCTTAGCCTTGGATCTGGTCAGAATTTGCCTAGACAGCAGCGGTACCCACGGTTCGTGGAAATGCAGTACATCAAATTTTTCGATTTCTAGCAAATCATCGACGCTTTTGGGGTCAACATTTACGGTCACTTGAGCAGTAGTATGGAAGGGTGATTTAACATCGGTGGCTCTACCGATAAACCGGACAAATGGCGGTGGTAGAGATTCGCTACCCTTGGGCTGGGGCGTAATCACCAAACAGTCGTGGCCACGTTTACTCAAACCCTCTTGCATGGCCAAGACACACTCCTGGACGCCACCACCTTTGTAAATATCATAAGGACAGATTAGCCCTATTTTCATGTTACAAGTATAGCAACTATTGCTCGGATAAGATCTGGCGGAGTTTGCGTGGTATTAAGCTAGCCGCCGCTTTTTTGTCGGCGATGATTGACGGCGCATGGTTATCGGCTTTGGATTGAACAGTGTGCACTTTGCTATAAATAATCTTCAGGTGTTGTTCTACCACCTTATAGTCAAAATAGCGGTCGTTCTTAACATAAATATGCCACAGTGGCAGATCAACCCGCTGCTGGCAGTTATCCAGGCGCAAAAATTCGGTAGTTGTAATCATATAAGTTCTTACGTCGTTGGCATGCCACAAGTAAACCTCAAAGTTCATGATCAGCCGCCGATCTTCTTTTTTGAGCCCGGCAAATTTTTCTTGGGCATTGTGCGTGCGTGAATAAGCCAGGTGTAAAACTCCCGGGTTCAGCACGATGTTTTTAAAGAAAATTGCTGGCAGGTGGTAGGAGAATAGCTTGGCGCCGAGCAAATATGTCCAGTACCGCGGTTTACTAAAGCTGAATTCATCATAACGGGCAAAACCAACCACACTAACCAGCAAATCAACCTTTTTAGTCAGGTCGGGATAGCGCTGCAGCATCCTGGTGGCGACTACAAAGCCAAAGCTTAGGCCCAAGATAGTCACCCGTTTGCGTTTGTAGCGTAGTTTTACAAACGTCGCTAGATAATCAGCTAAATTATCAATCGTCGGCCGACGGTCAATCTTAAAGAAACTGTCCATGCCGCCAAAACCAGGCAAGTCTGGCATAGTGACGTTGCCGTACTGGCTCAGATCCTGCATGATGCCCCACCAACGCTCCAAGCTAGAATGGTGCCCGTAGATAAACAAAATCTCACGGGTCTTGTTGGTACTAGCTGGCAAGTGCAGCATCCGACCATTTAAGCCATTTATATATAGTGGCTGGATGTAGTCGGCCGCAGATGGACTTTGTTTTTTAGGCATTGTCTATACAATCTACAGTAGCCAGCGGACATTATCAAGAAATAATACTCAATTTTTACAAGTGACCTGCCATATGAAACAGCCGGTACCAAACGCTCGGCTGTTTTAGTTCACTAGCAGGCAGTAGCTTAACTTCAGCGCTGTAGCTACCTGAGTGGGCTTTGATAGTACCAACCGGCGTGTGGGCGTCAATCGGCAAACTTAGGTTGCTAATCTCAACGCTCAAAGCCGGCGGTTTGGACGGCCAGGCTAGTACGCTCAAGTCAGCTTGGGCGATAATTGGTACACTAACACTGCCGCCACGGGTAATTTGGCCATATTGTTGGCCTTTTTTTATGACTTGTTTGGTCTGGATATTGGCAAAAGTACTATCAATTAGACCAGGGGCGTCGTGCATGCTGGTAGACAGAGATGGCGCGCCCAAAATAACGCCGACTACTGTAAAATCTTGCCCATTTATGATGCGTTTGGCCGCAAACATATAACAGCCGCCGGCTTCTTCGGTATTACCAGTCTTAATACCAATTACCCCGTTGCTACCTAACAAACGATTAACATTATAAACCGTGCCTACTACTGGTAAGCTAGCGGCTCTCTGGGCGGCAATCTGGGCGATCACTGGTTGGTCCATAGCATTTTCGGCTAGTTTGGTTAGATCCATGGCCGTGCTGGTAGTGTTTGGCGAATAGCCGCTGGCATCAGCAATGTGGGTGTTGGTCATGCCGATTGACTCTACAAAGTTGTTAACAAACTGCAGGTAGCCGTCCTGCGACCCAAAAGCCCAGTCAGTCATAATAACGGCTATATTGTTGGCTGACGGCAATAGCAACGCCTGGAGTGCTTGGTACTGGCTGATCTTCTCACCAGCCGCAACTTCTACAACTGACTGACCTTCACTCAGATATTGGTTGTATAGATCTTGGTCGGCTACGGTAATGGTTATATCCGGGCCTGGCTGGCTGGTAGCCAGTGGCTTAGCTTTTAAAACCGCTAGGGCGGTAACGACTTTGGCTACGCTGGCAATTGGGAAAGGCTTTTGATCACCATGACTTTCTAGTGGCCCAAAACCAACTATGCCTATGGCCGACTGTCCATAGTTGGGCCATTTTAGATTCACGCCTTTATTTACATCTGGGAGTGGTTGGTTGGCAGTGTAGCTTAAGGCTGGCAAAGGCAGCGTCAAGCTCAAGGTGACGTAAAATACTAGAATTAGTACGAGCAGGGTACTGACTACTCTGTAGGCATAGCGTCTTTTTTGGTTCTTAGCTCGACGAACCTGTCTGATTTTTAAAGCCTTGGGGTCAAGCACGTGCATTATGGTCTCTAGTATAACCCACGTAATCTGTTCATAAGTCATTGTAAAAAAGGCGACTATCCCCTCATAGCAAGTAGCGGTGGTATCATAAGTTTATGAAAAATAAACGGCACTCGTACTTTGGCAAGCTGGGTATTCCAGGATTTATTCTGCTAGTAATAATATGTGTTTCGGCTCTTAGCACTGTGGATGCCAGTTATAGGGACACTGTCATTATGGGTTTTCTGGGAGGGTTGCTTGTTGGCGTTATTTTAGCAAGTGCGTACCCAAACCAAGACAAAGACAGCAAGTAAACAGAGACTATCTGTTAAATAGTAAGTCTACGCTCTTCTGTAGGCTGTCTACATTGTCACTGACATTATTTATATTCCGGTTTATGCTGCTGGATTGAGTATCCACGTTGCTGCTTACAGCACTCAGCTGAACGGACAAAGCAGTTTGGCTTTTCTTAAGATTGTTGATTTGGTAAATTGCATAGCCCAGACCTGCCATCAAAGCCAAAATAGCAACAGCCGATAAGATTAGATACGCCTTTAGATATTTCTTCATAAACCCTCCTTATTTATTTTCATTGTAGCACCCATATTGCAGCACCTTGGCATAGGGGGTACAATTAACTCATATTGGAGCTTCAGGCGTCTCACTCGGACAGAAGCTCATGGCTAGCAGACAAAGGTCGTTATAAATAATACGGCAGAATTTGTATTGCAAAGCATGTGTTACACGCTAAACTGTTAGTAGTAACAGGAGTGTAACATGGTAGATAACGTTTTTAGACTAATGTCCGCAGTAGAAGCCGAAGACGAATTAGGCGCTAAATACTTCTACCGGCAGCGTACTTATAGGTATCAAAAGGCCGGTAAGCTTAAAGCTTTCGGATTTCGGGGTCAACAGTGTTTTCTGCCCCACAAACTGCTGGGCGTATATATAGATGAACTAAAAGCCAAAATCTTAACTACAGTTCCGGAATTGAAGGACGCTAACATATTTTATGACGAAGAAACTCACCGCATGGTTGTTGACGGTATTTTTGGTAAATATGTGGCCGTACAAACTGATAAAGAAAACCAAGAAGACCTTATCAACAAACTGCTGGCTGTAAGAGAGTGGGTTATGACCGAAGAGCCAGAAGAGTTAGATGAAGTTATTCTTACTGAAGAGGAAGTAGCACCTGAAGAAGTTGTACCTGTGGAAAAAGGTGTTACCATCTCTGTTGAGGAGAAGCCATCCCCAGGAGTTTTCCCCAGCGAAATACAGTTTATGCAGATTGATACTGGTACTGTTGAGGGGGTTGAGGTAAAAAGTTTTACTCTGATGAGTTTGCCGTCTATGGCTAACTTCATCGGAGTTAGAAGTGATATGTTTGCACGGTGGGTACAGAAAACGAGCTTTAACAACTTTGTAGTGAGCATCCACGGAAGTAAAATTGGTGGTCCGCAAATCAGCGGACCATTCAAAAAGGGCTTTGAGAAAGGCTATACACCCCTGCTACCGCTTGAGCTTGTACCTGAAGTTCTCGTCGCTTTACGGCAAAGCGGACTAACACCTGACTATCCTGCACGAGCAGAGCAACTGTACATGGTTGCGAAATCTACACTTGAGGCGGTTGGTTTAGCGATTTCCGGCAATGAAGATAAAGCAGCCGCTGAACTTGCAAAGGTCAGTGAGGGACTGGGTATTAGTGCCGCTAACCAAGTTATTGAAATATTCAAACGTTACGAGTCTAGGCCATTTCAAGTTAAAGAAAATAAAAGGTTCCGTGGCAAGGTTACTAGTTTGGGGCAGGATATTAAAGTCGTTACCGGTGAAATTACTTTTGGGGTAACTGGCAGGCTACCGGGAGCTTGGATAGCTTTAGGTACAGCAAAAAAACTGCCTGCCAAGGACCGCACTTCGGGCCGTGAGGTTATGCGCCATATTTCACCCGAGGATAGTGTTGGCGTAACTTTCAGTGAAAGCCACTTCATAAAGGACCATACTAATATGGAAGAGGTTAAAAAGACTGGCATACAAGGCAAAGAATTTTATAAGCGACTAAAGGACGTGGGTCTGCTTGATGACTAGTGAATTATAAGTACAACCTCTTATCTGTTATTTATTCCTTTACTAGCAAGTAATCATTTGCTACAATGTAGCTATGAGATACACCTTTAAGCAATTCAAAGCTGAATACCCTGATGACGGGGCTTGCTTAAAGGCCGTACTGGAAAACCGCTATGGTAAGACCTGTCCACGCTGTGGAGTTGTGGGCGTGAAGTTCCACCCAATCACGGGACGTAAGGGCTTTGTTTGCTCTGAGTGTGACCGCCATATCTACCCTCTAGCCGATACAATCTTCCGCAAGTCAGAAACTAGCCTCTGGAGCTGGTTCTACGCCATATACCTATTCTCGGTATCTAAAAATGGTGTTTCTGCCAAGGAATTGGAACGACATCTAGGAGTAACTTATAAGACAGCTTGGCGCATGGCTACGCAAATCCGTTTGCTGATGGATGATAATCCTAAACTAGGCGGTGAAGTTGAAGTAGATGAAACCTATATCGGCGGTAAGGGCTGGAATAAGAAAGCCTATCGCAACAATGATAGGGATAATAAATCTATCGTGTTCGGCATGGTAGAACGTAACGGAAATGCGGTTGCTAAGCATGTTAAAAGTTCCGGGGCACGAGCATTGTTACCAGAAATACAAACCAATGTAGAACCTAATACCCAAATATATAGCGATGAATACGGCTCATACAAAGCCCTTACTAAACTTGGCTACAAGCACGATACCGTTCACCATAGGTCTTTACAGTATCGCCACGGCAACGCTTCTACGAATACTATAGAGGGTTTCTGGTCGCAACTAAAACGCTCCCTAGACGGCACACACCATGTTGTATCGCCCAAATACCTACAGAACTATGTAAACCAATTTGTGTTTATGTATAACTACCGAGATACAGCTATTTGTCCGGTGCTTTTGGAACGGGCTGCGAAGCTTTCTTAATTAGTCGTTTGAATAGTTTCTTTCCCATTACTATCTAATCTTATCACTGTCGTGGTCGGTTTTGGTGGTTTATTATGAATTGAAATTATTATTGCTGTAACTGCCGAGAATAAGGCAACCATACTTGCCAACAAAGTGGCTATATATATTCTGTGTTGTGCCCGTAGCCCTTTATTTATTGCATCTCTGTCTTGCTCAAGTCTTGCTACTGCGAGTTTCCGGCTATTACGGCGCTCAACATCAGCAACAGTATCGCCTATACCAATAGGACGAAAAGTGTAGTCAGTCAGCATGGTGTCAACCTCATGTATTTCAAGCACGGGCGTGTAGCCGTCTGAGCGGTAAGGTGTAAGAGCACGCTTAACAGCTGTCCACCACTTATTAAGGCGACCCTCTTTAGTCTTCTTTGCCATACCTGAATTATACCCCTAAAGGGTAATTTACTTGCTGTCATGGTATAGTCGCCGTAAAAAATACTTGACAGCCATTTGCAACAAGCGTATACCGATGGTAGACGCAATTAAACTCATACAAAAAGAGGCAGAAATGACAATATTGGAGTTAGACCGTTTTGTTGATGAAGACGGTGAATATCAAGAACCGCACCCTGAACGCCGCTGGGGGTTCATTCCCGAGGAGCTTGAACCAGCTAGTCACATAAAAAAACATCATGGCGGTATTGTCGAAATCTTGCGTGACGTGGCTGATGGTTCCAAATGTGATGTTGAAGGCCAGAAATATTTTGTTGTGCACCGGAGAGAAAACGGAAACTTTATAACTTCTTTGGAAACTGTCAAAACACTTCGAAGGGTAAACAGGGATATCAAGGTCCTGCAAAATCATGCTTATTCGATATTGGAGTGTCCTGATGGGATATACAGATACGAGGATCATGAGTTTAGGGATATCTTAGCCCCTGGCCGCCCACTACAAAGAATTGAATATCCAGACACCGTCAATGTCGAGAGCGAAAGCGGCCTCAAGCTTTTCTGGCAATTCGCCCAAGAGATAAATGAATCTTTGAGACAACCAGCTTAATAAGCTATAATCAATCTGTTCTTTGGCACGTATTATACGTGCCGACGTTGGGACGTGGCCAAGTGGTAAGGCACCAGTTTTTGGTACTGGCATTCGTAGGTTCGAATCCTACCGTCCCAGCCAGTATATGTTGGAGCTTAAGTCAGATCTGTAGTTACGCTACCTTTCATTAGTTCTTGGTTGAATACTCTGTTGTATTTTTTATAATAATTTGATTATAATATAAGCGTAATGTCCAAAACAAAAAAAGCTTCTAGCTCTAAGAAGCACCCTCTTTTAGAGGCAGCAAATGGCATCATGATTAAAGATGTGCCTAGTTATGGAAATAAGTTCTTCTACTCACTTGGTTTTTTATCAATGATTACATTTGTCTTGCTTATATTAACGGGTGTGGTAATGACATTCTTTGGGCCAAATTGGTGGCTAACCAACCCATTGGGCAGTTACGTCCGAAGCGTTCACTTATGGTCTACCCAGGCATTTGTTATTTTTATTATTTTGCACGCACTTGTGGTTTTCTTCACCTCAGGATTTAAGAAGCCTCGCCGCTTATCATGGATCTTGGGTGTGCTTATGCTGTTTGTTGTATTGGCTGAGACAGAATTCGGTTATGTGCTCCGCGGAGATTTTTCATCACAATGGCGTGGTTTGCAAGGGGCAGATTTTTATAACGGTGGCGGGCTTGGTTGGTATTTAAACCCGCTTAATTATCGTCAAATTTACGGGGTTCACATTGTCATTATTCCTATGGTGATTGTAGGACTGTTATTTTTACATTATGTATTAGTAAGAGTCCTAGGCATTGCTAAGCCGTACCGCAAAGATGTTCATGTAAAAACAGTTTCCGCTGACCACAAAAAATTATTTATCCGTGCCGGAGGATTGGTTGTCACTATCTTATTGTTAGCCGTCTTTTTGCCGTCTCCTTATATCAAGTCAACGACAATACAATCGATTGCTCAGGACGATCCGGCGTTGGTTAGCAAAACGCTGGTGTCAGAGTTTGATAATAGCTCTGATACGTCCACCTATATGGATAACATTGATCCTTACAAGTTCGCTGCGCGCAATATTTTCATCACTAATCCCTACCAACAATATCTACAAACACAGTCCAGCCCAACGGACTATATGAGTGTATTTAACGCCGAGTCCAAGCAAGTCCAAGATGATCAGCTAAAAGTAGCGAGTGATTATTTTGACCAAGATACACCAGACGCCAGCAAAGCGCCTACAAACCCAGTTATGTCAGTTGTCGCTTCGCTATCAAACATGGCGAAAGCCGGGCTATATGAATCAGCGCTGGCTGGCTCAGGTAATAGCGGGACGTTGAACGATGGATCAACGTTCGTGGAACGATTCTTATCGGACACAGGCGTATTGGAAGGGAAAGCAACACTTCTAAATATTACGACTGACCAGTACGGCATGATTCGCGAAGAAAAGGGCAATACACCTGGTGCTTGGTGGTTAGCACCTATTGGTGTGCTGAACCATACTTTGCTTAAAAACACCGATAACGGCGATCGTGATGCTGCAATCATTTTTGGATCTTTGATAATCACCTTGCTAGCATTTCCATTTATCCCTTATGTTAATCAATTGCCAGATAAACTCAAGGTATACAAAATCATTTGGCGCGAAAAGAAACACAGTAAATAACTGCACCTGACCGACATGCTCAGCCAAGTTTCTGTAGGTACTGTATAATTTGTCTACGTGATCAAAGTCAACAACCTGAGCAAAAAATATAACAAGAAATTGGCGGTTGACGATCTCTCTTTTGAAGTTGAAACAGGCAAAGTAACCGGTTTTTTGGGTCCCAATGGTGCTGGCAAGTCGACTACAATGCGCCTAATGCTGGGCTTGGACCGCGGTAACGGCGCTACAACGTATGACGGTAAAGCTCTTCAAGAATACAGACAGCCGTCTCAGATAGTCGGTATCCTACTAGAAGCCAAAGCCTTTCACCCAACTCGTTCAGCCCGAAATCACCTAGACGTATTGGCCACTGCTGGCAGTATCCCAAACAAGCGCGTCGACGAAGTTTTAGATATAGTTGGCCTCAAAGACGTCGCCAAGAAAAAACCAGGCAAATTCAGTTTGGGCATGAGCCAGCGCCTAGGCATTGCGGCCGCACTTTTGGGCAACCCAAAATATCTAATACTCGATGAACCTGGCAACGGCTTAGACCCCGAAGGCATAGCTTGGTTGAGGCAGTTTCTACGCGGCTACGCCAAAGACGACCATGGTGTTTTTGTCTCCAGCCACTTGCTTGGTGAAATGTCTCAAATGGCCGACAACGTCATAGTTATAGGCAAAGGCAAGCTTATTACTGATACATCTATTGAAAAATTACTAGCCGGCAGTAATACTTCTGTTTTTGTGCGTGTCTCACAGCCCACGATTCTAGAAAACAGCCTAAAAAGTGCTGGCTTTACCTATCAAAAAGAAGGCAAGGGACTGGTTGTTAGCCCAGCTAAAACTGACGAGATTGGCAAGCTAGCTCACACCGCTAAATTAACGGTTCTAGAGTTGAGCCCCCACAACGCCTCTTTGGAACAGGCCTTTCTGGAGCTGACTGAGGGCACTGAAGAGTTCCAAGCTACCAGTAAAAAGATGGGTAAGAAATGATTCCGCAGTTAAAATCCGAATTCAAGAAATTATTGACAGTCCGTTCAACCTATATCCTGTCTCTTGGTTTCTTGTTGTTGCTGGCGTTTTTGGCCTTCTATGTTCAGGGTTTCAAGAACGTCCCGACCGAAACATTGAGTCCGTTAGACCACGCCAAAGCTAGTTTGTTTTTGGCAGGCACTATAACCCAGGTTGCCAACGTTGTATCGGTGGCAGGAGGTTTAATAGGCTTGCTGCTGTTAACGCATGAATACAGATACAACACTATCGTCTACACTTTATCTGCTAGTAATAGCCGCAGCAAAGTTTTGGCTTCTAAGATTATTGCCGTTTTAGTATACGTAGCTATCTTTTCGACCTTGGCTAGTTTAATAGCCTTAGGCCTGATGCGGCTGGGTGTCGCTGCCAGTGGACACATACTTGTTAATCAAGACATTAACTACCTGACCTATGTAGCTAAGGCGGTCTTTTTGTCTGAGGGCTTTGCTATGGGCGGTTTGCTATTCGCCGCCCTGATACGGAATCAAGTCGGGGCCATAGCCGCATTATTCATTGTGCCCAACCCAGTTGAAGGCATATTGAGCCTGCTACTCAAGCACAATTCTGTTTACCTACCATTTACGGCTCTGCAACAAGTTGTGCAACCGCCGGTAATTAATGGCTTGCTAGTAGCTGAAACCAGACGCGGCGATTCTGCAGGTTTTCTAACGGCACCCAAAGGCGCACTGGTATTCCTGGCATACTTAGTTGTAGGTTGGATAGTCGCCTGGTATCTGTTCCTAAGACGCGATGCTAGCTAACGGGTAGCCTGGTTTGAAGCGCAGTTTTCTATAAGGTTTGTAACAAATAGGGCACAAGCCGGTCGGTAATTTCCTGTAGTTTGTATATACTGGCAAGACCAAATTTGCTGTGTGATCTGTCGCTAAAAGTAAGCTGAACCCGCCCAACGCTCTTGGTAAATGCAGTGCCAGATTCCGCTTCAAGTTGTTGGATAAAGTTAGATACTTGATCTGCTTGGATGGTAGGGAAGCGTTGGGACAAAAGCGTGGTGCAGCCTTCCGGCGTAATCCATTTCTCGCCGTCATTATCAACGTATAGCTTCCAGGGGTTGATTTCCGGGCTGTCTGCATGCAACTTTTGCACATCTGCTACATTAAATAACAGCATTGTCTTATAGCCACGGTGACCTTTTATAGTCCTGACCAAGGGAGGTTGGGCCTCGATGGCTTCGACAACAACTTCTCTAGGCAAAAAGCCGTCAAAGGCTTTACGTATTGATTCTAAGGTTTGCCACTCTATGGCACTATGAGTAGATGAGCTGCTCAAGGCCATGCCGCTGGCGCTAATGGCCGGACTCCTGGCGAGTAATTCAACGTACCTGTTGTGACGGGCCACGATGGGCTGGGTCAGCTTTTGACGTAGAACGGCCAGGATTGGCGCATCTTTATGCAAGTCACTGCCAATAATATGGCCTTGCTCAATTGAATCAAGGTTATAAACATCGGCCATGGTAACCGGTGGGATTTCATCCAGACTGTCTTCACCTTCGATACCATCATGAAAGTCAATTACAACCGATACTGGCGCATCCTCATAGGTGCGACCAATACGTCCTGCCCGTTGAGTAGCTAGCAGTGGCGAACGAGTCGGTCGCATATTGATGAGAGCCTTGGCTGCGTCACTGTCCCAGCCTTCACGAATAACGTCCACAAAAGTCAGCCAATCAATCTCGCCGGCTTCAAAGGCCTGATAGTGCGCCTCTCTATCCGGTGTGCTTTGCAAGACAACTTGGGCACGCATTAGTCTGGTTTCGCCCGTTTTGGGATCCAGCATTTCAGTGCGGTTGATCAGACCGGCCAGTACCCTGGCATGAGAACCTTCATCACCTGGTATGGCCGACATTATGCCTTGGTAACCGTGCTCACTGAGCATTCTGGCGTATTCGACTCCAAGCCGGTTGCGCTCCTCGTTAAAACGCATTTGGCGGATGGTAGTGCGATCGTATTCACCACCAGCATCAAGACCAACGTGCTGGAAACGCAAGCCAGTGTCGTGCACAAAGACCGCTACCGGATTGATGATTTTGCGCTTCATGGCTTCAATCTTGTCAAGCTCATGAGCCTTTTTCTCAAAGTAATCTTCTAGATCACGATCATAGTATTTGTCAGTAGCCGTTAGTCCAAAAATAGCAATATCGCGCTGTTCGGCGTATTCGCGGATGGCGTTCCAAGTCTGTGAACCTATGGCTCTATGCACCTCATCGCAGGCTAACAGTTCAAAGTTGCTGACCGCCTGTTTCAGAACTTCGAAATGATCAATCCCTTTGATTAGGTTCTTCGTGCGTATAAGTCTAGATCTTTGGCCATTAATCTGGTCAGTATATTCGATGGCCGTTTGGCGGCTTTTGTAATCTAGGAGGTCGTGTACGGCCGGCGTCTCTTTGAGGCGAGTATCTAGCATCAGTTGCATTACAACAGCTTCTTGTTCAGTAAAGTGCTTGTAGATTTTGTCTAACTCCTCCTCAGGATCAAACTGCCATTCAATACGGGGAAGATTCATTTCTTTTCTTTTATTGGTTTCACGACGTCTCTGATCCGCTCTTTCTAGAGTCCTGGCGTAGGCTTCCATGCCATCTTTGATACGTGGTGTAATCATCGAGTGCACATGTTTACGGAACTTTTTCAAAACAAGCTTGCCTGGTTCTCCAGAAGTCACTAGTTCTTGCAAGGTTTCAAACTGGGCTGTGGAAGCCTCATCTAGACCCAGTACCTCCTTACTCCTAAGGATACCTTCAACTCGTTTGCCCACCTGGGCAACTTTCTGGTCTAGGTAAGCCTGTTTCACAAAGCGTCTACGTTGGCCAATAAGCTCGTCTCTTTTTATTTCGGCTTCACGGTTTGCTGCGATTAAATCCCATCTTTCCGATTCCCATTGGTCGGTTGTTTTTGACTCGGCCACAGCGAAGTCGGCAATCAAGTTACGGAAAGTATCATAGGTAGTTACTAGTATCTCAGCCTCAAGTAAGTTTTTGTCACGCTGCTTGGTTGGCACGTCACCGTGGAGTGCGCGAACATCAAGGTGGTTAGCAAAAGCCTTAAAACCACGCCGCTTACCAGTTTTAGCATTAACTGAGCCAACTGTTTGGTTGACTAAATCAATGGTTGGCTCTAGTACCATAATGCGTGGCCGTCTTTGACCCTCCGGTGTTGCCTCAAGTAAGAGTCTGCTCAGTTCAACCATGATGACGGTCTTGCCGGAACCGGTCGGCAGTTGTATGTAGCCTTCTCGGCCGCCCTCACGGTAAAAAGTGACAGCATCATTAAAGG